>JBEKEP010000058.1:0-23004 GCA_050013775.1 Occallatibacter sp. | reverse complement strand
GTGGCGCATTGAAGGTGGGCGATGAGACGGACCTTCAGTTGCTGCGCCACATCTTGCTCGCGCCCGAGCACACCTGGGGCACAGATACCAAGACCTGGCTGGACTACGACAACCTCATACCGTCTGACTTAGCGGGCATGCTAGACACGAAGAATTACAAGGTTGTGGAGTTTAGTTGGATTGAGAAGCGGCAGGATCTGCTCGACGGGATTGCAACGCTACCGGAGGTACTGCGCGAGGAAGCGCAGCTTGCGATGGAAAGCATGAAGGCAACGCGGCCGGTTGCTTCTCCGAAAGCGATAGCAATTGCACCCGGAAAGGCGATTGAAACTGCGCATTTCACTCTGCAAATCGACGCCAAAACCGGCGCCATCACGCGGCTGCGCAATAAAGCGACGGGGCGCGAGTGGGCAAGCCAACAAAATCCTATCGCGCTGCTGACTTACCAGACGCTTGCGCAGGAAGACTACACGCGCTATCGGGCGAGTTATGTCATCTCCAAGCAGGATTGGGCGCAGAAGGACTTTGGCAAACCGAATATCGAGCGCTTTGGCGCGAAGCGCGAGGAATGGCAGCCAGCGAGCGCGGATGTTCTCGTGGAAGAAAACGATGCAGGGCATCGCATCGTGGTGGGTTTGCAGTTCAACGACGAGGAAGCTTTCACTTCGGGCCGCGCCGCATTTCCGCGGCATGCATTTATCGAACTGTTGCTGCCCAAGGCTGAGCCCGTGATCCACTTGCAGTTCTCGTGGTTCGGCAAACCGGCCACGCGCATGGCGGAGGCGCTGTGGCTCACCTTCAATCCCATCATCGAAGACGTGAAGGGCTGGAAGCTCGAAAAGTCCGGTGAATGGATTGCGCCATTCAATGTGGCAGCATCAGGCAATCGCCACATGCACGCCGTGCAAACTGGATTCGCGTACGGCGCTGGCGGCAATTCCTTCGCAGTCGGCACGCTCGATGCGCCCGTGGTGGCTCTCGGCGAGCGCGATCCCCTGCTCTTCTCGGACGATCAGCCGGATCTGACAAAGGGACTGCACTCGTGCCTCTTCAACAATTGCTGGGGCACGAACTACATCATGTGGTATGGTGACGATCTGCGCGCTCGCTATGTGATTCGGGCATGAGAACGCACAATGGGCGAAAACCGCGCGCAGCGCAACTCCGACGCGCCCCGGCTCTCATTCCTCACTTCGATGGCGTAGCAACCGGGGTGGCATGCGTGATGACAAATTGCGTCTTGCCGCTTTCAAGTCCCATTCCTTGCGAGATTTTGACAAGCACCGATTCGCCCGCGCCCTTATCGAGCTTGAGCTGTGTCTCGTTCAAGATGGTCTGGACCTGCGCGCTCGGGCCAAGGCTGTTTTGGTAAAACGCGATCACCTCTGCTTTTGAGTCGGAGGTGAAAAAGGTCGCCGCGAGCACGCTTTTGCCGATGATGGTCATGCGCACGTTGATCTTCTGCTCGGCGCCCGGATAGATGGCAACGCCCAGATCGCTCGCCGCTACCGGTTGCGAACTGGTCGTCATGTGCGAAGACTTGGCAAGCCTGTAGAATTCGTAGCTCAGAAACCCGATTCCGATGAGCGCGAGACCGACGAAGACGCCGACGACGATGAGAACAATTTTCAGCGCGCTCGGTCCCTTTTTCGCCGGAGGGTAGATCACCGGCGGGTAGGGCGGCGGATAAGGCTGCGAAGGGCCGAATTGTGGAGGAGGCTGGTTGCCCGGAATGTCAGTCATGGCGCCTTCCTTGCGAGTGGAATTTTCGGGACTGTGACACTCTGCCGTCTTAAGTTGCTGCCACTATACCCCATCCGTCGCAGTCAGGCGTCTGCCTGGCGCGAGAGTCTCCACATCGCCACGAGGGCCTTTGCACAGGACAAGCGCGACCGGCTCGCCGGGAAAGAATCCCGGCGAACCGGCGAGAGTACATGTGTTCCTGCGGAATCAGAGCAGGCTCAGGATTTCGAAGTGCGCACGATGGCGATCTGCGTCTGGCCATTATGCGCATTCGCCTCTTGGTTGATGATCACCGTGGTCTGGTCGCCCCCTCCCACGTCCACGATAAATTCTGCGCCGTCGGCAGTAATCATGGATTGCGCGTTGGCGCCGGCCTTGTCTTTGTAAAAAGCGATGACCTGGTCCTTGGAATCGGGGGTGAGGTAGTTTGCAGTGATCATGGATTTGCCGCCCATGTTCATGCGCAGGCTGTCCTTCTGCTGCTGGGCGCCGGGATAGATGGCGATGCCCAGGTCGCTCTCAGTGAACTGGCCATTCGCACCCGCGCTGATGGTGCCGCCGCCTGGCGCGTTGATGGTGACCGTCCCATCGGGATTCTTGTGGACAGAGTGAGCGACGCGGTAGCCTATGTAGCCGATCACCCCGACGACGAGAATACCCAGGACGACAAAGACGCCCACAACAATCAGAATGATCTTTACGGCGGTGTTACCTGACTTTTGAGGGGGCGCTCCCGCAGGCTGCTGAGCAATTTGATTTCCGGTCGAATCGGGCATTGTCATTTCCCTTTCATGGAGTCAATTGCAGGTGGTTTTGGGGGACTTCCGATTGCAGAATGCAGCCACTATACCGCATGAAAGCCAACTCCTGTAAGCGATTTGTTCGCTTATGGACCCGGAACGGGATAGTGCGGCCACGGACACCTCCCGAATCCACCCTACCCTGACGGAGCCTGCGCTGGCTCCCCGGTCGCCTTTACTATCAAGAGCGTAGACTTTTCCTGATGGGAGCCAGATCATGAAGATGCGGCCGGGAACGCAAACGGGATTTCTGCTGTGCGGCAAGGAATGGACCGACGGAGAGGCGATGGAAGTGCGCTCGCCGTGGGATCAGGGACTGGTGGGGCGGGTGACCAAGGCCACGCGTGCCGATGCGCGCCAGGCCGTACATCACGCCGTGGCCAGCCTGCGCCGCACGCGCGCGCTGCCGCGCTGGAAGCGGCGCGAGATTCTTGAAGATGTGGCCGCGGCGCTCATCGAGCAAAAGGATCGCTTTGCGCAACTGATTGTGGCCGAGGCGGGCAAGCCGGTGCGGCTGGCGCGGACCGAAGTGGACCACGCCGTACTTACCTTCAAGACCGCTGCCGAAGAAGCCGCGCGGCTGGGCGGCGAAAGCATTCCCCTGGATTTGACTGAGGGCAACGAGGGCCGCTGGGGACTGGTGCAGCGCTTTCCCGTTGGGCCGGTATTGGCGATTACGCCCTTCAACCTTCCGCTGAGCCTGGTGGCGCACAAGGCAGCGCCGGCCATCGCAGCCGGGTGCCCGCTCCTTCTGAAGCCCTCGCCGCAGGGCACGTTCACCGCGCTGGCGTTGGGCGAAGTGATCTTGAAGGCGGGTTGGCCTGAAGAGGCGCTGGCCGTGCTGCCGCTCGATAACACCGACACCGCGTGGCTCGCGGAGAAGGAAGATCGCATCAAGCTGGTGAGTTTTACCGGCTCGGCAAAGGTGGGTTGGGAACTGAAGGCGCACTCGGCGCGCAAGCGCGTGCTGCTGGAGCTGAGCGGGAACTCCACTCTCATCGTGCACAGCGACTGGAAAGATCTGGACGACGCGGCGTTGCGCACTGCACACTCCGCCTTCAATTACGCGGGGCAGTCGTGCATTAGCACGCAGCGCGTGTTGGTCGAGCGCAGCATCTTTCAGACTTTCGTCTGGAAGGTGGTGGATCTCGCCGGCAAGCTTGTGGTCGGCGATCCCTCGAATGAGGCGACGGATGTGGGTCCACTGATCCGGGCGGGCGAAGCGGACCGCGTGGAGGCGTGGATAAAAGAGGCCGTTGCCGCCGGCGCGAAGCTGGTCACCGGTGGCGAGCGCAAGGGATCGATGATCGAACCCACGATCCTGAGCGCAACCGCGTCGGGCATGAAGGTGCACGACGAGGAGGTCTTCGGGCCCGTGCTTGCGATTGAACCGTACGACGATTTTGAAGATGCGCTGGCGCGGATCAATCACTCGAAATACGGTTTGCAGGCCGGGCTGCTCACGCGCGACGCTGGCCGCATTCTCACCGCGTATCGCGAGCTGGAAGTGGGCGCGTTGATTATCGGCGACACACCGAGCTGGCGGCTCGATCCCATGCCCTTCGGCGGCGTGAAGGATTCCGGCCTGGGCCGCGAGGGCATTCGCTGGGCCATCGAGGAGATGACAGAGCCGCGCATGCTGGTGATGAGCGGCATCGGGCCAAGCTGATGCAGTTCGTAGGACCCGAAAACATCGCCGCAAGGGACGAGGCTACTTCTGCTGCGGCGGAGCCGCCAGGCTTTGGTTCTGCACTTCATGGCCGTTACTGATGATCTTGGTGGGTGAGCCGGAGCGCTTGTAGGCGCTATATTTCACTACCTCGCGGATATGGACGTCCAGGCCCGAGTGGCCTCTCGCGCCGGCGAATTGAAGGAAGCCCTCGCTCTTGGTGTAGACGGGAAACCAGTACCGGCCGTCGACCTGATCCCGCCATGTCATAAACGGTGGATGCAGGTCCTGATGGCCTGTCTTGGTGTTGTCGGGAACAATGCGGCCGCTGGTGATCAGGATCTGGGGGTCGTGGTCATCGACCCAGATGCGGCCAAGCAGATATCGGTGGTTCTTCTGCATCTGCTTCGGGCTGATGTCGAAGACGTAGCAGTAAACCTCGTCCACTTTCTGGCGGCCAACGTAGGTGATGTTGTAAGCCGGGACCTCGTCTGTAGTGAGGACAAAGGAATACAAGCCCTCAATATCCTGCAGATCGGAGGGCGTGAGAAGGATACGTTTGAGGGTGTTTTCGGGGCTGTAGACAGTTTTTTCGGCGCGCCGACCGTCCGGCGTGAAGAGGACGTCGTCCTCTTCGTACCACTCGCCGTCGATGTTCTGCTGGTTGTTGATGGTATCGACTCTGGCGGTGCGGCGATAGGTGTAGTGGTTGATGGCTTCCTGAAACTCGGTCTCCTTGGCGGAGAATTTCTTGATGATTTCGTCAAGCGGCGTGCTGGGAGGCCGGGCATCGATCGGGCCAAAACGTCCATCCAGCGGCATCGGGTTGAAGGTGTCCGTGTTCTGGGCCGGTGCGGGCGCCGCCAGGGCGAACAGGACGGCGAGGGCAGCAGCAAGTCCGAAACCTGCGCTGATGCCGGAAGCGGCTCTCAAATGACACACCTGAATTTCTCCAGAAACAGGGTTACAGACTGAGGATAGAAGCCGTCGTACGTGAACTGCGAACTGTTTTCTAGGGCGCGGCCATCTGCAGCATCGCTTTGGTATCAGCGGCATGTGGGCCGTCAGGGGCAAGCTCGAGATATTTCTCAAGCGCCTGGCGCGTTTCCACTGTTATCGTCACCTTACCGGCGGAACTGACCGGTGCATCCGCAAAAAGATCCGAGCCGAGAACGAACCAGGCATTGGCACGCGTGGGGTCGGCTTGCACGCACTTGCGGCAAGCTGCCGCCGAATTACCTGTGTCGCCAATGTTGTAGAGCACCGCGCAGACATTGAAATATGCCAGCCCGGGATTTGAGGACAGTTCAGCGGAGTGGTTATAGCTCTCGATCGCCTCCGGAGTACGCTTCAACTTGAGCAGCGCATTGCCTCTTCCGACATAGATCTTCGACACGCCGTCTTTCCACGCGGTATCCGGCTGTCCCTGCGCGGGCTTCTCCTGCTGTGCCGCGGCGAGGGCACGATCATAGGTAGCAAGAGCCGTCTCCAAAGGACCAGTGTCGCTTTGCCCGGTGGTCGCATAGAGTTGTGCATTTGCCAGCAGCAGCAGATTGGCCGACGTAGCATTCGCATCCACCAATTGCTGTGCCGCCGCGATTGCGCCCGCCCAATCCTTCGCTTTCATGGCCTGGTCGTACGTAGCTTGCAATGCCTGCGGCGTGTTTTGTGCGCTGGTTTGCGGGCTCACTGGGGCGGCCAGAAAAAAGGCTGAAATGACTGTTGCAGCAATGAAGAGCGTAGAGCGCATCTCCCACCTCCAGGCAATCAGGATGATTGGCAACACATTAGCCCAGACCCGCAGTGAATGCAAGGTGCGTTGCCGCAACCGGCTCCCGGCCGTGGCCGACGCCACGCAGGCACAACTCTACCGCACGGCTGGATGGACCATTCGTTGAGTGGGGGAGTTCGAAGAAATTTGCTCTCAGGCCGGGCTCCGGTTGACGGCAGTAACACCGAGGGAGGGTGCGGAACAGTTCACCCCCTCGCCTTCGCGAGGGAGGGTTCCGCGGCCGGGTCACTTGATCCCGTTGCAAACCAAAGGAGGCTTGAGCCGTTCTTGAATGCCTATTACTTTTTAGTCGCCTTAGCCTTGGCCTTTTGCGCATCCCAGCGTCGATGTTGCGCGTCGGCTATCTTCTTGCGCGCTTCCGCGCTCAAAACCCGTTTCTTTCTGGTCTTGGCTTTGGCGGGCGCTTTCTTGGCGGTGCGTCCAGCTTTGGTGGTTGCGGCTCCGAGTGTGGCCAGCAGTGCGCGTGCCTGCTGCAGCCTGGATATCTCGGCGTCGATTTCTGCAAGAATATTTTCTATCGCCATCCATCAAGCATAATGCAGAAAATTCGCCGATTTATCGTTCGGTGCAAGTTATTTGGTAATCAGATAAAGTCACGCGAAGATAACTTCAGTTACTTCTACAACTCCTGCCATCGGCACACCGGTTAGTGGCTTCCATAACGGCGTGCGCTCCACGGGATTCGCGCAATGCCGCAAAAACCCACGGCGGGACAGGGGCTTTCCCCATCCCGCCGCATTTCTTTTCGCAGGCCTTGCGCTCTCGCAAGTTCGTAACCACTTACATGCCGAGATACATCACGTGCACATAGGTACCAAGACGCACGTTATAAGCAAGATACCAGCCGACGTGATCCGGGTCCTCGTAGATGATGATTTCATCGGAATCCCAGAGCCAACCGTCGCAGAAGGCCATATCGGCTGCCGCGACGGACCAGTACCAGCCGTTGAACCAGAAGCGATTGGGACCTCCGCCGCCAAGATGCCACGTATGCCCGGGGCCGAAGCCGCCAGCAAAGTGGCCATGCTCCCAGGGGTTGTCGACGTGATAGCGCGGATCGTTGGCGCCGGTGTCATGACCAACCCACTTTTTGCCATTTTCCACGTGCGGTGCGTTGGGTTGGCCGGGTTTAGGGGAATAGTTGCGCTGCGGATTCGGCGCCTGCGGCGTGCCGTGGTAAGGCGCCGGCCCGCTTTTGGGTGCCTTGGGTGCGCTGCCGCCTCCATGTTGCGCGAACGCCGGCACAGAGAACACGAGCAAAGCTGCGAATGCAATGTGAATCGGTTTCATCGTTTCCTCCTGCTGACCGAAAGAATACGCGAGCCACGAACGGCCCGGTTCCGTTAGATGTTCAGAGGCAAACCTTCATTGCCCTCCGGCATTCTTGCACAGGCGGGCAAGATCCGGCACGCAAAATTTTCCTGCGCCTCGCCTCTTCGTGGGGCTCTGGTCTTGGATGGGTTTCGAGTTACGCGTTCACCGTAGCCGCAGCGCGGCGCCACGCGTAAAGCGGGAACTGGTTGGCAAGCTCAGCCACTTCGCCGCGAATCCGTTCCAGCGCAGCATCGTCGTTGCGCTGCTCCAGCGCTTTGGCGATCCACGCGCCGATGGTGCGCATCTCCCCTTCCTTCATGCCGCGCGTCGTAAGCGCGGGCGTGCCCACGCGAATGCCCGATGGCTTGAGCGGCGGATTCGTATCCCAGGGAATGGAGTTCTTGTTCACGGTAATGCCAGCCTTGCCCAAAGCCAGCTCTGCTTCAGAACCGAGAATGCCTTTCTCGAACACGTCCACCAGCAGGAGGTGATTATCCGTTCCCCCCGATACCAACCGAAACCCTGCTGCACGCAGCGCCTCGCCCAGCACCTTGGCGTTAGCGACGATTTGCGCGGCGTAGTCGCGGAACTCGGGCCGCAGTGCCTCGGCAAATGCCACAGCCTTTGCAGCCACGATGTGCACCAACGGACCTCCCTGCTGGCCGGGAAACACGGATTTATCCACGGCCACGGCGAGATCCTGGTTGCAGATGATGAGACCGGCGCGCGGCCCGCGCAGAGTTTTGTGCGTGGTCGTAGTGGTAATGTGCGTGTGCGGCACCGGCGATGGATGCACGCCGCCCGCGACCAGGCCGGCAATGTGCGCCATATCGAAGATATAAATTGCGCCCACCTTGTCGGCAATCGCGCGCATGCGTTCGAAATCCCACAGCCGCGGGTAAGCGCTGGCGCCGCCGATGATGACCTTCGGCTTTTCCTGCACTGCGACAGATTCCATCTCGTCGTAATCGATGGTCTCGGTATCGCGGCGCACGTGATAGAACGTGGGGCGATAAAGTTTGCCGCTGAAGCTCAGCCGATGACCGTGCGTCAGGTGGCCGCCATGCGCAAGATCGAGGCCGAGAATGGTGTCGCCGGGCACGAGCACCGCTGCGAAGGCCGAGGCGTTGGCCTGCGAGCCGGAGTGTGGCTGCACGTTGATGTGCTCGCCGCCGAAGATCTGGCGCGCGCGATCGCGGGCCAGGTTCTCCACGATGTCGGCATACTCGCAGCCGCCGTAGTAACGGCGTCCGGGATAGCCCTCGGCATATTTATTGGTGAAGATCGAGCCGGCTGCTTCCAGCACCGCTTCGGAGACGAAGTTTTCGCTGGCAATCATCTCCAGCCCCTCGTGCTGGCGGAGGGTTTCGTGGTCAATGGCGGCGGCCACATCGGGATCGGCCTGGGCGAGGGGCAAAGACATGCGGTCAGTCATATCTAAATTTTAGCTGGTTCCCCGGCGTGTTGAAACCGTATCGATATCGGCGACGATTGCGTAAACTGGAATCAGCATCCCCCAAGGCAAGAATCTGCGAGGCATTCGTGTCGATTCAACGCAATTATCTGATTCCATTGGCAATATTTCTCGGTATTCTGCTTCCTGCCGCAGCCCAGACGGCGACGCCAAGCATTGACCCGGCCTTGCTGGCCAAGGCCAATAGCGGCGATCCTGCGGCCCAGGTCGCGGTGGGCGAGCAGTATGCGCAAGCCGCCGCCGCCGAGCACGACAGAGCGCAGATGGCCGGCGATTATCAGCAGGAGCTAGCGTGGTACCGGAAAGCTGCCGATCAGGACAACATCTCCGGGGAAATGCACATGGCCGCGCTCTATCGCGATGGCGGCGGCGATACCATTCCGCGCGACATGGAGCAGGCGGCATCGTGGTATCGCAGGGCGGCCGATCAGGGCGACCCGACCGCTCAGGGAACGCTGGGTGTGCTCTACTCCATGGGCCAGGGCGTGCCCCGCAGTGACGCGGACGCGTATTTCTGGTTCGACCTGGCTGCCAGCGTGAAAGGCCCGAGCCAGGAAAAGTATGCGGCTAATCGCCAGATGATTGGCGAGCGCATCACCGCCGACGAACTCTCCGCTGAGCAGGATCGCGCGGCCGCGTGGAAGGCCGCGCATCCGCGCCCCGACAGCACCAACTAGATCGCATCGAAACATATCAGCCTGCCGACCGACTGAATTTGATTTGTCATCCTGAGCGGAGCGCCTCTGGGGCCCCATGATTGCCGCGCAATCACGGGGTAAGCGGAGCCGAAGGACCTGCGGTTGTTCTTGCGTCACTCCTATTTCGCTCGAAAGCCAACATTGAACACCACCCCTCGCGACAAAGTTGCGCGCCAACTGCAAATCCTCCGCAGAAAAATCTGCGCGATGCGCAGCATTCCACTTTCGTTGCAGGAAAAGTGAAATATGCACAACTTGTTTTTGCCACGCGGGTCAGGAGGAACCATGGGCCGGTAATTCAAAAATCCCAGGCCCGCGGAGGAACCACATGAAGCTGAATTTGTTCACGCTTGCCGTGGCCGCCCTGATCGCCTCGGGACCGGCCTTTGCTCAACAGAGCCAACCTCAGACTCAACCGAACCAGCCTGCGCCGACAGTCGGCCAGCGCGAGCAGAACCAGCAGGATCGCGTTGCCAACGGCATAGACTCCGGGCAAATGACTGCGGGCGAAACCAAGAACATCGAGTCGCGAGAATCCAATCTGAACCGCGAAGTCCGCGACGATCGCTCAGCCGACAACGGCCACCTGACGCAGCAGGAGCGGCAGCAGGTCAACCGCCAGCAGAACAACCTGAGCCACTCCATCTATCAGGACAAGCACAATGCCAACACGGCGCACTACGGCAACAATGAAGTCGGTCAGCGCCGCGAAAACCAGCAGGACCGCATTGCCAACGGACTCCGCAACGGCACCATGCATGCCGGCCAGGCCTCGCATGTGGAGAATCGCGAGCAGGGCATCAACGAACAGGTTCATGCCGATCGCCAGGCCAATGGAGGTAAGCTGACCGGCCAGGAACATCGCCAGATCAATCACGAGCAGAATGGCGCTAGCCGTCAGATCTATCGCGACAAGCACAACGGAAGATAACGCGCGCTCACGGATTCAACGTCTGTTCCGCGGCTCCCACAACGCGAGAATGGCTGACGAGAAAGACGACGAGTCGAAGCGGCTCGCCGTCTTTTTCTGCGCGTGCAACATTGCCGCCGGAAAGTTGCAGCGTGCGGCCATCGGTAGCGTTAGAGCCAAACTCCTTGATCGCGCGCACCACGGCCACATGATGCAGCGTGCGGCCTGCATTTTCGCCGTGGGAAACTTCTGAATGCGTCGCATTCTCCGCAATCACAGCCACCAGCGTGGCCTTCTGCGCGGCCCCGGTGTGCACGGTGAATTCCACCGCGCCGTTTTCCGTGCGATGCGCGTTGCCAATTTCGATCTGAATCTTGGGCGCAGCCGCGGCGCGCGTAATGAAGCCGGCGAGCGCCGGCGGATTGGTGCCGGCCAACTGCATCGCGCCATCCACAACAAACTGCGGTGTGGCCGGAGAATCGAGTCCGAACTGGCGCACGTATTCCTGCTGTCGCAGATCGATCTCGTCGAAAGAAAAAGGATCCGTCCAGCCCTGGTGGTTCCAGTAAGTCACGTGCTCGCTCAACACAATCACTTGCACGCCGGGGATCACCTGCGTATCGAGCTGGGCCAGCACCGCGTCGGCGGGCGGACAATCGGAGCACCCTTCCGAAGTGAAGAGTTCAACGAGAACGGGATTGGGCTGCGCGGCAGCCTGCGCCGGGGCTGTGCTCTGCTGGCTCCGTGCCGGCAGACACAACAGCAATGCTGTCGCGACGAAAGTCACGACGCGGCTTGCAGTGCGGAAGCGATCGGGCGCCGGGGAAGTCATCGAGATTCTGACCTGAACCAAGGATAGCGCGAACGCACGACTGGGTCGAGGACGGCGATCTCCGCTATTCTAGCGTCGATGAGAGATTTTCGGTTCTGTTCGCAGTTTCGATCCGCCGTACTTTTGGTTTCTGCCAGTCTTGCTGCGATGTTTGCGGCGCGTGCGCAAACGCCCAGCGTCACGCTCACTCCCGAAGTGGTCGAAGCCGGTTCGCCGGAATTGGTTCGCGTGGCCGCGCCGGCAAACGCCACGCTCGAAGGCGAGTGGCTCGGACAGAAGCTCGCATTCTTTTGGTCGCACGATCGGCAGGCGTGGTACGCGCTCGCCGGCGTGGATGTGGAAGCTGCCGTGGGCACTTCTTCCCTGCGCATCAAGGCGACCCTGAACGGAACAAGCGGCGGCGTGACTGACCTGAGCCGCAGCATTGAGATTCATGAGGCGCACTATCGCACCGGCACGCTGACCGTTGCGCCGAAGTTTGTCGCGCCGGATCCGAAGGAGTTGGCGCGGATCCAAACCGAGATCGCGCTCAAAGAAAAAGTGTTTGCGGTGAGCGCGCCGCAGCCGCTCTGGTCCGGCGATTTTCGCGCACCGGTTCACGCCGCGCCCACCGATAGTTTCGGCACGCGGCGTACCTTTAACGGCCAGCTCGCCAGCGTTCACAAGGGCATGGATTTTCGTGCGAAGCCGGGAACCGTGGTGCGCGCGGGCAATAGCGGCATTGTGGTGCTGGCGCGGCCTCTTTACTACGAGGGCAACTGCGTGGTCATCGATCACGGGTTGGGGCTGTACACGCTTTCCATGCACCTGAGCCGCATCGATGTGCGCGAAAGCCAGCATGTGAGCCTTGGCGAGCGCGTCGGGTTGAGTGGCGCAACCGGGCGCGTGACGGGGCCGCACTTGCACTGGGCCGTGCGCTGGCAGAACGCGTATCTCGATCCCGCAAAATTGTTGCAGATGGATTTGGATGGCGTGCGCTAGCGCGAAAACGCTTCTTCTTCGACGTCGCTCGAATGCTCAGCGCCCGCCCCGGCGGCCTTCTCTTCCCGCAGCGCCTTGAACGCGCGATGGACGAACGAGCCCATATACCAGCCGTCGATGAATTTGTAGGGTGTTTCACCGGTCGTGTAATGGCCGCAGGGCAGCACGCGCACTTCGTGGCGCACGCCGGAACGCCGGAAGGCATCCACCACCTGCAGCGAGTACTCCCTGGGAAAGGTGAGATCGTAGTTGGCATAGATGACGAGCACGTTTTTGCCGGGGCCGTTGGCTTCGGCTCCGCGAAACTGCTCGTAGTAACTCACCGGGCTGACAGCGGCCCAAAGCGCGCGCACTCGATCCTGCGTGAGACCTGCCTCCTGCACAGCCTCGCGAATATGACGCGTGCTTTGCCCGGCCCACACCACGTCCCCAAAAGCTGTGGACGCGTGGTTGAAGGCATTCACCCGCAGCCGCGCGTCGTGCGCGCTGGCCAAATAGCCATAGCAGGAACCGAGGCTTGTGCCCAGCACGCCGAAATGTTCGTAGCCCTGCTCTTCGAGCCAGTCGAGGCAGCAGCGGATATCGACCACGGCCTGGCGGCAGGCGGAAATGGTGCGGCCGATGTTGGCGCTCACGGCATAGTCGGAGCGCTCGATCTCAGTAGGCCGGCGAATGTCGTGATACGGCTTGGAAAGACGCAGTGCCGAAACACCCATGCGATTGAAGAGCGTGCACAGCGAGTTGTGGCTGAAGCCATCGGCGTTCCACTGCGGCATCACGACAATGGCCTGTTTGGGCCGCGCGGGATCTTTGTGCGCGGGCGCGGGATACCAGCGCGCGTTCACCAGGTCGTTTTCGGGATACGGCGTGCGCTCCGGCGAGGTAAAGCGGAGAAATTGCGCGCGCTCCAGCTTGCCTTCTGCCGCCTGACGCTTGATCTCGGCGTCCTGAGCCAGCGTTTCAGGTCGCACGTTGGTCGGGAAGAGTTCCGGAAAGCGCTCCTCAAGCCGAAAGTCTGTGGGGCGCGTGTAGCTGAAGAATTCCTTGCTGTTGCGGATGAGGAACTGATTGATGCGCACCATCGCGGCTTCGGCGGCCGCATCGTCGTGCCCCACCTCGGGCCCGGGCACGACAGAGTCAAAGCCGCGCGCTTCGAGAAAGGGCACAATCCACTCGAAGCCCCACTCCAGCGGCCGCACCACGCGATTTTCGTCGCGCGTCGTCAGCCGCGTCTCCCACGCGTACATCCAGCGCCCGTACCAGTCTGTGAACATGTCGATATATTAAGTTTAACAATCCAGCGCGGGAGGCTTCATTGTGAGCTAAGAGTTGATTTTGCGCGCGGCGCGCTGGAGTGTGAAATATTCGGCCATAAACCATCCCAGGCTGAGCAACAGGATCAGGGCGATGATGGCCTGCGATATGGCGCAATAAAGACACCAAACGCCGAGGCCGTATTGCTCGATCATAGAAAGCCGGAACGCGAAAAGAAATCCCAGACACGCGGCGATGAATGTGGCGAAACGCTGGCGCGCGAGGCCGAGGCAACCCAGCAGCAGATACCCGGCGATGCCGATGACAGCGACAGGTACGTGGGCGATCGTTGAAAAGCTGCTGCGGTTCACCGTGCCGCAATCCCAGTGCTCGTTGATGTCGCAGGGCGCGGTGGTGGTGGAGTAGTGAAGAGGCAATGCCAGCGCGGAGACGACAATGCCGGCAACGGCGAGAACCATGATCAGATATCGCATAGCGGGTGGGAAGAGTGATGTCGCGTACGACTTCCTGTTGTCGATTTTACGCGACAGCGTTGGCGATAGAGCATGGTGTGCGATGCGGTCAAGCCAATCTGGGAACGCTGTAGGATGAAGCTATGAGGTTGTCCCGGCACGCTTTCGGCTTGGGTTTGTCCGAATCAGCTAACCAGAGAGGGATGCGCGTAGCCTTCTTCGGCGGTACCTTCGACCCGCCGCACCTGGGCCATCTGGCTGTGGCGCGCGCCGCGCGTGCCGCCTTCGCGTTGGATGCGGTGCTGTTTGCCCCGGTGGGCATGCAGCCGCTCAAGCCGGAGGGTCCCGCCGCAAGCTTCGAGGATCGGGTGGCGATGACGCGGCTGGCGATCGCCGGCGAGCCAGGATTTGAGCTTTCGCTGGCCGACGCGCCAAAACCAGCCCCGAATCCAGCCGATGCCCGCACATCCGCCGCCGGAACCGCGCCCAATTACACAATCGACACGCTCGAGCGCCTGCGTACCTCTCTCGCACCCAATTGCGCACTCTTTTGCCTCATGGGCGCGGATTCGTTCTTCGCACTGCCCCGCTGGCACCGCGCCGCGGAGCTCCCTTTTGTGGCGCCGCTGATTGTGGCCTCGCGGCCGGGGCAACCGCTCCAGGATTTGAGGGTTGATCTGAATGCCGCTCTGCCAAACGGTCTCTCGCTGAAGTCCGAGCAGGAAGGGAGCCGGAACGAATCCGGCGTGGAAGTGCGCACGTTTGTCCTCGTGAATCAGGCCGGGGACCGCACGCCGTTTTACGTGCTGCCGGGTCTGCATGTGGAGATCAGCGCTTCAGAAATCCGCGCGCAGATTCACGCACCTTCCGCCAATCTGGCGGCACAACGCGACCTACTGCCAAAGCCGGTACTGGAGTACATCGCGCAACACAAGCTGTATCGCCCGTAGCCCAATCGGCCAGGCTGCCCCCATCCTCAACGCGAGCCTTTCTACTCTCTATTGGCTACTGGCTATTGGCTACTCCCTGCCCCCTGCTCTACCATGAAGATTGGAGAATTTCCTAACGCATGAAACTATCCCCAGCGCAAAAGCAAACCCGCGCCCTCGTACAGGTCGCTGCCGCGGTTTGTGAAGACAAAAAAGCCCTCGATACCCGCATCCTTGAACTCGATGCCGCCGACTCCGGACTGAGCGACTATTTCCTTGTCACATCGGCGTCCAACGAGCGGCAAGCCGTCGCCATCGCCGACGAGATCGAGCTGCGGCTCAAGCGCGAGTTTGGCGTGTACCCGAACTCGGTCGAAGGCCGGCGTCATGGCGAGTGGATTCTGCTCGACTATGTGGACTTTGTCGTGCACGTGTTTCTGTCCGAGCGCCGCGCCTTCTACGACATCGAACGGCTGCGCAAGTCGGCGCGCCCGCTGACGCCGGAAGAGTTCGACGCGGAGTTGAAGGTTGAGCTCAAAGAGAAGACGCGCGCCGCGCGAACCAAGGCTCCCGTCAAAGCGCGCGCCGCATCGGCGAAGCCCGCAATCAAGCCTAAGGCCGCAACAAAAATAAAGAAGCAGGCAAAGCGCGCGAAGACAGTAAAGAAGCCCGCGAAGAAGGCTGCGCCGCGCAGGAAAGCCGCGCCCCTGAAAAGGAAAGCGGCAAAACCTTCCGCGAAGAAGATCAAGCGCTCACGCTGAACGGTGTCGCGACGGGCCCATTGCGCCACGCGGCCTTACTCATCATCGAAAAAAGAATGGGGACCCGATTTCGGGTCCCCATCGCTTTTCTTGAAGCCTGGTTTGATTTTAGAAGGTGTAGTGCAGCCCCACGCGGAACGAACGGCCGTTCTGGTAGAGGTAGGGTTTGCCGTACTGGGAGTTCGTGATCACACCGTCCGCATTGGCGAGCGTTTGGACGTTGTAGCCCCCCTCGAACGCCTGGTATGTGGCGGCGCCGCTGTAAAGGCCTTGACCGCCAGGATAGATGGGGGTTTGGAACTGCCACGAATTGATGCTCTGGAAGTAGGCGGCGATCGAGCGCTGGTTCAGAGCGTTGAGAGCCGTTGCTTCAAAGGCGATCGTCTCGTGGTCGCCCACCTTGAACTGGTGTGACGCGTTGAGGTCCGACTGGATATACCACGGCGTGCGACGCAAGTAGGGCGCGCCGATGGTGACAGCGCCTGTTGAGTTCTGAGTTACATTCACATACTGGTCGCGGCCATAGGGGTAGACGGCTTCATACGGCTCGCCGTAGGTGGCGCCGCCCACGTCGATATACGAACCCACCGGAGTTCCCTGGAGGAACTCTTGGAAGATGCCGAAGCTTGTGCTCTGGTGCTTCCACGGGATCGTGTAGTAGACGTTGCCTTTGATCACGTTGGGGCGATCGGTGGGCAGATGTCCATTGTTCGATTTGCCATTTGCGCCGAAGTAGTAGAACGGCTCGTCGAAGGAGCGGGTGGTGTCAGGGCTGTTGCGTCCCGTTACACCACCGTCGGACTGATCGGTGGTGGTGAGGCCCGTGTAATTGCCCCACATGCTGCTGTAGGTGTAGCTGAACATTCCGGTAAAGCCCTTCTTCTGGGACATCATTAACCGGAACTCCAGACCGTCGTAGTTGCGGATCGCCTTGGGATTCGGCGGGCATCCGTTGCAGGTGCCAAAAGCAACCCCGGAACCGTAATCCGCTGTGTCGCTGAACGCCCATCCGGGAACGCCGAAGGCCATCCCCAGCGAGTGCAGGTACGTCGAGTAGTCGTTGATGTTGTCATCAACTCCCTCGCCGGGATTCACCACGGTATAAGTTTCGCCCCACGCGATGTCGGAGAGCGAGGCGTCTTCAATCACGTGGTCGAGGCGGCGCCGGTCGTAACGAGCTTCAAATGCCAGCGTTGGGCTGATCTGTAGGTCGTAGCCGGCAACGTACTCATGTTGGCGATACGGCTTCACGTTGGGAGCTACCGGCTCCAGCGGGCGGAAGTTGACGTTCTCAATCAACGAAACGCCGGTTCCTGCGTCCTTCAGCGTTGTAGGAACTTGGCCGTTGGCAAAGTTTGCCTGCGTGGTGGCGGGGCCATTGGGGCAGGCCCGGCTGTTCTTGAAGGCGACATCGAGATCGGAGATGCTGAATCCAGCCGATGTTCCATCAGGTCCGAGCGGATAGCTGCACTGCTCGTACGATTGTGCGCCCCACGAGGTCTGGGCAAGCAACAGCTTCATCACGTCGTTGACCACGCCATAGCTGCCGAAGATCTTCATCTTGCCATGGCCGCTGGGATCCCATGCTGCGCCCAGGCGAGGTTCGATCTTGTCGCTCCACGGGAAGTTGATGGTGCTGATCTTCACGCCGCCCGGCGCTGGGAGGGATTCATGCTCAATGCGGAGGCCGAGGTCCAATGTCACGCCCTTACCAACCGTCCAGGAATCCTGCACATACAAGGCGTGATTCCAGTCGCCGGCCGGAGAAGTCAGAATGGTCGAGAAGTCCTGCACAGTGTAGAGGCCATATTGACCAGTGCACGATCCCCATTCGCCAACGAGGCCGGTGTGGCTCGGACCCGCTGTATTGCAGTTGGCTCCGCCGGTTGCGGTCAGCGCGCCGTGATTCTCGCCCGCTCCAACCTGCAAGAATCCATAGGGCACGTTACCGTTCTGGTTGATTACGTTCACCAGGTGGTTGAGCTGGTAGCCGAATTTGAAGTTGTGGGTTCCCCACCATCCGCCCTTGTAGAAGGCGAAGTCCTGGTTCAACTGGTAGTGTTTGTCGGCGTTTTCCAGCGTGTAGGTGGAGTCGTAGGGTGTGGTAGAAGTGCCGTTGTTCGCCGGAGAACCGTTATAAATCTGCAGATTGGCCGGAAGCGGATTGCCAAGGTTATCGGTCGCGCCAAAGCCATCGGTGTTCCAGACGGTGTCTGGTTGGTTGGTTGGCCAGCCAAAGTCGTGATAGTTGTCAAAGAAGTAGCCGTAGCGGGTGGTCGCAATAAGACGCTGCGTGAGGGTAATATCCGCACCGACATTGTAGGTGGCATTAGGAGCCGACCAGCCAAGGCCGTGCGAATACTGGGAGAGCGGGCTCAAAATTGCCGTGTTCAGAGCGGTGGACTCGCTGTGTGTCGGATCGGCGGTTGGGAACTCGTCGCCCGTTTCGCGCGCGTACTGAGTCAGCCATGAGCCGAAGACGCGAATCTTCTGCGTCAGCGCGGCGTCGATGCGGCCGTAGCCAAAGTACTGCTGGCGGTCCTGGGTGAAGTATTGATTGCCGGCATTGTTGTCGTTGCTGCCGAAGTTCACCGTCTCCGCATGGGCCTGAATCAAGGGCTCAAAGCCGGCTACGAACCACAGGTGATCCTTTACGATCGGGCCACCCACAAGGATGCCGGGCTCGACTGTACGGTAATGGATCTTCTGCGGTGAGTAGGTTTGAGCTGAGGGATCCTCGAAGAGCCCGGCATTGCCGCCGGAGGTCGGATCATAACGCAGATACGCGTTGATTGGGTTAGCGTCGGTCCCTGAGGATTCATAGGTCGAGAAGATGGAGCCGTGGAACGCGTTGCTGCCCTTCTTCAAAATCACGTTGATGACGCCGCCCAATGCGCCGCCATACTCCGCTTCGACGCCTGAGGTCTTGATATCGACATCCTGGATGAAATCCATCGGGACGTTGGCCTTGGAGTAGCCACCGGAGATGTTCTCTGTGTCCTGGCCTTCAACCAGGTAGCTCGACTCGGAGTCGGCCGCGCCGCCGATAGAGTAGCCAAAGCTCTGGCCGTTGCCGCTGCTGCCGGGCATCGAGCCGCCGCTGCCGCCGGTGCCGTGACCGGCCGCCGACATGCCGGCGAGAGGCTCATCGCGAGCCATTGGGGCAAACTGGATCACCGACTGGAAACTGATACCCGTGGGAAGATTCTGCAAAGCCTCTGAGGTGACGTTTGTAATATTCTGCGTCGTCGTGGTGTCGATGACCGGGGCCGCTTCGGTTACCTCAACGGTGGTCGCCGCTGCACCTACCTTGAGAACGACATCGATACTCGGCAAGCGCCCAATCTCGATCGCGATGCCCGACTGCTTCGTGGTCTCGAAACCCTCAGCCTTCACGACGAGGACATAGACGCCGGGAGGGAGGTTCGCAAAGCGGTAGTAGCCGCTGGCGTCCGTCGTAAGTTCCTTGCTGCCGATCTGCGAGGTGCCCGTGAGGGTGATATGCGCCTTGGGCACGACGGCGCCGGACGGATCCTTTACCGTGCCCTGTAGGCCACCGGTGGTTTCCTGGCAATAGGCGGACGGTTGCTGCGTTGCCACCACAAATCCCAGTGCAAACGCAACCGCGAACACGAGAGCAATGCCCTGTAAACGGAAAAAACGCATTAGAACTCCTCCAGAATAATCTTTCTGCACCGGAAGGCCCATGTAGGGCCCTTCTCGATCCAGGTTGTGCGCTTTCGGAGGCTCGATGGGGAGGGCAAGTCCGATCCCGCAAGTTGTTTCAAAATCAACAGCCATACTCAAATTTACAAACCAAGAAAGGCCATCCAAGCGAGTGCAGGCGCACTTGAGGTGACCCCATGTCCAGATGCGATGGATTGATTGGCAATCTTGAAAGAACGGTCTGCCAAAAAATACACCTCTCACCATGCCTCTGCCCATTGAATGCACGATTCATGCCATTCTCGGATATACCGGTAAATGGTCATTTTTCACAGAAAATAAAAGAGTTATTCACATATCATTTGCGGGATTGACATAGGTGAAATATGGAATTCCATACAACAGAATATGGATATTCCCAAAATTGGACACAACCTGCAGATTTCGGGACAGTTGGCAATTCGACAGCCTCCAGCCCAAACCGCGCTTTTGCGGTATTCTCCTCTCCATGCAAGTGACACTGGCCCATATCGGCGCCCGGGCGGGGCTAAAGGACGGCTACGAAGTGCTTATCGCCGGCTATCTCAAACGATGCGCTGGGGTTATTCGATGTGGTGTCGAAGCCTTCCGCAACGAAGGCGCCCTCCTCGACTGGCTGGGCAAACAGCGCGGCAGGACGGAGGCGGCCGTGCTGATGCTGGATCCACGCGGCCGCCAGATGACCTCGGAGTCTTTGGCGGAGTGGCTGGGAAAACGGCGTGATGAGGGCCTGCAGCACGTGGTCTTTGCCGTCGGGCCCGCCGATGGATGGTCTGCGGAAGCGCTGGCCGAAGGCAAACGCCGCGGCGGCTTGCTCTCGCTTGGATCGATGACACTGGCCCACCAGTTGGCCCGCTTGGTTGTGGCCGAGCAGCTCTACCGGGCCTGTACAATTCTCACGGGCCACCCGTACCACACAGGACACTGAGGGGTCAGGTTTCAGGGGTCAGGTTTCAGGGGTCAGGTTTCAAAGGCCGAGCACCCGTAATGGCAATGGAAAGGAAAGACATTATGCTGCGATCATTTCGCGAGTTGTCTGTTTGGCAAAGATCGATGCTGTTGACCACCGCAATTTATCGGCTCACACAGGGATTCCCGCGCGAGGAGATTTTCGGACTTGTGAGTCAGCTCAGGCGTGCGTCGGTCGCGATTCCCAGCAACATCGCGGAAGGGCATGGACGGTCAACCGTGGGAGAATATCGCCAGTTTCTGGGGATTGCGCGCGGATCGAATTTCGAACTCCAGACCCAGCTTGAGATAGCGCGGTCGCTCGGAATGGGTAATGCAAAATTGAGCGAAGAAGCCGAAAGGCTGTCTCACGAAGTTGGCAAGATGATTTATGCCATCCTTCAAAAGCTGAAGACGCCGCATGCAGCGTAGGCGCAACCTGACACCTGAAACCTGACACCTGGAACCTCGCTATGACCGAATCCCGGCGCGGACTGATCCTCATCAACACTGGCCCCGGCAAAGGCAAGACCACCGCCGCACTGGGCACCGCTCTGCGCGCCGTGGGATGCGGCATGAAGGTGCTGATGCTGCAGTTCATCAAGGGCTCGTGGCACTACGGCGAGCTGGATTCCGCGGCAGCATTCGGTGAGAACTTCGTGCTCAAGCAGATGGGCCGCGGCTTTGTGAAGATCGGCGGTGTGGATCCCGATCCTGAAGACGTGCGCATGGTCGAAGCGGCATGGGCCGAGGCGCGCGCGGCTATCGAATCCGGCGAGTGGGACCTTGTGATTCTCGACGAGATCAACTACGCCATCAGCTACAAAATGCTCGATCCTGCGGCCGTGGCCGAAGCCTTGCGCAACAAGCCGGAGATGGTGCACGTGATTCTGACTGGCCGCAATGCGCATCCGCTATTGGTGGAGCTGGCCGACACCGTAACCGAAATGCGCGAAGTGAAGCACGCCTACCAGAAAGGCATCCTAGCGCAACGCGGCATCGAATACTAGCGCCGGAGGCAATCATGACCGAAACCACGCATCATCGTTGGAGCGAAATCAAGCCCGAGCAGATGAATCCGCTGGTGACGCGGCAGTTTATCGTCGGCAGCAACACCATGCTCGCGCGCATCGTGCTCAAGAAAGACGCGCACGTGCCGCAGCATCACCACATGCACGAGCAGATCAGCCACGTCGTCGACGGCGTGCTGGAATTCCGCATCGACGGCAAAGCCGTAGCCGTTCGCTCCGGCGAGATCCTCTGCATTCCGCCGCACGTGCCGCACGAAGTCGTCGCGCTCGAGGACTCCATAGCGCTCGACATCTTCAATCCCCCGCGCCAGGACTGGATCGACGGCGACGACGCCTACCTGCGCGGCAAGAAATGATGCCCGCAGCAAGGAGCTAGCAACCGCTCTCTTGCCTCCGCCCCAAAGCCTCGCCAACAATCAGCGCCGTTCCCGCGTACAGCAGCGTGTCGAATATGTAATCGATCACCTCAACCACCTGATCAGTTCCGTGCGCCGGCCCCAGCATAGGCACATAAATGATGGCCACCGTAGCAGCCAGCACGATGCCGAGCCACGCCGCCGCCTCGCGTGCCCCGCGGTTCATCAGCATCAGCGCGCCACTCACCAGCAGCACCGCGCCCACCACGTATCCCCACACGCGCGGCACAGGAACCCACGCCGGCGTCAATTTCTCCAGCGGCACACCCGGCAGAAACTCCGGATGCAGAAAATGCTCGACCCCGTAGAAAATCGCAACCACTGCAAACACAATGCGGCACGGCGTCACCAGTCTCGCCCAGCGTGAGCCGCGCGGAGCCACGCTGCCGGCCAGCGCCAGCAAAGCGCATCCAAACGTAGTCTCGCGCGCCAGCAGCGCAAAACCAAATCGATCATGCTGTCCCGTGATCACCCCCGGCAAATCCATCATCGCCACAAACGCCAGAAACATCCCGCCCGCCAGCAAGCTCGACCAGAACGTCAGGCGATCGAAGATCAAGCTCAGCGCCGTAGCAATCAGTCCGAACCCCACCAGGTACACCCAGAACAGCGGCCACGGCATGTAATCGGGAACCATCTCCGTCAGTCCCTTTGCCGCAGCGGTCCCGACCGCAGCCCCGCCCGCCGTGCAATCACGCCAACCCCCAGCACCAGCACCCCAGCCGTGCTCATCGAAACCACAGTCCGCGAAAATTCAAGCATGCTACGGTTCCCTTCCCTAATCGCGATTCCCAACCCCAGGCCGATGCGCGCGCCGTCCTACTAGCGATATCATCCCCAGTCGGCCCGGCCAAGCTTTGTCTTCAGCGGGCGTCACGCAGGATGGTCCTGGCCGTCGGGCATTCGCCTGACCACTGACCACTGATCACTGACCACTGCCACCGCCCACGCTCCGCGCTCCATCCATATACAATTGCATTCGGTATGACGTGGTTTAAGCGCGAAGACGGCGACTATTTCGCTCCCGAGGGCGACAACGGCCCCGACGCGGGCGGAAAAAACGTGCGCACGGAAGGCCTGTGGGTCAAATGCCCCAGCTGCCGCCAGCCTCTCTACAAGGCCGAGCTCGAGGCCAACCTCCAGGTCTGTCCCAAGTGCCAGCATCATTTCAAGCTCGACGCGCGCTCCCGCCTCAATCTCCTGCTCGAACCCGGTTACGAAGTGGTCGACACCGGCCTGCGCTCCACCGATCCGCTCAGCTTCGTCGACGTCAA
>JBEKEP010000057.1:0-22840 GCA_050013775.1 Occallatibacter sp. | reverse complement strand
ATAAAGACGACTTCCACGTCGAAGAGGATGAAGAGAACCGCGACCAGATAAAAGCGCACGCTGAAGCGGCCACGCGCGTCGCCAGTGGCTTGAATGCCGCACTCGTATGCAGCGAGCTTGACGGCGGTGTTGCGATGGCGGCCTACGAACCATGAGGCTACGACCATCCCCACGCCAAGAAAGAACGCGGCGAGAATCTGCATCAAAAGCGGGAGATATTGCCAATCATACGGAACCATTGCCGCCCAGTCCGAAGAAAATCGATAAAATTGCGCCCCTTGTGCCAGAAAAAGAGCTTCGGACACGCAGGATTCTAATTCGAGATTAGGTTTTCAGGCTGATCCCGTCAAGGCAACATGCCGATAAGCAGACACAAAGTGCTTTAACGTGCAGGAGATATTGCGTTTCGGCGGGAATGGGGTGCGCGCGGTGATTCTTGACCCAACGGATGTGAGCGTCGTCACTGGAGTTCCCATTTGGGATGGTGCATAAAGTAACGTGTACCGAATTGAGATAGTACTTCGGTGATCTGTTTGATAGGTTACGTTGCGTCGATGATTCAGGCGAGGATGAAAAACATGGCGACGACTTCAGCAGTGTGTGTGTTCCCGATCCGGACAACGGCACCTTCGGCAGTAACGGGCCGCGGTGTCGTGCGTCGCCGCAGGATCTCGCCTGAGGCAGGCCACGCGCTGGAGACTCTCGGCCACGCCATCGAGTACCTGACGGACGAGTTTATCTATGCGGGTGGATCCTTCTCAGCGCACGACGGACAGGTGGAAGCTGTGCAGTTGCTCATGGGGCTCAATCGTGAGATTTATTTCGATTGTCCTGAAGTGCCCAGCATTGCCGAGCGCTTCCGCTCGCTGATGCATCTGCGCACAGCGTAAGGGCCGGGAGCCAGAAGCGGTTATTGCCCCAGCACCAAAACCCCAAATAACACCAGCCAGGCAAAGCCCATGGTGTGCCAGAACCATGCTGTTGAGTCCACGGCGATCTGGCGGGACTCTACGCGTTTGAGACGCGTGAGAGCGCAGAGACAGAAGAGCAAAGCGAAAACGCCGAGGAGCAGGTGCGCGGCGTGCAGCCCGGTGATGATGTAAAAGAAATAACTTGCCGGTGTAGACCAGCGATCGAACGCGAACCCCTGCACGGTTAATTGTTTCCACGCCAGGGCCTGGCCGCCAAGAAACAACAGCCCCAGCGCGAGGGTGAGCGCAATCCAGGGTAGGGCACGGCGCAGCGCCGGGCGGCCAAGCCCGAGCCACTCCTCCAAAACGTCAAATTCGTGGAAGATGTGCCGGCGCGCCCGCTCCATGGTGAGGCTGCTCAACAGCAGGACAGCTGTGTTCAGAAAAAGAATAGGCGGAAGCAGGACCGGATGCCAGTCTCCGATCTGGCGCAGGGTCCGTGGATCCATGTGTGTGCCGGCCTGGCGCGCGTAAAACAGCACTACAAGCACGACGAAGAACATCATGTCGCCTGCGAGCGCACAAAAGACAAAGGCGCGGGTACGGTACAGCGTCTCCCGTGGGCCGCGTCGCGGTTTTCTCCAGTCGTCATCGCCCCCACCGCCCCCGCCACCGGTAGGTCGGCGGTCAACGGGTGGCTTGCCCCCGGTTCCGGGCGCTTTCCGCTCGATTTCGGCCGGGATGGGCGAAAAAATGGACGGCATCGAGCCCTCCGTGAGGATGAGGTTACTCTCACTCTTTCTTGGACGCACTCAAAAACGGAAGAGGATGTTCGCCTTGTGGAAAATAGCACAACCTCGCATCCGAAGCGGGTGCGATCATCTCTTCTGGTTTCGATTGCTTATACACGTGCAGGCTGCAATGCGTGCAAAAAGGGAAGTCGAGCACAGTGTGCAATGACGCAGAGTTCCCTGGTTTCGTTCAGCCGAGCGGGGCGGCGATGCTTACCAGCCGCGCGTCTGCAACAGCTGCGATTCTTCGAGACCCGCCGCTGCCAGACCTTTCATGGTGCCCGTGACCTGTTCGCTCACTTCGGCCAGAATCTTGGGATCGTTGGCGTGCGTGGTGGCCATCACGATGGCCTTGGCGCGCGAGGTGGCTTCTTCGCGTTCCTTCGGGTCGTTCTCCACGTCAAGCGGTGTAGCGCGTTCCTTCATGAAGATGCCCGAGCCGACAAAGATGGCCTCGGCGCCAAGTTGCATCATCAGCGCGGCGTCAGCTGGCGTGGCAATGCCACCAGCGGAGAAGTTGGGCACAGGCAGTTTGCCTGTCTGGGCAACCATCCGGACCAGTTCGTAGGGAGCCTGGTGTTCCTTGGCTGCCGCGTAGAGTTCCTGGTCGGTGAGTACCGTGAGCACGCGCATTTCCCGAGTGATCTGACGCATGTGCTGGACTGCGTGGACAACGTCGCCGGTTCCTGCTTCCCCTTTTGTGCGGATCATGGCCGCGCCTTCAGCGATGCGCCTGAGGGCCTCGCCCAGATTGCGCGCGCCGCAGACAAATGGCGTGGTGAAAGCGTGCTTGTCGATGTGGTGGGCTTCGTCCGCAGGAGTCAGCACTTCGCTTTCGTCGATGAAATCGACGCCCAGTTCCTGGAGGATCTGCGCTTCGGCAAAGTGACCGATGCGGGCTTTGGCCATGACCGGAATTGAAACGGCCTGAATAATCTGCTTGATCAAGGCAGGCCGGGCCATGCGGGCTACGCCGCCTTCGGCGCGGATCATCGCGGGCACGCGCTCCAGAGCCATGACGGCGACAGCACCGGCCTCTTCGGCGATGCGCGCCTGTTCGACGCTCATGACGTCCATAATGACGCCGCCCTTGAGCATCTCCGCCAGACCCACTTTCAGGCGCAGGCTGGTTCCCGTCAGACTCTTGTTTTCAGTTGGTTCCGGCATCGTGTTTGACCTCGCTAGGCGGCACGTTCGCATCCCCTGGGAATGGAAAAGCCTATCAACTTTCTAGTGTAGCAGCGATGCGGAATGGTTGCTGCCTGGCTCGTAATGGGACAGTGCGGCGGCGCAATTCTTAAACCAAACCAATCCTTTCCCTCCTCCTCTGGTCCCCTTTCTGCTGCTGCTTCTTCCGGAATGGCGACAGCGCATCCAGTGCCGACACCTGCGGGGATAACCCGTCCGGGAGCAACGCCGACGGAGCACGCAGCGGCTGCAGAGGCTGTCCAGGCTCTGGTTCCGGCGCCGCAGCCGCTGCAGAGCGAGGCAGCGCCCGTTTTCAGCGCTCCGATTCCGCAATTGCCTGTGGAACTGGGCGTCACTATTCCGGTGCGCGAGTTTCGTGTGCGCCAGTTGCTGGCCCTGGCTCCGGGGCAGGTGATCGAGACGCGATGGAATCACGGCGACGATCTTCCTCTGGCCGCAGGCGACGTGCAATTGGCGTGGAGCGAGTTTGAGGTGGTGGAAACCCAGTTGGCGGTACGCGTGACGCGGCTGGCGTAAGGGAGCGCTGAGGAGAAGGGGCAGGATGGCAGGCAGAGCGGACGAAAAAACGCGTGGAGCAATTGAAAGAGCGGGTCGTCCGGGTGGATGGGCGGGGTGGCTGCTGGCGAAGTGGCATGGCCGGCAGCGCGCGGAGCCGCGGCTTGCGCTGGTCGAGCGCATCACGCTTGCGCCGCGCCAGTCCCTAGCGCTGATTGAAGCCGAAGGGCGCAGGATTCTGGTGGCGACCTCGGCCGAGGGCGGCCCGGCGTTCTATCCACTGGACGAAAGTGCGCACTCCAGGGTCTACGCGGGTACGAACGGCGCACGGCACGGCGGATCGAGGGTCTCATGGTAGGCGCATTGTTGCTGCGCATGACGGCGGCCCCTGCGAGTGTGCCTCTTTTGCCGGACCTGAATGCGAAACTGCACCCCTCGGACGCGACGCCGTGGACAATTCTGCTGGTTCTGACGCTGATTACCGTGCTGCCCGCGATCCTGATGGCGATGACGCCGATGGTGCGTCTGCTGATCGTCTTTCACTTCCTGCGCCAGGCGCTGGGCACGCAGACCGCGCCTTCGAATCCCACTTTGATGGCGCTCGCGCTGATGATGGCGTGGTTCCTGATGACGCCGGTGCTGAACCAGGTGGATCAGCAGGCCGTCGAGCCCTATCGCAGCGGCCAGATTACCGGCATGGAGGCCATCGACCGCGGCGCCGAACCCGTCAAGCACTTTTTGCTCAGGTATGCGCGCGAGAAGGACCTCGCGCTCTTCACGGCCGCAGGCCAGATTCCGCGGCCTAACACGCCGGACGATTTGCCGACGCGCGTTGTGGTTCCTGCCTACATCCTCTCCGAACTCAAGGCGGGATTCGCCATCGGCGCGGTGCTGTTTCTGCCCTTTCTGCTAATCGACATGGTGACGGCCGCGATCACGACCTCGATCGGCATGTTCCAGCTGCCGCCGGTGGTGGTTTCGACACCGCTCAAGATTCTGCTCTTCGTGATGGTGGACGGCTGGAATCTGCTGGCGAACTCGCTGTTGCGGAGCTTTTAGATGACACCGGACCTGGTTGCCGAGCTGATGCGCCAACTGATGCGCGAAGCCATGATTGTGGCCGCGCCACTGCTGATCGCCGCCGCAGCCCTGAGTTTTGTGCTCAGCCTCATCCAGACCCTGACCAGCCTGCAGGAGCAGTCGCTGACCTCGGTGCCGCGCCTTACCGCCATCGCTCTCATCCTGCTGGTCGGCATGCCGTGGTTTCTGGAGAGGCTGGCCAACTACACGCGACTGCTGCTGGGCGACTTTCGCCGCTACCTGGGCTAGATCGAATGCCGGATTGGGCAACATTCTTGAGTGCGATGGCGTTGACCCTGGTGCGGGTCAGCGGGATGGTAGCCTTCGCGCCTTTCTTTTCGTCGACGGCCCTCCCCATGCGCGTGAAAGCGGTCTTCTGCGGAGCGGTTGCATTTCTGCTGGCGCCGCTGGTGGCTGCACTTCCTTACGCGCAGACATCGATCAGCTTCCCGGCGATCCTGGGCGAACTCGCGATCGGCCTGGTTTACGGCCTCTCGCTGGCGCTGCTGAACGAGATGATGCTTTTCGCCGGGCAGATTGTGGGCCTGCAGTTCACCTTCTCGCTGGTGAACCTGATGGACCCGGCTTCGGCCATCCAGACGCCGCTTCTGGGCGACCTTTTCCAGCTGACGGGCACACTGGTTCTGATCACCGCCGGCCTCGATCGGATTCTGCTGGCCTCGCTGGTGCGCAGCTTTCATGCGGTGCCGCTGGGCGCCTTCGCGCTCGCGCCTCCGACAGCGTTGGTGATCGTGCGCGCAGCGAGCGGAGTATTTCTGGCCGCAGTGGAACTGGCCGCGCCCGTGCTGGCCGCGACCATGCTGGTCGAGATTGCGGTGGCGCTGCTGGGCAAATTGAGCCCGCAGCTGCCCGTGATGATGCTGACCGTGCCGCTGAAGACGTTGACGGGCTTTGTGATTCTCGCGGGCTCTCTGGCGCTCTGGCCGCGCTTTATCGAGGCGCGCTTTAGCGGATTGCTCGACATGGCCGAGCGCCTGATCACTGCGTCTACCGCCGCGTCCGGCTGGGGAGGCTGATCGATGCCCGGAGAGCGCACCGAACAGGCCACACAGCACCGGCGGGAAAAAGCGCGCAGGGAAGGCGACATCCTGCACAGCCGCGAATTATCGGCTGCCGCGGGAACCCTGGCGGGGGCGCTTGCTCTTGGCGTGCTTGGCCCGCAGACCATGGAGGCCTGGCGTGGTGCGTTTGCCGGATTCCTGGCGCTGGGTGCGAGCGCGCATTGGGAGCCAGCCACTCTGGAGCCGACGCTCGTTGCCACGCGCCGCCTGATGCTCGAAGTGCTGGAACCGGCGGCGATCGTGATGGCGCTCGTGGTTGTGGCCTCTCTGGGAGCGGGCATCGCCCAGACCGGCGGCGTCTCCGTGCACATGAGCGCTCTCGCGTGGAAGCCGGAGCGTATCAATCCCGTCGCGAATGTCAAAAACCTGTTCTCTCTGCGCGCCGCGGCCCGGCTTGCGAAGTCACTCATCCCGGCCGCCTTTCTGGCGGTGTTCGCCGTGCAGCGCATCGCCCGGCAGCTCTCGATCCCACCCTTCTCGACCGAGCGGCTCGAACTTCTGGGCGAGGACGTTTACGGATTGCTGCTGGCCGCAGCTTGGCTACTCTTCGGCTGGTCGGCCATCGACTACATGGTGGAGTGGCAGAGCCGCGAGTCGCGGCTCAAGATGAGCCGCCAGGACCTGCGCGACGAGTACAAGGAGACCGAAGGCAGCCCGCAGATCCGTGGCCGCATTCGCAACCTGCAGCGCCAGATGCGCCGCCGCCGCGTAAAGGCCGACGTAGGAAAAGCTGCCGTGGTCCTGACCAATCCCACGCATTATGCAGTGGCTCTCGGCTTTGATTTCGTGGCCATGGATGCCCCCAAGGTGCTGGCCAAGGGGCGCAATCTTCTGGCCGAGGAGATCAAGGCCGAGGCGCGCTGGGCGGGCGTGCCCATCGTGGAGAATCCGCCGCTTGCGCGGTCACTGTATCGCTCGGTCGAAGTGGGCCAACCAATCCCGGTGGAGCTCTACGCCGCCGTGGCCGCGATTCTGGCCTATCTCTATCGCCAGCGCGTGGAGGCTGAGTTGCGGGAGCGGCGCTCCGCGCCTCCGGGTTTTGGAGGAGTGTCTCGATGAGGCGCTCCGCGCTTCCGCGTTTTGGAGGAATGCATCGATGAGCACGGCGACTTTACCCGCGGGCACACTTCCGGCACGGACTCCGATCTGGCACCGGCTGCGCGACTACCAGCTACCAAGGTCAATATATTTTTGCAGGCGGGCAAACAGGAGCGGCGCCATTCTCGACATCGGCAGCTTCTTCGCCCGGGGTCACGTCTTACGGCGGCGATGAAGACGTGAATTATCTTGAACTGCCCAACGGGCAGAAGATCCAGCTCAATGTTCCCGGAGATCAGATCTTCCTGGGCGGCGGCGCGAACAGCGTTTTTGGCGCGCTCAATGCTTTGGTAGCCGACTATACGTCGGGCGCAGTGAACACTGTGCAGGCGGTGAGCGATACGGAGGCCCTGGGAACGGCCTTGAATTACGTTTCACAGCAACGCGTGACCGTCGATAGTTCGATTACGCAGCTCGGCGCGGCGTCAAGCGCGGTGACGAACGAAAAGACACAACTGACGACGGCGCAGACCGATCTGATGCAGGCCGATATTCCCACGGTATCTACGCAACTTTCCCTGGCAGAGGCGCAGCAGACGGCGCTGGAAGATGTCATCGCGCAGCTCGAATCGACCTCCAACGACCTTTTTGCCAAGCTGCAGACCTAAATCGCACCCTGCGGCGCATTCTCTATACTGAATGCAAGAGGGCATCTCTTGTTCGCAGCAGTGCGATTTCTGTGGAATGCGACGCGGGGGCACCGCTTTGCGCCGTGGCGCAGCCCCTATTTGCGCTGGCGCGTCGAAACGTATTCCGGCCGGCGTGCCGAATCGCTAACCGCCAAGAGCATCCTTGGTTTCGTTTGGGCTACGCGTGGAGAGCTCCTGCGCTTTCTCGTCTGGACGGGCGAGCTGCAACGCGAAGCGCGCAAGCGGGTATAAAAGGAAGTGTCCCCAATCCTCAATAGCTGGAGTTGCTTTTCCGCGTGAGAGCCCCCTACTTCAAAGAGCCCCTTCTCGCAGCCGCGTTGTTTATTGTGCTGGGCGGCGCAGTTCGTGCGCAGCAACTTCCTCCTGCCGAGCCTCCACAGCCCATGCCGGTCCCTCAAGGCGAATCCGCAAATTTGCGCGTGACGACAACTGAAGTGTTGGTGCCGACACTCGTGGAGAAGCGTGGCGGCGGCATCCTTTACGGTCTGAAGGCGGGCGATTTTGTTCTTGAAGATAACGGCGTGCCGCAGACGATCCGCGTGCAGGAAGAGATGGATACGGCCCCAGTGGCGCTGGTTGTCGCCGTGGAAGAGGGAGGCGCCAGCGTGCTCGAGTTCGACAAACTCGCCAAGATGGGCCCGCTGCTCGACGTGTTTCTCACCGATCCGCGCAGCCGGGCAGCGCTGGTGGGCTTTGATTCCGAGCCGGAGTTGCTTGAGGACTACACGCACGACGGCGATCGGATCAACTCTGATCTGCAGCGACTGCGGCCCGGCGATGGTGGAGCGGCAATTCTGGACACCGTAAACTACGCGGTGGCGCTGCTGGAGACGCAGCCCAAGGATTTTCGCCGCGTGCTTTTGCTTATCAGCGAAGAGCGTGATCACGGCAGCAAACACACCAAGCCGGCGCAGCTGATTCAAAGGATTGGCGAGTCTGACGTGCTGGTGTTGAGCGTTTCTTTCTCACCGGCACTGGCTGAGTTGGGCCACGATGTTAAGGACTCCTCGCCCGACCAAGCCACGATGAACATGGTTTCGGCGCTGGTGATGGCGATCAAGGCGTTCAAAAAGAATGTCGCCAAAGAAGTGGCGGAGGAGAGCGGCGGCGAGTACACAACCTTTGTTGGTGACAAGCGCTTCGAAGCTCGGGTGCTGACTGCCGCGAAGGACGCGCGCAACCGGTATTTGATTACGTTCAGACCCACTGATCTGACTCCCGGCCTGCACACCATTCGTGTGCGCACGACGCAGGATTATGGGGCGCGGATTGTGGCACGGGCAAATTACTGGCTGGCGGCACCATAATTCCGTCCCCCCCACGGCGCACGATAGGGTCGGGAAAGAAGTTCGCTTGCGCCGGCATCGTCGACAATCTTTTCGTTGTTCACGTCCCAGCGAATTTTGCGGCCGACAAGCATGGAAATAAGGCCGAGGTGGCCGGGAATCGCCGAGTGATGCGCGACCTGAGCCGGCGCTATTGTCGGCTTACGCGACTGCACGCAATCAATGAAGTTGGCCCAATGGTCGTTCGAGAGATAGAGCGGATTCTTGCGCTGCGATTCGGGGACGGAATCCCATTTGTTCCAATCGGGATTCGAGGAATCAAAGCCGCCGCGATCGACCCAAACCCAGCCTTCAGAGCCGATCCACTTGGTGCCCATGTTGATGGCAGGGGAGCCGCCGGCAATGGTGAGCTTGACGTCGTTGGCGTAGCCGGTGACTTCCTTCACGTAGAGACAGTTGATGGTGTATTTCGTGGCAGTGTTCCAAATGGCGGTCTTATCGGGGAACTCGCCGAATCCCTCAATCTCCGAGGGGCCGGAGAGATCGAAGCCGAGGCCCCAATGGGCGATATCGCCATGATGGCCGATCCAGTCGAGTAGCTGGCCTCCGCCTGTGTTGTAATTCCAGCGCCAATTCTGGTAAACGCGGATGTCGATGTAAGGCTCCATCTTTGCAGGGCCGATCCAACGCTCGTAATCGAGGGAAGCGGGAGGATCGGTGACGGCAAGATTCCATGCCGGCGAGCCGGGAAGAACGGTCGCAGGGTTGATGGGCTTGTCGGAAATCGAAGCCATGCGCGCTTGAAAAGCAGGAATTGTGTGCGGGAAATCGTGATGACCGCCGGGCAGACCGACCTCAACGTGCGTGACATTGCCGATGAGGCCGCTATGGACGATTTCCGCGGCTTTGCGGAAGTTCGGAAGAGAACGCTGCCAGGAGCCGGTCTGCCAGATGAGGTTGTTCTTTTCGACGGCGTGGACGATAGCCTGTTGCTCGGCTATGGTGTGCGCGAGAGGCTTCTCGCCCCAAATGTCTTTCTTCTGCGCCGCGGCCTCAACCGCGATGATGGAGTGCCAGTGGTCGGGAACCGCAATCATCACCGCATCGATATCGGAGCGCACGAGCAGCTCGCGAAAATCGCGATACGACGCGCAGTCCTTATTGCCGTATTGGCCGTTGACAGTGTCGAGCGCAGCCTGGAGATGATTCGCTTCAATGTCGCAGGCGGCGACGACCTGACAATTGGGCAGCTTGAGAAAGGCTTTGGTGTTGTTTGGTCCTTGCATGCCCCATCCGATAACCCCGACAGTGACGCGATTGGAAGCTGGGACGCGCGCGGCGCGAAGGTGCGGACTGGATGCGACGGCGACGGAAGCGCCGGCTGCAGCGAGAAAATGGCGGCGTGAGAAGGAAGAGGCACGGGACGATCCAAATGCCGTATCGGTCATGGTTTTCCTCGGAAGAACCCCTCCAGCGGCTGGAATGCCAAAGACAACCTGCGTGACGGTGGCCGACTGGAAATGCGGAGCCAGTCTAGCACACGGTCTCTCGTGAGGGTGCATGGTTCGCGGTAACTTGTTGGCTCCTTGGTTCTTCGAGCCGCATGTGTATCCGCAAGGGGAGCGTTCATGTTAATCTTTGGGTAGACACTGAAGAGTGGACACGAGAGAAAACAGAGGAGTAATTCACGCCGTGCTGGCGACTCAAAAAAAGACCGACCTAATCAAGCGCTTCCGCACCCACGAGACGGACACCGGCTCGCCGGAAGTTCAAATCGCGATTCTGAGTGAGCGGATTGGCGAACTGACCGAGCATTTCAAGACCCACAAGAAGGATCACGCTTCCCGGCGTGGGTTATTGATGCTGGTTAGCAAACGCCGTCGCCTGCTGGACTACCTGAAGACGCACGATTCCGATCGCTATCGCGACGTTATCGGCAAACTCGGGATCCGCAAGTAATCAGAAAGCTCACTTTGAACCGGAAGCAACCAGACCGGACAATGGTCCCGGCCCCCATCCGATACGGAACACCGGACCAAATCGCGGCCGGCGGCACTGCATACAGTGCCCGGCCTTGCGCATCGGTGTCTCGTACGCGCGAACCGCGCGATCCCCACACAGATTTCCCAAGCGAAAAAATGAAACGAGGACTCTATGTCTACGAAGCATGAAGTAGCCGTCGAGCTTGCAGGCGGCAAGCGTCTGGTCTTTGAGACCGGCCGCATGGCTAAGCAAGCCTCCGGTGCAGCATTGGTGACCACGGGCGAAACCGTGGTTCTAGCTACCGCTGTGGCCTCTCCCGATCCCCGGGAGGGAATCGATTTCTTCCCCCTCACGGTGGATTATCGTGAGTACACCTACGCCGGCGGGCGCATTCCCGGCGGCTTTATCAAGCGCGAAGGCCGTCCCAGCGAAAAAGAAATTCTGACCTGCCGCCAGATCGATCGGCCGCTGCGTCCGCTCTTCCCCGATGGATTTCGCAACGAAACACAGTTGATTGTGCTGGTGCTCTCCGCGGATAAAGAGAACGATCCCGACGTGGTTGGAATCAATGGCGCAGCCGCTGCGGTGGCGCTGTCTGACATTCCGTTTGGCGCCACGGTCGGTGCGGTGCGCGTAGGCCGTGTGAATGGCGAGTTTGTGGTGAACCCCACCTACGCCGAGCGCAAGGAGACCACGATGAACATCATGGTGGTCGGCCACAAAGACGGCATCGTGATGATCGAGTCGGGCGCGAAAGAGGAGACCGAAGAGGTGATCCTCGCGGCCATCGAGTTTGCCCACGGAGAAATCAAGAAGATCGTTGCCGCGATCGATGAGCTGGTGGCCAAGGCCGGCAAAGCCAAGAGAAAGTTTACGGCGCCGGAGTTCGACGAAGCGTACTACGGAGAGCTCATGGCCAAGGTCGGTGATCGGCTGAAAGATGCTCTGGACACCAAGGCGCACGACAAAACCGAGAGCTACGCGCTGGTCAAGCAGATCAAGGATGAGCTGGCCGCTGAATTGCCGGCGGATGATCCCGCAGCCAAGAAAAGGCTGTCGCATTATTACGAACTGATGCGCGAGCGGATCTTCCGCGAGCAAGTGACGAAGGAGCGCATCCGGCCCGACCGGCGCGCGTTCGACGAGATTCGGCCGATCAGCATCGAGACCGGAGTGCTGCCACGGACGCACGGATCAGCGCTGTTTACGCGTGGCGAGACGCAGGCGCTGGTGACAGCTACTCTGGGCACCGCGGATGACGGGCAAAGGCTGGAGAGCTACGAAGGCGAGCAGCGGAAGAACTTTATGCTGCACTACAACTTTCCACCGTTCAGCGTGGGCGAAACCGGCCGCATGACGGGCGTGGGTCGGCGCGAAGTGGGCCATGGAGCATTGGCGGAGCGCGCGATCAGCGCCGTACTGCCGAGCGCCGATGAGTCGCCTTATTCGATCCGCATCGTTAGCGACATTCTGGAATCGAACGGCTCTTCTTCGATGGCTTCGGTGTGCGGAGCCAGCCTGGCGCTCTTCGATTCGGGCATTGCGCTGAAAGGCGCGGTTGCCGGAGTGGCGATGGGCCTCGTGAAGGAGGGCGACGATTACGCCATTCTCACCGATATTGCCGGCGCGGAAGATCACTACGGCGATATGGACTTCAAGGTGGCCGGAACGCGCAAGGGAATCACTGCGCTGCAGATGGACATCAAGATCGGCGGCCTGACCCGCGAAATCCTGCAACAAGCGATGGAGCAGGCCCGCCGTGGGCGGCTCTTCCTCCTGGACAAAATGGATGCGGCACTTGACGGCCCGCGCGTGGAGCGTTCGAAGTATGCACCGCGCATCGAGACCGTGATGATTCCGACGGACAAGATCCGCGATTTGATCGGCAAGGGCGGCGCAACCATTCGCGGTATTGTTGAGCAGACGGGCGCCAAGATCGACGTGGACGACACCGGCAAGGTGAGCGTGGCGTCGAGCGATGCCGAGGGTCTGAGGAAGGCTCTGGCGATCATCAGTAATCTGACCGCGGTTCCAGAGATCGGCAAAACGTACCTCGGCAAGGTGGTTCGCCTCGCCGAGTTCGGTGCGTTCGTCGAGCTCTTCCCGGGTACTGACGGCCTCCTGCACATCTCCGAGATTGCGGAACACCGCGTAAAAGAGGTCAAGGACGAACTGCGCGAAGGCGATCAGGTGATGGTGAAGGTTCTCGCCATTGAAGGCAACCGCATCAAGCTCAGTCGCAAGGCGCTGATCAAGGAACAGAAGGCAAAGCTCGCACAGTCGGCCCCAGTCGAAAGCGAGGACTCGGATGCAGCTCCGGCGCAGGCGCCTGCGCCAGTGGCTCCAGCCCGTCCGCGTCACGAATTCGACGAGCGCCAGCCGAGCTCGAATCAGAGCACCATTTTGATCGAAGGCGGTGACGACTTCGACGGCGATGGCGCCGCAGTAGAGTTTGACGAGGAGAACGAGCCGAACTTCAACCGCGTGGAAGGCGCGCCCGTTGCCGCCGGCCAACAGCCTGGCGGAGCCGGACGGCCAACAGGGCCTGGTGGCGCAAGCCGTCGTCGCCGCCGTCGTGGGGGACGCGGCCCGGGCGCTCGATAGGAATGAGCTAACACGGTTGTAAATCGAAAGAGGCCCGAACGAATCGTTCAGGCCTCTTTTGTATTTACCAGCGATGCATTGTCTCTAATCAGCGAGCTGCAGATCGGGATCCGAGTCAGGCGACTGAAAGGGGTCCGGCAGAAGCGGCGCTGGCGAAATGCGATCTTCGCGGTTCCTGGCACTACGTTTGCTGGCGTACATGCGCAGGTCGGCGGAGATGCACAGGGATTCGGCATCGCCTGCATCATCGGGAAAGATCGCGATGCCCACGCTGGCGCCAATATGCACCGTATTTCCTTCGAGGCGAATGGGGTGTTCGAGAAGTTGCGTCAGCGTCCGGGCGACGCTCATCGCGTCGGCGCGATTCATTGGCTCTTCCAGCACAACCGAAAACTCATCGCCGCCGGTGCGGGCCACAGTATCGGTGCGCCGAACTCTCCCCACGAAAAGCCGGCCCACGTGCTTGAGCAACTCGTCGCCGATATGATGTCCCACGGTGTCGTTGACTTGCTTAAAGCGGTCCAGATCGATCAGCAGGAGAGCTGCTTGCGAGCCTGTGCGCCGCGCGCGCTCAAGGGTATTCGCCAGTCGATCCTGAAAGAGTCTCCGGTTAGGAAGGCCTGTGAGCTCATCATGCAGGGCGAGATATTTGTTGTGCTCGATCTGGTCCTCGAGCAGGATCAGAATCATGCCCACGGCGACCACGTATTTGGGCAGGTTCCAAACCTCACTCTCAAGATGGAAGCCGGGGAAGAACGTGCCCAGGAACGGGGCAACCGTAAAGACGTTCGCCCAAGCCATAAATCCCAGAACGGTGATGAAAGCCCCCGCCGTGGCGCGCCGATAGGCATACCAGAAATGAATGCAGCATCCAAGGTAAACCGTGAAGAAAACCGCGTTCAAGGCCAGGTCAAGACCGTTGTCGGGGCGATTCTGCACCAACAGAAGAAAAACCGAAAGGGACACGTAGATAAGCACCAATCCCCAGCGAAGCGGATGGTTGAACTTGCGTATGTTCAGGAGCAAAATCACGAGCGGCAGAGCGCCAAACAGGATGGCAGCCGGCGTCAAGAGCCAATGGCCTGCCGGGGCAATGGAAGCGACGACGATGTAGAGCGTGTTCGTCGTCAAGATCACAAGGAGCATCCACTGGCTCGACGAACGACTGCGATAGGGAACGGCTGCCCACATGAAGAGGGCGCCTGCCCACGCGAGTGCTGTTGAACCGAGTATCGCTGCCGCGACACCGAAGTTGCCCGGCGCCGGCAGAAACATGAAGGCGGCAAAATGAAGAACGATCATCAACCAGCCAATGAGCCATACGCCGGAAAAGGATGATCGCCCGAGCCGCGCTACCGAGAAGAAGGCCAGCGTGAGCAAGGCGACAGCCAAAACATCGGGGATCTTGCTCAAGTCCACTAAGCACACCTCGGCATCAGTCCAACAGTAGACACTTCGCCAATTTATAGAATCGGCGATTGTTCAAGAAATGACGATAGCGCTTTTGTTGGTCTTTGAGTTATCTTTAGTGCACACTTTGGTAATCTGTCGTCACGTTCCCCTTGAAAAGGCGGGACATATTCCCGCATTGTCAACAAGATGGCTTCAACGGACCTGCGAATCAAGTTCCAGCGACTCGCCAATCCCCGGCGAAGGGATGGGAAACTTTCTCCCCGTCTTCGAACTTTCGAGCAGACCGATGGATTCGCTTGCGCCTCTCATGAGCTGATCGTTTCCGCCGATAAACCAGATGGGCGGTGTCGCGTGAGTGCGCCCAAAGGATGATTTTCCCGAGGATCCGATGATTTCAATCAAGCGGTATCTTGATGCCGATTCGCCAAAGACCAGCCACGAAGCGGAGGCCATTCAGCAAAATCCATTCGCTGCGGCCCTGGACGCCTACGGTTGTGCCTTGCTCGAAATGGGCAATTGCAGTCTGGACGCTTGTCCGGGTCTTGGGGACAACTTGAAGCAATCTCTCGGGCGGATAAGAGGGGGGCTCTCTCCGGCGATGAGTTCCGAAAAACTCGCAGCCCATGGCGAACAGGCGCGAGAAATCTTGCGCAACTGGGGCCGCGACGCAGCGCGTCATTATCAGGGAAAGGCGCGCGAGGTGAAAGAGATGCTTCTCACCATGGCGCGCACCGCGGAATCGGTGAGCGCACGCGACCAACGCTCCGCGGGCCAGATGAGCGCCGTCACCGAACGTTTGAGGGCGATCGCCACGCTTGAAGACCTGACCCAGATTCGCGCCTCGATCGATCAAAGCGCGGCGGAGCTGAAAACATCCATCGATCGCATGACCGAGGAAGGGAAAGAAGTGCTCGACCACCTGAAGAAACAGGTGGAGGATTATCAGGTCAAGCTGGAGGAGGCCGAGAAGATTGCTTCGCGCGATGCGCTGACTGGTATGAGCAGCCGCGTGTACGTTGAGGGGCAAATCGAGAAGCGCATTGAATCCTGCGCTGCTTTTTGCGTGGTCCTTGTCGATATCGACGGCTTCAAGAAGGTGAACGACGCGCATGGTCATTTGACCGGCGATGAGCTTCTCAAGCAGTTTGCCGGCGAGTTGAGGTCTGCCTGCCGCTCCACAGACGTGATCGGGCGCTGGGGCGGAGACGAGTTCATCCTGATCTTCGATTCCGGCCTCGAGGACGCAGAGGCACAGACGGAGCGCCTGCGCAAATGGGTCTGCGGAAACTACTCGGTTCCAGGAAAGACCAGCGCTCTCAAACTTCGCGTCGATGCCTCCATCGGGCTGGCCGCACATGCCGCAGGCGAGGGGATGAATGAGCTTGTGGGGAGGGCTGACGCGGCGATGTACGAACAGAAAGCTAAGGCGCGAACCAAAGTCGCCTGACTTGCGTCGGTGGGAGTAACAGCAATGGATCGACAGGCCCGCTCCGCGAGCGGAACCTGCTGCTCAGTTTTGGGACACTTCCTGTTCTGGTATAACTCCCGCCTTTATTCCTTCATTTCTCCTCATGCAATCCTTGAGTTCTTCTTCCTGTAGAGGGAAGGTGGATGAGAGATGCACGCGCACCATGCCGCACTTGATCCGGTATGCCGAATTCGATCGTTGCTCGACGCTGCGCGGAAGAGCACAGGGGAAAGACTCGCATGAGACTACTAGTTGCCGAAGATGACAGAGCATTGGGGCTGTTTCTGAGTCGCGGACTCGAAGCCGATAGCTCGGCGACTATTTCGGCCAACGACTTCCTCACTCTGCTGGTGACCGAGATGCAGAATCAGGATCCGACCTCGGACACGGATCCCAACGAATACATCAACCAGCTAGTGCAGGTGAACAGCCTGGAACAACTGATCGACATCAACCAGACGTTGAGTACGGATGCTGGAAGCACCTCCGGCGCTGACGCAGCCGCGCAAGCGGTGGGGGAAGCTTCGAATCCAACCAACTCGGCCACGCCAGCATCGGCCGCCGCTTCGCCTCACGCCGCCGCACACCTTTCCGAGTCGCGGCTCTCGACCACGTCTGGCGCCACGGCCGCTAACGCATCCACATCGCCGGCGACCTCCACGCAGCACTTTTCGGGAAACTTGAGCGTTCCCAACGCCAGTCCCGCGGCGCAACGCGTTGGACACGCGCTGGCTGGACGAACGCATGCGGCCCCTGTGGTGGGGAATTCGCCCGCCGCCGAATGAACTTGTTGACCCGCCCGGCACATAACCTGGCGCAACCCTATCGCACCTTACAAGGAGATGAATCATGGCAAGTTTCTCGATTCCGCTGACCGGTCTTGAAGCCGACTCCACGGCCTTGAACACCATTGCAAACGATCTTTCGAACATGAGCACAACGGCCTTCAAGGCGCAGTCAACCAACTTCTCCGATTTGTTCTACCAGCAGGTTGGATCTACGGGAGCTGGCGATCCGATTCAGGTGGGAGCTGGCGTGCGCGTGGCATCGAATGAGACTGACTTTACGGCCGGCACACCCAATTCGACCGGCGTGGCTTCGGATGTCGCTCTGCAGGGCAGCGGCTTTTTTGTTGTCGATAACGGAAGCATGCAATATCTGTCGCGGGCGGGCAATTTTCAAACCGATTCAGCCGGCAACCTGATTACGACGAACGGCTTCAATGTGATGGGCTATCCGGCGCCTGACGGCAAGGTGGATACGAATTCCCCCTTAACGGCGATCAATATCCCGATTGGCCAGGTGCAGGCGCTGCAGGCCACAACGACGATGAGCATTCCCACCACGCTTGATTCTGCTTCGACCCCAGGGGTGAATTCGGAATTCCCCGCCGAGATCACGGTATACGACTCGCTGGGCGAGCCCCACGTGGCCACGGTGACCTACGAGATGACGGCAGCCAACACGCGGACCTATTCCGCACAACTGCCGGGCGCGGACTACTCCGTGGCAGGCGGTGATGCCGTCCCGGCGGCCATTACAGGAACCATGACATTCAATCCCGATGGCACCTTAGCGACGGTGGCCCAGGGGGCTGGGGCCCCGCAGAATGTTGGAACCGCGGGGGGCGATATTTCCTCGATTCCCCTCGACTTCACTCCTGCCGGTCCTCCTGCGTCTGCTCTGGTTGATGGGGCGGCAGGGCTGAGTATTCAGTGGAACCTGCTGAACTCCGCTGGAACGCCTAACATCAGCCAGGTTGATGCGACCTCCGCGATTTCGGGAACCACCATCCAGAACGGTTACACGACCGGTGAGTACGAAGGCTTTGCGGTAGGTTCCGATGGGACCGTCAGCGTTACCTACAGCAACGGCCAGCAGCAAAACGTCGCGCAGATTGCGCTTGCCAATGTCGCAAACCTCCAGGGGCTCACCATGCTCGGCAACGGCGACTATCAGACCACGCAAGCCAGCGGCGCAGCTACCATTGGCACATCAGGCACGGGCGGACTCGGCACTATGGAGGGCGCAGCACTGGAAGCTTCCAACGTCAACATTTCCACCGAGTTTTCCGATTTGATAGTTGCGCAACGGGCCTTTGAGGCCAACGCAAAATCGGTTACCACCTTCGACACCGTTACCCAGGACACCATCAACATGGTGCATTGAGATGCTTCCACCGATTTACAGATACTTGAGGGCGGCCTTGAGCGGTTCCAGAGTTCACTTGCTCCTTTGAGGGTCGTGGAGGGTGGCGTTTTCTTAAGGAAAACGCCACTTGGCAACGCGGTTTCTGGGAGCAGCAGCTCTGGAGCCGCTGTTCACGGGCCGCCCTATTTTTTCGCCCGCGGCTGGGCTTCGATGAACAGTCCCTTGCTTCGAGCCAACGCAATTTCCTCCAGGTTGACGATGACGGCTTCGGCCCAGTGCTTTCGCCCCTCGCTGCGCACCACACGCCCCTCAATGCGAAGCGGCGCGCCGCTCGGCACCGGGAGAAGATAGTCCACTTCCATTTTCCGCGTCATCGATGGCTGGCCTTGGACACGCACCGCCTTACTCATCGCCTCATCGAGAAGCGTCGCAATGATTCCACCGTGCAGATAGCCGGGGTGGCCCTCGAAGATATCCGGCACAATAGGAAGGCTGACGACGGCGCCGTCCAATGCGAGCAGGAATTCCAAGCGTAGTCCGGTTGCATTGGCCGGTCCGCAGCCAAAGCAACGGTTGTGAGCCGAGTGGGCGAAGGGCGTGAGAGGTTCGTGAGAGTGAAGCTGCATGGATTCAGCATACTTGCTTCGCATTGCATCCACGGCGTCGGTGGCGCGCGGGCTTGGCAATCTGCATCCGCTCTCTTGACCTGCCGGGCGTCGTCCGCGCAGACTAAAGTGGCGGAGTTCGCAGAAACATCCGTTCATCCCCGGAGGAAATTCCTATGACCAACGTCAATCGCAGGACTTTACTCGTGCACATGAGCGTGTTGGCAGCTGCCGCGCTCCTGGCTTTAGCCACCAATCCCGCTCCCGCCTCGGCTCAGGCAGCACACGCTGACATCGTCAATGCCCAGGGAGCCACCGTCGGGCACGCCAAATTCATTACCGTCTCCAACGGGGTCAAGGTCTCCGTAATGGTTTCCCAACTTTCTCCCGGCGAGCATGGGATCCACATTCACAACGTTGGCAAATGCGATGGCCCCGCTTTCACGACGGCCGGAGGCCATTTCAATCCGACGGGCGCCCACCACGGAATCCACAACGCAATGGACCCACATCCGCACCTCGGCGACTTGCCGAACCTTGTTGTATCAGAGAAGGGAACCGGCAAACTCACCTTCATCGCGGTAGGCGCCACGATAAGCGAAGGCCCGAATTCTCTTTTTCACGAGGGCGGTACGGCCCTGGTCATTCACGCCAAACCGGACGACCTCACCAACGATCCGTCCGGCAACTCCGGTGATCGCATCGCCTGCGGAGTGATTGTTCAGTAGGCCCAGCAAGCGAAGTAAGCCCCGTAAGTATCGATGCGGTAGTTAGAATCCGTGCTGGGCTACCATACTTGAGATGCGACTGCTAAAGCAGGCTGCGGCGATGGCTTCGGGCCTGGTGCTCGCAGCTTGCGGACTCATGATCCCCGCAGGCTGTCACGTTCAGCCCGCGCTTACCCCGCAACAGGAGGAGGGCAGGCGCCTTTACGACACGGGTTGCGCGCACTGCCACGAAGAGAACGATCTGCATCTGAAGAAGGTTCCACCGAATCTGCACGGGCTCTTCAACCACACGACATTGCCGGACGGGGTCCCGGCGACCGACGCGGAAGTCGAGCGGATTTTGATGTCGGGCAAGGGAATGATGCCCTCGTTCGCGTATCAAATGACGCAGGAGCAGAGGAACGCGCTGCTGGCCTATTTGCACACCTATTGACTCGCCCTGCCACGATGACCGCGTGGATGCTGCGGAGCAAACGTGAGCGGCATCACGTTATACTTGGAGTTCTATGGCAACCGAAAAAACATTCTATTTGGAGACCTTCGGCTGCCAGATGAATGCCCATGACTCCGAAAAGGTGATTGGTACGCTGCGCCAACAGGGTTATCGGCAGGTTGAAGCCGAGGAGGATGCCGGCCTGATCCTCTATAACACTTGTTCCATTCGCGATAAAGCAGAGCAGAAGGTTTTTAACCGCCTGAACGATTACAAGAAGCTTTACAAGGAAGGGAAGCGCTTCGCTGTCTTGGGCTGCGTCGCCCAGCAGGAAGGCGAAAAGATCTTCGATCGCGCGCCGTATGTCTCGCTGGTCTCAGGATCGGCCTCATACCGCAAATTGCCGGAGATGCTCACCCGGCTCGAGGCAGGCGAGAGCCGCATTACCGGCCTCGATGACCGTCAGACAGAGGAGACCTTCGAGACCGAATTCACGGCGCGTCAGAATCCTTACCGGGCCTATATCACCATCATCGAAGGCTGCGATAAGTTCTGCTCGTATTGCGTTGTACCGTACACACGCGGCAAAGAGCGCAGCCGAACCTCATCTTCGGTGTTGACGGAGGCGCGGCGCATCGCCGATCTGGGCTACACGGAGATCCAGCTCCTGGGCCAGAATGTAAACAGCTATCGCGACCCGGAAGGGAAGCGCAGCTTCGCAGAATTGCTGGCGGACGTGGGCCAGGTACCGGGCATCCGCCGCGTCCGCTTTACTACCAGCCATCCCCGCGATTTTACGCACGATATTGTCGAGGCCATCGATAGTGTGCCCACCCTCTGCGACCATGTGCATCTGCCGGTGCAGTCGGGTTCGAGAAGAATTCTCGCAAGCATGGCCCGCGAGTACACACCGGAGTGGTATCTCGAGCGCATTGCATGGATCAAATCCGCCAGGCGGCCGATCTCGATCTCGACGGACATCATAATCGGCTTTCCGGGTGAGACGGCCGACGATTTCATCCAGACCATGGACCTGCTTGCGGAGGTGGAATACGATTGCGTCTTCGCCTTCAAGTACTCAGCCCGACCCAACACGCCCTCCCTCGTGATGATTGACTCCATTCCTGAAGCTGAGAAAGCCAGTCGGCTTCAAGTTCTGCTTGAACGGCAGCGCGAGATACAAAGGGTCAATTATTCCAAACACATCGGGGAGGTTGTTGAGGTAATGGTGGAGGGTACGCATCCGGCTCGAGGACAGATCGCAGGCCGTAGCAGCCAGAACAAGCCGGTCAACTTCGAGTGCGCGCAGCCTATCGCGCCGGCGCCGGGCAGTTATCTTCGTGTCAAAATAACAGGAGCTTTTCCCAACAGCCTCGTGGGCCAAGCCGTCTAAGATTGCAATGGTTCTTGAAGAGGGAACTCATGGACATCGAAGTGCGGATTCGCGGCCTGATGATGGACCCAGCAACCAATATGCCCATCGTGGTGCTCAAGGATGTAGGCTCAGACGCTGTGATGCCGATCTGGGTGGGCATCTTCGAGGCCAACGCCATTGCGCTGGAGATCGAGAAGATGGCCGCGGCGCGTCCCATGACGCACGATCTCACGCGCAATTTGATCCGTCACCTCAATGGTCGACTGGAACGCGTTGTGATTACAGAGCTTAAAGATGACACTTTTTTCGCTGTTCTGTGGCTGCGGCAAGGGGACGAACCGGTGGTCATCGACGCGCGGCCCTCTGATGCGATCGCGCTTGCTTTGCGCGCGGATTGCCCGATCTTCGTTGCGGAAAAGGTGATGGAGAGCGCCAAGCTCAACACCACGGGACCGCCTGAGGGGCCCACCGCCGAGCAATTGCGCGGGTGGCTCGAGGGACTGAACGACGAAGACCTCGGCCGCTACAAGATGTGATTCCAGCCGTCGCCGCCAGCATCCGCTTGCATCGCTTGCCGCCTCCTCCCGGAAAGGTGCGTCTGCCCACTTGGCCTCGGTCCTAAGGGGCCGGGCTCCTCGGAAGGGAGGCGGGAGAGAGAACATCGGCCTCTAATATCCGATAGGTCAGGAGCTTCGAGGCTCTAGTATAAGTATGCAATATACAGAATATCTGTTATCGGACATGATGCTCCTATTGTTGCTGCCCCTTAGAATCCTCAATGAAGGACCCTTTTGTCTGCTCCGGCACGGCTAAGGCGGTCCCAATAGCTAGCACGCGTTCCTTGAGCGCCAGCCTGTTCGATCGATTCTTGACTGTGAAGTGAGAGAAGCTGAATATCGATCCGCTGTCCGTTCCCTTTCGCTACCTGTCTTGCGCGGAGCTGGCAACAAAACCGCTCGAATACCGGCCCTCTTTATCCGGTTGATTCGATGAAGGGGCGCTGGGCCGGTCGGTAGCTGCCTTCCAGAATTGCATTGCTTCGTCGGGGGGGCTACGCGGTGTAAACTGGCTGCGATTGGGCCGCCAAAATGGGAATCCCCGCTTACTCACCCGAGGTAAGGCTGCCTTTCGTGTACCCTCAAATGAACCTTCTCGGATGACGACGGCCGCCACGCAAGCCCGCTACCCGCTCACCCAGGGTGTCAACCCTTGGCTGGTGACGGTCTCGGTCATGCTGCCGTGTTTCATGGAGGTGCTCGACACCGCCATCGCTTCGGTGGCGCTGCCCTACATCGCCGGTTCGCTCTCGGCGTCGAACTCCGAAGCCACCTGGGTCCTCACGAGTTACCTGGTTGCGAACGCCATCATCCTTCCCGCGTCGAACTGGTTCGCGCTGCGATTTGGCCGCAAGCGCTTCCTGTTGATTTGCGTAGTCCTATTCACCATCGCATCGTTCTTCTGCGGTGCGGCGCCGTCGC
>JBEKEP010000056.1:0-22938 GCA_050013775.1 Occallatibacter sp. | reverse complement strand
CCATGCGCGAGATTCCGTTTTACTGCATCAAGGGCGTAAGCGACGGCCTCAACGATCGCCTGCCCGATTTCAACCCGTTTCTCGACTCCGATGGCCGCTTCCGGCTCATCCCATTTGCACTTTTGAGCCTGATCCGGCCCTGGTACTGGCCCGCACTCTTCCGGATGGGCGAAAATAGTAGAAGGGCTTCCCAAAGCATCGTGGAATTGTTGCTCGATTTTCTCGATGAACGAGGTCACACCGAAAAACAGAATGGCTACCCAAATTTCCAACCCTAAATTGAAGCTCGACGAAAACATTCCCTCTGTCATGCGCGCCGTGGTCTATCGCGGCATCAATGACATGCGCCTTGAAACCGTGCCGGTTCCGAGCATTGGACCGGGCGAACTACTCATCAAGATCGCTACCTGCGGCGTTTGCGGCACCGATCTCAAGAAGATTCACATGGGCTCGCACTCGGCGCCACGCATCTTCGGCCACGAAATGGCCGGCGTGGTCGCTGCGGTAGGCGCTGGCGTTACTAACTTTGCCGTGGGCGACCGCGTCATGTCCTTTCATCATGTCCCCTGCGGCACGTGTTACTACTGCCGCAAGAACACGCCCGCGCAGTGCCCGCTCTACAAGAAGACCGGCGCCACCGCCGGCTTTGAGCCTTCCGGCGGCGGCTTTGCCGAGTACATCCGCGTCATGGACTTCGTCGTCGCCAACCGCGGCGTCGTGCGCATCCCCGAAGGTGTGCCGTTTGAGCAGGCGGCGTTTGTTGAACCGCTAATGACTGTGCTGAAGGGCACAAAACTGCTCAATCTCGCCGCCGACGATACTGTACTGGTCATCGGCCAGGGTCCCATCGGCCTGATGCACGCCGTACTCGCCGCACGCACCGGCGCTCGCGTGCTCACCTCCGACCTTTTTGCCGAGCGTCACGCCATGGCCGCGCGCTTCGGGCTCACCAATCCCATCCACGCCGGCACTGAGGATGTGAAGGAGCGTGTGCTGACCGAGACCGAAGGCCGCGGCGCGGATGCCGTCATTCTGGCCGTAGGTGGCAACGGGCTGATCCGCACCGCTATGGACGCGGTGCGTCCCGGTGGCAAGGTGATGCTCTTTGCCCAAACCCAGCACGGCGAGGCTACATTCGACCCCGGCGCGGTTTGTGTGGACGAAAAGACCTTGCTCGGCTCATACTCTTCCTCGTTCCCGATCCTGGACGAAGTGACGAGCCTGATCTTCGATGGCTACCGCAACGGCTTCGACTTGACGCAGCTGATTTCGCATCGTTTCCCGTTCGAAGACGCGGTAGAAGCTATTGAAATCGCATCCAATCCCCGCCCGGGTTCCATGAAGATTATGATGGAGCCTGTGCCCGGGGCCGGCGCAGACTAGAGGGTTCGATGGCCAATACCGTGAAAGACGCGATCCGCCGTGGCCGCAAAACGGTCGAAACCGTCGTCGAAGGAGGCCTGAACACCGTCGAGAATGTGGTCGAGGGAGGCTTGGATACCGTCGAGACGGTCGTCGAAGTCGGTCTGAATACCGTCGAGACGGTAGTTGTTAAAGGTCGCAGAACGGTCGAATCCGCCGTCAGCCTGGGCCGCAGAACTGTCGAGCACGCGCTGGTTCACGGGCGCAGCACCATGCAGGCCGCCGTTCTCCACGGCCGTGAAGATGTCCGCATCGAGCAGGTTCCCATTCCCAAGGCAGCGGTGGGCGAACTGGTCGTCCAGGTCGGCGCGGCGCTTACCTGCGGAACCGATCTGAAGGTCTTCCGCCGTGGCTATCACGCGCGCATGATCGTGCCTCCTGCGCTCTTCGGGCACGAAATGGCAGGGACCGTTGTCGAAGCCGGCGAGGGCGTTACGGATTTCGCGCCCGGCGATCGCGTCGTGGCGCTCAACTCCGCGCCTTGCGGCAAATGTTATTTCTGCCTGCGCGACCAGGAAAATCTTTGCGACGACCTGCTCTTTAACAATGGCGCATATGCCGAGTTCATCCGCATTCCCGAGCGCATCGTTGCCAAGAATACGTTTATTCTGCCGAAAAATGTGCCGTTGGAACACGCGGCACTGACGGAGCCGCTGGCCTGCGCCGTGCACGGATTTGAAGATTCGCGTCCCCGCAAGGGCGATATCATCGCCGTCATTGGTGGCGGTCCGCTTGGCCTCATGATTCTGCATGTGGCCGCATTGGCGGGATACGAGACCATTGCTCTCGTGAAGCGCGACGGCCAGGTGGAAGCGGCGCGGCAGTTGGGCGCGACCCACGTGGTGCAAAGTTCGTCCATTCGCAAAGCCATTCAGGAAACCCGCGCCCTCACGCCCAATGACCGCGGCGTCGATATCGCCATTGAAGCTGTCGGCGTGCCCGACGCGTGGCAGGAGGCGGTGGAACTGGTGCGCAAGGGCGGCACGGTCAACTTCTTCGGCGGCTGCGCCAAGGGCACCCACGTCACGCTCGACACCAACCGCATCCACTATAGCGATATCACGCTCCGCGCCACCTTCCACCACACCCCGGCCATCTGCCGCCAGGCTCTCGCGCTCATTGCCAGCGGACGCTTCCAGGCCGGCGCCTTCATCACCGGCCGCGCTCACCTCTACGAGCTCAACCGCGTCTTTGAGAAGCTGATGAACCGGTCGAGCGAGATCAAAACCGCGATCGTGCCATAGATCGTTCACCCGCTGATGACGCACTTGGGTGCCCCATCCTAAACGCATCCTTTCGCGTTTAGGGTGGGACAGCACGATCCTCAATCCACAGGCTTTGTATCAGGGCGCGGCTTCAGCCGCGCCCCAAAGCGCCTTAAAATCAAAAGAGGGGCTTTAGACCCCGAGGGAAGCCAACCCGCGCCGATGACCATCACCGCCCAGCCGACGACCGACGAACTGCTTGCCCGCGGATGGGCCGCGCTGCCGCCCGGCTATCGCATTCCCGAGGTTGCGCCCACGCTCGACGAGGCCCGCGCCTACTGCCGGCAACTCGCCGAGTCGCACTACGAAAACTTCCACGTAGCCACATGGTTTCTGCCCAAGGCGCTGCGCCCGCACTTTCAATCCATTTACGCTTACTGCCGCATCTCCGACGATCTCGGCGACGAAGTGGGCGACCCAGCCGTAGCTCTCGCACTTCTCGATTTGTGGGGCCAAGAGCTCGACGCCTGCTACGAGGGCCACGCCCGCCATCCGGTGTTTGTGGCGCTGGCTGAAACCATCCGTGCCTGCAACATTCCCAAAGAGCCATTCGCCGATCTGCTCGTCGCCTTCCGCCAGGACCAGACGGTCACGCGTTATGCCACCATGGACGAGGTGCTCGGCTACTGCCGGTACTCGGCCAATCCCGTCGGCCGCCTGGTGCTCTATGCCTGCGGCGAAGTGAGTGATGAAAACTTCGAACTCTCCGACGCCACCTGCTCGGCCCTCCAACTCGCCAACTTCTGGCAGGATGTGCGCGTCGATTTCACAAAAAACCGCGTCTATCTGCCGCAGGACGACATGCGCCGCTTTGGCGTCAGCGACACGACCATCGCAGGCGGCGTGGCCACGCACGAGTTCCGCGCCTTGCTGCGTCACGAAGTGGACTACGCGCGCTCTCTCTTCGCGCGCGGCCTGCCGCTCATCGGGCGCGTCAATCGCGACCTCGCACTCGATCTCGATCTCTTCAGCCGCGGAGGGCTGGAAATTCTGCGCGCCATTGAGCGCTGCGACTATGACGTGTTGAGCGCGCGCCCGACTATTTCCCGGCGTACCAAGCTCGCGCTGGCCCTGCGCGCACTGGGCGGCAAAGCGCTGCCGTTCCTACGCCTCGGAACAGGAAAGGCTGCTTGACCCCGACGGCTCCATCGAACGAATTGGGCGACGAGTTGGCCAGGGCCTACGCGCTGTGCCGGAAGATCGCCAAGCGCGAAGCCAAGAATTTCTATTACGCCTTCGTGGCGCTGCCTCTTGAGCGCCGCAACGCCATCTGTGCCATCTACGCGTTCATGCGCCAGGCCGACGATCTAGCCGACGATGAGAGCCTGCCGCGCGAGGAGCGCCGCCGTAAGCTGAACGCCTGGCTGACCGCATGGCATGAAGCCGCTGCCGGTGGACCGACCGCTGATCCTGTGTTCCTGGCCGTGCGCGACGCCACCACGCGCTTCGCCATCCCGCTTCAACTGCTCGACGAACTGGTCGACGGCGTCGCCATGGATCTCGATCACACATCCACCGGCGCGCCAGACACCTACTCAACCTTTGCCGATCTCTACCGTTATTGCTATCTTGTCGCGTCGGTCGTGGGCCTGGTCTGCATTCGCATCTTCGGCTATAGCGGCGACCGCGCCGAGAAGCTTGCCGAGGAAACCGGCATCGCCTTCCAGCTCACCAACATTCTGCGCGACGTGAGCGAGGACGCAGCGCGCAATCGCGTCTACCTGCCGCTTGAAGACCTCGCCTCCCATGGAGTTTCGCTCGAGTCGCTGTTGCATCGCCCGTCCTCCGCGCCTCCCACGCCGGCGGAGCGCGCGCTGTTTGCCTCCATGGCCGGTCGCGCCGAAGATTACTACCGCTCCGCCGATGAGCTGCTTCCGCTCATTCATCGCGAAAGCCGCCCCGCGCTTTGGGTGCTGGTTTCCATCTACCACGCGTTGCTCAAGCGCATCGAGCGCGCGGATTATGACGTCTTCACTCGCCGCGCCAGCGTGCCCACCGTGCAAAAAATCGCCATTCTTCTAGTCGGCCTGGCACGCATGACCTGGGCCCGCGTGTTCAAGTAGCGCCGGACAAACTGTAGCGCCGGACTCCTGACCGGCACTCACACCCGCACACTCGCACTCGCCGTACCCTCCATGCGATACCCTGATGCAGGAGATTTCTTCCATGCAACCTCGCGCTCTGCGCAGTTCGATTCTTACCGCGCTTCTTCTCGCCCTTAGTCTTCTTGCGGCGCCGCTCGCGGCCACAGGGCAGGGAACCGGCTACAATCCGGCGCTTCCAATCACGCATGTCGACAATGGGCCCAACTCCGCTTGGGCGCAGAGCCAACACTACCTGGTGCTGGTCTCGCTCGACGGCTTCCGCTGGGATTATGCACGGCGCGACAACGCAACGCACCTTCTTGCAATTGGTAAGGCGGGCGTGTGGGCGCCGCAGGGCATGTTGCCCAGCTATCCCTCGCTGACGTTTCCCAATCACTACACTCTCGTGACCGGCCTTTATCCTGAGCACCACGGCATTGTGGCCAACAACTTTCTCGATCCCGCAAGCGGCGCTCGCTACTCGATGTACGACAAGAAGACCACCAACGACGGGTCCTGGTACGGCGGCGTTCCGCTGTGGAGCCTTGCCGAGAGCCAGGGCATGCGCACGGCGTGCCTTCTGTGGGTTGCATGCGAGGCCAAAATTGCCGGTTTCCTGCCTTCTTACTACGCCGTCTACGATGGCAAAACCCAGGCTTCGCCCGAAACTCAGCAGGCGCGCATCGACGACACTCTGGCGCTGCTCCATCTCTCTGCCGCCGACCGTCCGCATTTCATCGCCATCTACTTCTCCGAGCCCGACCACACGAGTCACGAGTTCGGGCCTGACACGCCTGAGACCCGCGCCGCCGCGCTCCGCATGGACGCCCTCATCGGCAAACTTCGCGACGCGCTCGCCACCACTGGACTGCCCATCGATCTCGTCGTAGTCAGCGATCACGGCATGGTGAAATCGCAAGGCGATTGGATCAACCTCGATCAATTTGCCGATCTCTCCGCATTCGACACAGTAGGCGAACTGCTCTACGGCAAATCTGAAGAGGATCGCGACCGCGTCTACAACCAGCTCAAGCGTGTTTCCTCACAGTTCGTCGTCTATCGCCGCAAAGATGTGCCGGCTGGCCTGAATTTCAACCAGAATCCGCGCGAAGGTGACCCGATTGTCGTCGCCACGGGGCCTTTTGCCATTCGCGCCCACGCCCCGGCTGCCGGAGAAGCAAGTAAACCGCCCAACCTCGGCATGCACGGCTTCGATCCGCGCCTTTTGCCGGAGATGAAGGCCAGTTTCTTCGCCTCAGGCCCCGATCTGCGCGTCGGGAAAACGGTTGCTCCGTTTGATAACGTAAATCTGTATCCGTGGATGGCGCATCTGCTGGGCCTCAATCCGCCGAAAACCGATGGCGACCTGAATATTCTGTCGGGAACGTTGCGCGATGGGGGCGCCGCGCCGCAAAAATAGAAAGGGAATCGACAAATCATGAGCGTAGTTCTGGGAATTGACGGCGGCGGCACTAACACACGGGCCGCCATTGTCGCCGATGGCAAGATTGTGGGCAGTGGGCAAAGCGGATCCATCAAGAGATTGCGCGTAGGCGCCGAGGTGGCGGAAGCCAATCTGCGCGCCGTACTCAAAGAAGCCTTTGCGCAGTCAGGCGCTAAAGACATTGATGCCGCGTGTTGCGGCGTGGCCAGCGCCAGCATGCCCGGCATCACGGAATGGATTACCGCGGTATTCGACGACTTCGGCATCGACCGCAGCGAAGTGGTGGGCGACCATATCATCGCCCTCGACGCAGCTTTTCAAGGAGGGCCGGGCATTCTACAGATCGCGGGAACCGGCACCAACTGCGTGGGCCGCGCACCCGATGGCACCCTCGAAACCGCCGGTGGCTGGAGCTCGCGCCTCGGCGATGAAGGCTCTGGCTATTGGATAGGCGTCAACTCCATTCGCCGCGCCCTTCACGCTCTCGATCGCGAGGAGCCCTGCCTCGTGATCCCCAAAGTCATGCAGATCTGGCACACGAATGGTATGGACGAGTTCATCAATATGGGCGACGGCACGCCTGCTCCGGATTTTGCCGCGCTCGCGCCGGCCATCCACGAACTGGCCGATGCGGGAGACGCGGTCGCCGTCGGCACTTTGCAACAGGCCGCGCTCGACCTGGTCGGATTCGTGCTCCTCGTCCGCTCCAAGTTGCGTCGCAAGCATGGCATTGCCGGCGAAATTCCGGTGGCATGGACGGGCAGCGTGATCGCCAAGATGGGTTTGGTGCGCCAACAATTCGTTGCCGGACTGCACGCAGCTGCGCCCGATATGCCAGTAGGAACCGAAGAAGTAGTCGCGCTGCATGGCGCAATCTGGCGCGCCGAGCGCATGGCAAGGGCCGCAGGCTAAGCAAACAGTGAAGGCCGCGCTTAAGCGCGGCCCGCCCATTCACTCATTTCACTTCTTCACTCGTTCACGGCCCACGGTTCACGAATCACGGCAATTTGCTTTACCGGTACTTCCGCAGGACGCCCAGCACGCGCCCCTGGATGGCGCATTGTGCGGCTGGCACGTAAATAGGATCCATTTCGATATTCGCGGGCTGCAGACGCACCACGTTCCCCTCGGGATAAAAACGCTTCAGCGTCGTCTCCGAGCCGTGCACCAGCGCCACCACAATTTCGCCGTTGCGCGCGGTGCGCGTCCGCTCCACCAGCACGTAGTCGCCGTTGATAATGTGCTCGTCGCGCATGGAGTCGCCGCGCACCTCCAGCGCAAACACGTCGCGGTTTCCCACCACGTCGTGCAGCGAGATGGTCTCCGGGGTCTCCATGGCCTCCACCGGCAGGCCGGCGGCAATGCGCCCGGCCAGGGGCAGCTTCAGGCTCGATCGGGTGCGCGAGCCCGGTGGCAGCACGTCGATCGACCGGCTGCGGTTGTGCACGCGGTCCAGCATCCCTTTCTTTTCGAGATTGGTGATGTGCTTGTGCACGGTAGCCAGACTTTTCAGGCTCATGCCGCGCGCAATCTCCTCAAACGAAGGGGAATACCCGTTGCGGTTGACGAACGTCTCAAGAAAATCCAGAACTTCTTTTTGTCTGCGAGTGACGGCCATGGGCGCATTATAGCGAATAAAAAGCGAATCGCAACAGATGTTTTCGCCTTTTCGTTACTTTTTCGGTACGTGTGCTCCATCCCCCTCCGGCGAATCCTAAGATCGCACCCCGAGCGGATAATAGATGAATCACCGGAGGAAATGGGGATGGCACAGAACGAATCGGACCTCTTGCGACTACTTCATTCGACGGAACACTCTTTCGTTGAGCGGAAGACAGTAGGGGACTCCAAGGATTGGGTCAAGACCGTGGTTGCATTTGCGAACACGCTGTCAAATGACCAAGAAGGTGTGCTTTTCATCGGCGCGACGGATACTGGCGAAATCCAAGACAGTGCATCAAATCTCGATAGGCTCCAGATGACATTCTCCGAGAAGATGCAAAGCGCATACCCGTCGATCTATTACACAACCCAGACAATCCAGGAGAATGGGAGGGAGTGCTTGGCTGTCGTCGTCCCCGGAAGTCCCTCTAAGCCTCACTTCGCCGGCCAGCCCTTCGTCCGGGACGGGTCGAGGTCGGTTGTGCCCGATTCTGCAAAATATGAGTCGCTGCTCGCGGCCCGACTGGCAAAGACTTATGAGCTCCAGAGATGGGTGGGCAGGTCAATCACAGTTCGAATTCTCAGCCGCCAAAGCGGCATGGCCTACGTGGTCAATCAAAGTACCCACGAGGCTCAGGTAATCAACGCAAACCAGTTCTACCTAACGGTTTCCTTCGGAAACCGCACTCAATCGTACCCCCTAAACCGATTTGAGATCTCATTCGACAACGTCGCAAATCGCTTAGAGGTCGAGGTAGAAGGACTTCCGCAGCCCTTCTAAGCCGGAGGGACGAGCCGACGGAGGCGCAGCCTTCTTTGAGTGCCAAGCTAAAAGCTCCTACAATCAACCCCATGCTCCTCGATTCTTTTCCCGTTGGCCCGCTGGCCTGCAACTGCACCATCCTGGGTGACGAAGAGTCCCATGAGGCCATCGTCATCGACCCAGGCGACGATATAGCGCGCATCCATGAGCGGCTCACCAAGTCCGGCCTCAAACTCAAGCAGATCATCGTGACCCACGCCCACATCGACCACGTCGGCGGGGCACTCAAGCTCAAGAGGCTCACCGGCGCACCCATCCTCCTTAACGAAAACGACCTGCCGCTGCTTGCAATGATGGACACCCAGGCCGCGTGGCTCGGCGTTCGACCTCCGGAGGTCGCCCCGCCCGACGCAGGTCTCGCGGACGGTCAGATCGTGGGACTCGAGCATTATCCCGCCCAGGTCTTGCACACCCCCGGGCACACCCAGGGTTCGATCTGCCTGCACTTTGCCCCGCTCAAGCTGCTGGTTGCCGGCGACACTCTCTTCGCGGGCAGCATCGGCCGCACCGATCTGCCCGGCGGCAACTTCGATCAGATCATGGACTCGCTCAAATCCCGTCTGATGGCACTGCCCGACGAAACCAGGGTTCTCCCGGGACACGGCCCCGTGACGACAATTGGCGCAGAACGGCGAGGCAACCCTTTTCTGCAAAAGCAATAATGTGGAAATCTCATTTTACTAAATATTTAAAATTCATAGATGTAACAAGATTACTTCATCTAAAGGTTCTGGTGGTTACCGCGTAATATTACCGCCATGATTCGTGCGAAAGTAGTTAGTAACAGTAACCACTCCGTCATTAAACTCCGCCTCCTCGCCGAGCAGGCTCACCACCAGCCAGCCAGACTCGGGAAGCCCGAAAAAGTAGCCGGGATGGACCCAGACGCCGCGCTCGAGGAGTGCCAAAACCGTCTGCTCATCCGGCTCCAGGGCAGGAACGCGCAGCACCGCGTACCACCCGCCCTCGACCGCGAGCCGTTGTAGAGTGGGCGCCGTGGCGAGCTGGCGGTCCAGCTCGGCCAGGTTTGCGCTCACGCGCCTCCGAATCTGCTCCTGAATCTCCGCCCTGCCGGCAAGCCACGCCGGCAGCGCCCACTGCACCGGCGCGCTCATTGAGAGAAAGGTATCGGCAATCACTTCCAGCCGGTCGAGTGCCCGGGCCTTTTCCGGGCCGGTTACGGCGATCCACGCTGCCTTCATCTGCGGCAGGCCGGCGATCTTGCTCAATCCGCTCACCACAAACACCGGAACTCCCTCCAGCCCCGCACCAAAGCTTAGTGAGGTCGCGCCGAAGCCGTAGTCCAAGAAAACTTCGTCCACGATCAGCGAGAGTCCATTTGCACGGCAGATCGTGCCCAGCTCTTCCGCCTCCCACGCCTTGGTAAAGTGCCCTGTCGGGTTATTGGGGTGCACGATGACAATAGCCCGAGTTTGCGGAGTAATCGCGTGCCGCATGCCTTCGAAGTCGATCTGCCAGCCGTCGTCGTACACCAATGGCGTGGCCTTGATGCGCACATCATCGAGCGTGGCCAGAAAGTCGAAGAGCGGATAGCTCGGTTGCGGCACCAGAATTTCGCCGCCAGGATCGCAAAGCAGGCGAAACAGAAAGCTGTACGCCTCGCTGGTGCTCGTGGTCAGCACGATCTGGCCGGGATCGAGTGCTACGCCGTGGTCGGCGTAATACTGGCAGACGGCCTCTCGCGCCGGAAGCAAGCCGCGCGGCTGCGGATCGTAGTCGAGCGCCCGCGGATCGGTGAGCGCCGCGAGCAGGGAATCGGGATACTTGAAGCCGCAGCGTGTAGGATTCGACGCCGTCAGGTCGGCGATCGGCAGACCTGACTGTCGCCGCAGCCGGTGTGCCCGCGCCAGCTCGCTCTCCTCCGTGTTCCAGCCAGTTCGTTCAGAAAATCGCATCACAATAAGATTGTCATCCTGTGCGACATAAATAGCATGTCATTCTGAGCGAGCGGAGCGAGTCGAAGAACCTGCCTTTGCTTTTCGCATCTTGAATCCCGCACGAACACCATCGTGCACAATGGAATCAGCGCCCACCTCCACAATACACGGGCGCAAAAGGCGGATCTGCTTGTCTCTGCGCGCGGTGATCTTCGACTATGGAATGGTCCTATCCGGTCCGCCCGACCCAAAAGCGCACGCCGCACTCATGCGTATCACGGGACTTCCTGCCGAGAACCTCGATCCCCTCTATTGGGCCGATCGCCACGCCTTCGACGAAGGCAAGCTCACCGGCGAGGCCTATTGGCGCGACATTCTCCATCAAGCAGGACTCACGCTGTCCCCCTCCGCCGTCGCAGAGCTGATGCACTGGGATGCCCGCATGTGGATGACGCTGAATCCGGCCATGCTGGCGTGGCAGGGTGCGCTCGAGGCCAGCGGATTTCTCACCGCCATCCTCTCCAACATTGGCGACAGCGTGCAGCAGGCCATGGAGCGCGAGATCAAATGGCTCACGCGCTTTGACGTGCTTGTGTGGAGCTATCAGTTGCGCATGGCCAAGCCCGATCCGGCAATTTATCGTTACACCCTCGAGAAACTCGGCACGCAACCTGAGGAGACGCTCTTTATCGACGATCGCCAGGAGAATGTCGAAGCTGCCACGGCGCTGGGCATGAAAGCGCTGCTTTTCACCACCGTCGACCAACTCCGCGCCGACCTAATCGCCCAAGCGCTGGACAAGGAAGTCCCTCTCCCCGCAACCGCCTGATTGCGCGTTCTTGCTTTCTTGGTTCCTTGTTCCCTTGGTCCCCGCCGGGGTCCCCGGCGAGCGGTCTTTGCTCGCTGGGGTGGCTTGCTTCCTGTCTTTACGACGCCATCCCCAGTCCCACCAGGTTCGCCGCGACAATGATCACGAGAATTCCGGCCCACAGTAGCCGAATTGGTCGCTTGCCCACACCGGCCCACTCGCCGAGTGCCAGTCCCACCAGCCCGCCGCACAACACGTAGATGCTCATGTGCAGCATCCAGTTCACATAGTCGAGCCGCGCCGGAATATTGGCTTCGCCCCAGGAATAAAAGAAGAATTGCAGATACCACATGACGCCGCCCGCCGCAGCCAGACCAACATTCTTGATGATCGTGGCTTTGGATTGGGCCAGGTCGGCGCGCAGCGAAATGCCCTTCTTGAACGCCAGGCGCACGAAGCAGTAAGTCATATTCACGATCGCGCCCCCGCCCATGATCAGCACGTAACTGGGCAGCCGCGCGTAGAGCGGATTCACACCCAGATCCAATGCCGCCGTGCGCAGCGGAGCCGCCGCATCCAGGCCGAAAGAGAATCCCGCAGAAAAGATGCCGCACAGCACAGCCAGCGCCAGCCCCAGCCCTACGTTGAACTCCTTCACCTCGGCGCCCAGTTGTTGTTCTTTCTGGTGTCCGGCGTAGGAGACAATCGCCACGCCAATCAACGCGACCACAATGCCGGCCATGCTCCACATCCCGCCCGGGCTAGTGAACTTGGCGATGAACTGCCCGTGCAATGCGGGTGGCACCAGGGTTCCCACCACCAGCGTCACGCCAATGGCCACGCCGATTCCCAGGGACATGCCGAGGTACCGCATGGTCAGGCCGTAACTCACATTGCCCACGCCCCACATCGCGCCGAATAGCGCCACTCTAAGCAACAGACTGCAAGGCTGCGATGCATAAAATCCGAAGAAATGCGGCAGCAGAATGTAGCTCATCGTGAGCGGCAGCAAGATCCACGAGAACAAACCCATCAAGGCCCACGTCGTTTCCCACGACCAATTCCTGACCTTCTCAATGGGCGCGTAAAACGACGCGGCGCATGCCGCTCCCACCGTGTGCCACCCGATTCCAGCAAGAATTGCGATCGGCATTCCTTCTCCGTTTCTGTTTTTCAGCGAGCGCCCGCACCAAACCCGCAAGCAAACTCAAAGCCTATCGGTTGCGTGTCTCTCTTGTACAGCGAAGGCCATCACTCCCATCACGGAATCGCGGCCTTGAACGAGTAACTCCCCGGCTCCAGCACAAACCCGCTCTCTCCGGCCCGCGTCTCCGCCTTCACCTGCGGATTTCCGCCCAAATCCGCGTCGTCGAGTTTGTATTTTGCGGCATCTTCGGCGCTCAGCGGTAGCCATCCCGTCGTATTCGCGGGAATTGTCACGTGCCACACAGCAGTCGCCCCCGTCACCATCCAATCCGAATGAATCGGCCCATACACGGAGTCGTAATCGAAGGCGATGTGCCCCAGCCGCTCATCAAACACGGGATGCAGCACCACCGTGTGGAAGCCGGCATCGGTCGGCGTCGCATCGATTCCCGCCGCGTAGCGATACATCCAATCGGCCACCGCGCCGTACGCATAATGGTTGAACGAATTCATCGCCGGATCGTTCATCATCTGGTCGCCGTTCCACCGCTCCCACATCGTCGTCGCGCCATGCGTCACCATGTAGCCCCAAGAGGGGTACTGCGTGTTCAGCAGCAGAGTGTAAGCGAGCTTCGCATAGCCAGCCTTCGTCAACTCTTCCAACACATAAGGCGTACCCAGAAATCCCGTGGCCAGCAGGTTGTGGTTGGCTTCTATTTTGTCCACGAGTCTCTTCGCGGCCGCCGCGCGCAATGCATCAGGCAGCAGATTCATGTGCAGCGCCAGTACGTAACCGGTCTGCGTGTCGCCGCCTTCGCTCTTCGCGTTGGGATTGTTGATCACGCCAAACTGAGACGGACTGTTGTCCGCGCCCGCCACAAACCCATCGCCGCGCACAAATTGCCTCTGGAATGCCGCGCGAATCTTCTCGAACAACGCCGCGTATTTCTCCGCGTCCGCCTTTCGCCCCGTGGCCAGCGCCATCTGGTGCATCAACGTCACGTCCCACGCCCAGTAGGCCGTGGCCAGCAGCCGCTCGTCGGTCTTGCCCTCGGGAGACAGCCAGTCGCCAAACGGTTGGCCGTACTCCTTCTCCCAAAGAAAATCGGGATTCGCCGCCGCAATCGCGTCGACATATTTCGTCATCGCATCCCAATTCTGCTCGATGATGCTGGTGTCGCCGGTCTGCAACCACGAAGTCCAGGGAACAATCACTCCCGCGTCGCTCCATGCCGCGGCAGCGCCTGCAAATGTTGTAACCGTACCCGGCGAGAAAATCCCGTAAAACGGCTGTCCGTCTTGCGTGCCGCGCATGTCCGCGGCAAATTTCCGCGAAAACGCCGCCAGGTCCATGTTGTAGCTGGCCGTCCGCCAGAAAACCTGCGCGTCGCCCATCCAGCCCAGCCGCTCGTCCCGCTGTGGACAATCGGTCGGCACGCCTACAAAATTTGACCGCTGCCCCCACAGAATGTTGCTCCACAACTGGTTGATCATCGCGTTGCCGGTCTCAAGCCTCGCCGTCCACGGCGCGTCGGTATGGATGACCCTTGCAGTCACCGCATCCTTGCCCGGCGCCGTTGGCAGCCCGGTCAATTCGGCGTACCGGAAACCGTGGAAAGTGAACTGAGGCGTGAAGCCCCCGAAGTTGGCACTGCCGAAAATAAAGTGATCGGTGGCCTTCGCCGTGCGCAGATTGTCTGTATAAATCGTTCCGTCGGGATTCAGGACCTCGGCGAACCGCAACCGCACGTCCGTTCCAGACGGAGCGCTGGCACTTAACGTTTCCACGCCCGAGAAATTCTGCCCGAAGTCGTAGACCCACACGCCCGGTTTGGGTTCGGTCAGCGATTTCGCTTGCAACTCGCGCTCGACTTGTATAGGCGGAAAATCCTGCGCAACGATTTTTACGGGCACAGGATCGATTGCGGTTGCATGCGGCCACGTTTCCGCGACGACACTGGTGACGAAAGCACCCAGCGTCTGAAGCGCACGACGACCATCCTGGTTTTCTCCGTCATAGATTTCGGAATGAAGGATGAGCGAATCATCCGCTAACCAGCTCTCATCTGTCGCGATCCACTCCACGCTCCCGTCTGTATGCTCAATTCGCAATTGTGCGCGCAACGCAGGCGGGGTGAAGCCGTAATTATTCGGCTGCTGGAACCACTCCAGTGGCGTCTCATACCATCCCGGAGCCAGCAAAGCGCCGATAGCGTTTTTCCCCTGCACAAGCTGATCCGTCACGTCGTAGGTCTGATATACGACCCGTTCGCGATAGTCGGTCCATCCCGGCGACAGCACCTGATCGCCCACGCGCTTTCCGTTCAGAAACATCTCGTACGCGCCGAGCGCAGTGGCGTACAAACGCGCCGACTTGATCGGAGCGCTGATAGCGAAATCTTTGCGCAGCGCCTTCACCGAATCCGGAATCCACGGCTCGCCCAGCGATTCCGAGCGCCGCGAGCTGAGCGGCAGCCACACGCCGGCCGTCTTCCATGCGGAATCGTCATAGCTCTTCAACTGCCATGGGCCGCCGGGCCCCCCGTCGCCAGGTTCGATCGCCGTCTTCCACTCCGGATTGCTTGAAAAACTTGCCCAAGTGCCGTCCGCGTATTCAACTACAAGCGTTGCAATCATCGGTGGCGCATCGTCCGTCGCCATGCCGTTGGGATTCACCACGTAGTGCAGTGCTTCAATCGCAAGCGTATTCTTGCCGGCGCTCAGATGCGCCGTCACATCGGCGTGCACAAACTTCTTCCACGGCATTTGCTTGTACGGCGGCAGCGGATTCTCGGTGAGCACCTGCGTACCATTTACCCACGCCGCAACCGTGTCCTGCCCGGTGGCGTAGAGCGCGGCAGAACGCACAGAATGCGGGAGCGTGATCGTCGTGCGATACGCGAAGCGTTGCTCGGCATCCTTGGCAATTGCCGGTAATTTCGCGTTGGGATTTGCAATCCAAAGAGCCCGGGCGTGACGCACCGTGGCCTCTTCCGGCGTCTCGTACCCAATCCACTGCGCCGTCCACGCGTCCTGGTTCATCGTTTCGGCGTCCCCGGCGACGGGTACTCGCCGCTGGGGTGAAAGGCCAGTTTCAAACCAGCCCGTCTCGCTCGCCGTGTAGGCCTTTCCGCCCGCACCCCACAGCTTCACGCACCAGAAGTACCGGGTGCTCGCAGCAAATACCCGCGTAAGCCCTCCCCCGCCGTAGCGCACATTCAGCGATTGCCCTGATTCCACGCGACCGCTATTCCACACGTCCGCTTTGCCCTGGGCGAGCAACTCAGGCGACGACGCCACCCGCACCTGATACGCCGTCTGCTTCGCGCCACGCTCCGCATCATGTACCTGCCAGGAGAACTTCGGCTTCGCATCGTCGATGCCCAGGGGATTTTTCAGATTGTCGACGCGCAGTTCCACGGGCCCTGTTGTGGTCGCGGCCTCCTGCGCAAAAGCCGGCGCGGCAGCCGCGCTCAAAACCAGTCCCCACGTCCATGTGTGCATCCATTTGCAACGCATAATCTGTCTCGATTCCAAAAGAGAAACTTCGCAGAAAGTCCGGCCACGGTCCCAGCGGCAAAGCCGCTTCTTCCATTGAAAAACTTTGCGGGCGCAATCACCTTATGCAACCCTCGCGCGCCTTGTCAATTGCACCCTGCTCCCGAGTCCCGCATTCTCGCAGTCTCGCCGCACCATTACACTCGGAATATGGCCCTTCGCCTCTACGCCGCCACCACCAGCGCCGGCAAACTTCGCGACTTCCGCACCGCCGCACAGGCATTTTCCATCGATCTCGATCTGGATATCGTCCCGCTCCCCGGAATAGAGCAGATTCCCGCGCCCGAGGAGGACGGAGACACATTCCTCGCCAATGCTGCGACCAAGGCTGTCTACTATTCGCGTTTTGCCCCCGGCGATCTGGTCGTCGCCGACGATTCGGGCCTCGAAGTCGATGCACTCGGCGCAGCTCCCGGCGTGCGCTCCGCACGTTTTGCCGCCGATGCGGGCCTCGTCGACTCGCCCGACGCCAACGACAACACCGATGTCTGGAACAACATGCTGCTGATACAGAAACTCGCTGGGATTCCCGAGTTGCTGCGAACCGCCCGCTACCATTGCACCCTGGTGGCCGCGCGCGATGGCGAGGTGGTGCAGATCGCCGACGGCTCGGTCGAAGGCGTAATTCTTGAAGCCCCGCGCGGCACCGGCGGTTTCGGCTATGACCCCTTGTTCTATCTCCCTAAACTGGGCAAAACCATGGCCGAGATCGATCTCGAGACCAAGCTCAGCATCAGTCATCGCGGGCGCGCCATTGCCGCTCTGCTGCCTAAGCTCGCTTGATACTATTTTTTCGAGGAGACACCGCATGCAACAGAAGTTCAAGGCAAAGCTCACGGCGATAGGGCCGGGAGGAGCGTGGACCATCCTGCCCGTTCCCTTCAGCGTGGCCGCGGTCTTCGGAACCAAAGGGCGCGTTCCAGTGGCTGGAACCATGAACGGATTTGCCTTTCGCAATTCGCTGATGCCAGAGGGCGACGGCACTCACCGCATGATGGTGGGCAAAGAACTGCAGACCGGCGCTAAAGCGCGAGCCGGAGACATTGTGTCTGTGGTCTTGAAGCGCGACGACGAAGTGCGGAGCGTCGAAGTTCCCGCGGAGCTGACCGCGGCCCTCAAAAAGAACAAGCCGGCAGCAAAGTTCTTCGCTGCCCTCTCGCCATCGTGCAAGGCCGAATACTCAACCTGGATCTCCGCCGCAAAGCAAGCTGAAACCAGGACAAGCCGCGCCGCGAAAGCCGTGGAAATGCTCACCGCAGGCAAGAAGCGCGTCCGCTAGCCGCATCATTGCGGCTTTGCATGCGAGTTGCCTTCCACCACCCTCCTCCAAAACCCAAAAGCGCGGAGCGCCGCCTTGACGCTCACACCCTCAGCCTCGAATAATGCAGGTGATACAGAACACCGAGCAAAGTCCCTCAATCTAAGACGCTTCGTCCTGCACTTTTAGGAGCCAAACTCTTCATGGCAACCGTTGAATCCTCTGCCGCGCCCAAGCTTAGTCGCGGTGTGCAGCCATTACGCGCAGGTGAGGGAACCAGCTACATCTGGCGCAAGTTGCACTCGCTGCTTGGCATTGTCCCCATCGGGGCTTTTCTGCTCGAACACCTTCTTTCCAACTTTGAAGCCCTCAAAGGCCCTCTCGCCTACGGCCAGCAGGTTTACTTTCTTAACCATCTGCCGCTCGTCCGCGTGCTGGAGTGGGTCTTCATCTTTCTGCCCATCCTCTATCACGCCCTCTATGGCGTCTACATCTGGCTGCGCGGCAAATCGAACATTGTCTACTACCCGTGGGCAGGGAACTGGATGTATCTGGCCCAGCGCTACACGGGCCTCATCGCTTTTGCCTATATCGCCTATCACGTGGCCACGCAGCGCTTCATGGGCGTCAGCCTGCCGGAGAATCCCTACTACGCGTTCCATAAGGTACAGGCCGAACTCGCCAATCCCTGGATCGCCGCCGTCTATGTCATCGCCATGATCGCCGTCTGCTGGCATTTTGCTTACGGCATCTGGCTCTTCGCCGCCAAGTGGGGCATCACCTCAGGAGTCACCGCGCGCCGCCGCTTCGCCTGGATTTGCCTCGCGTTCGGAATCCTTCTCGCCGGCGCGGGAATCGCCAGCATTTGGGCATTTGTCGGGCCTTGGTACGCCAACGCCCCCGTCCCGAATCTCTAGCTCTGCGCTTTTAGCTGAAGGCTGATAACTGAAAGCTGTTTCTGAAAGGTACTAAATGGCAGCACCCAAAATCATTGTGGTGGGCGGAGGGCTCGCCGGACTCGCAGCGGTCATCAAAATCGCCGAAGCCGGCGGCACGGTCGACCTGTTTTCCATCGTCCCCGTCAAGCGGTCGCACTCGGTGTGCGCGCAGGGCGGCATCAACGCCGCAAAGGATCTCAAGGGCGAGGGCGACTCCACCGCGCAGCACTTCGACGACACCATCTACGGCGGCGACTTCCTGGCCAACCAAACCCCCGTCAAGGCTATGTGCGAGGCCGCGCCCGCCATCATCGATCTTCTCGACCGCATGGGCGTGCCCTTCAATCGCACGCCCGAAGGTTTGCTTGACTTCCGCCGCTTCGGCGGCACGCTCTATCAGCGCACAGCCTTTGCCGGAGCCACCACCGGCCAGCAATTGCTCTACGCGCTCGACGAGCAGGTGCGCCGCTACGAATCCGAAGGCAAGGTCAAGAAATTCGAAGGCTGGGAGTTTCTCTCCGCCATCATCGACGGCAAAGGCGTAGCCCGCGGCATCGTGGCCATGAACCTGCGATCGATGGAGCTCAAAGCCTTTCCGGCCGACGCGATCATTCTCGCCACCGGTGGCAACGGAGCCATCTTTGGCAAGAGCACCAATTCCGTCGTCTGCACCGGATCGGCGCAGGCCGCCGTCTTTCAGCAGGGCGTCTACTATGCCAACGGCGAATTCATCCAGGTGCATCCCACCTGCATTCCCGGCGAAGACAAGCTGCGGCTCATGTCGGAGTCGGCGCGCGGCGAGGGTGGCCGCGTCTGGGTCCCGCGAACTCCCGGCGACAAACGCGCCATCAAGGCCATTCCTGAGTCGGAGCGCTTCTACTTCCTCGAGGAGTGGTATCCCAAGTACGGCAATCTTGTGCCCCGCGACGTGGCCACGCGCGCCATTCACAAGGTGGTTTTCGAGCAGGGCCTCGGCATCGACGGCCAGCCCATGGTCTACCTCGATCTCACCCACATCGACCGCGAGACGCTGCATCGGAAGCTCGGCGGCATTCTCGAAATCTACGAGAAGTTCGTCGGCGTCGATCCCTGCCTGGAGCCGATGAAAATCTTTCCCGGCATGCACTACACCATGGGCGGTCTCTGGGTCGACTTCAAGCAGATGACTAACGTCCCCGGCATCTTTGCCGCTGGTGAGTGCGAGTACCAGTACCACGGCGCCAATCGCCTCGGCGCGAACTCGCTTGTCAGTTGCATCTTCGGCGGATTCCAGGCCGGCCCCAACGCCATCGCGTACGCCAAAAACCTGCCAGCGGCGGAAGGAGACGGAGGCGCTGCTGCCGAAGTCGCGCGCCAATCCGAAATCAACAAGAAACTCATTAACAACGAAGGCGGCGAGAATCCCTTCAAACTGTGGCGCGAACTGGGCAGCACCATGACCGAGCACGCCACCGTCATTCGCTACAACAAGGATCTCAAGGAGACCGACGAAAAAGTCGTCGAGCTGCTCGACCGCTACAAGCGCGTTAACCTTAGCGACAAAAGCCAGTGGGCCAACACCAGCTTTGCCTTCGCCCGTCAGCTTAAAAACATGCTCGAACTTTCGCGCACCATTACACTCGGCGCAATTTTGCGCGACGAGTCCCGCGGCGCGCACTACAAACCCGACTTTCCCGATCGCAACGACGAGAAGTTCCTCAAGACCACGAAGGCCAGCTTCACCGGCTCTATCGAAGGCCCGCGCTTCGAATACGAGGAAGTCGACACGCAGTTCATCAAGCCGCGCCCGCGCCGTTACGACGCGGCCAAGTGAGCATTGCATGAAGCAGCCTTTTGGACGAGAGCAATAGGATCAGACCCAACGAAGGACACCATGGCAGAACGTACCGTCACTTTTGAAATCAGACGCCAGGCCAGCCCCGACGCGCCCGCAGTGTGGGAGCGCTTCGAGCTCCCCTGGCGTCCCGGCATGAACGTCATCTCCTCCATGATGGAAATCGCCACGAACCCCGTCACCGCCGACGGTCGTCCGACCACGCCCATCGCCTACGATTCCAATTGTCTTGAAGAAATCTGCGGATCGTGTGCGATGTTGATTAACGGCAAGGCCCGCATGGCCTGCTCCGCGCTCGTCGACAATTTCGAGCAGCCCATCCGTATCGCGCCGCTCACCAAGTTTCCGCTGGTCCGCGATCTCCAGGTCGACCGCTCCGTCCTCTTTGAAAACCTCATGCGCGTCAAGGCCTGGGTTCCCGTCGACGGCACCTACGATCTCGGCTCCGGCCCGCGCGTTTATCCGCAGCAGCAGGAAGCCAATTACCCGCTCTCGAATTGCATCAGCTGCACCTGTTGCATGGAAGTCTGTCCGCAGTTCGATGTCACCACGGGCTTCGTCGGCGCGGCCACCATTGCGCAGGTCAAGCTCTTCAACAACCATCCCACCGGAAAAGTCTTCAAGGAAGATCGTCTCCGCGCGTTAGCCGGCGACGGCGGCATTCAGGAATGCGGTTACGCGCAGAACTGCGTCGCAGCCTGCCCCAAGCAGATTCCCCTCACCAACGCCATTAGCGACGTCGGTCGCGACGTCATGGTGCAAAAGGTCAAAGACTGGCTGAACAGCTAGCGATCAGAGTGCAAAAAATACTGCCGGTCTCATGACCGGCTGTAGTGCGGGTCTTCCGACCCGCACAGTAATTCCCGACTCCGGAAGAATCGCCGTAGATGCCGCCGCTCGAAACGCAATCAGAATTGCGGCGCCGCGACCGGCAACGCCGTCGACGGAATCCCTTCGCACACTGAGTTATTGATGGCCAGGTTCCCTTGGCCGTCGAGCGTCACGGTCCACACGGTGTCGTAGTCGTTGTCTGGCCAGTCGGGCGCTGTAGGCGCGCCGCCCTGCGGAAAATAGCTAGCGATCAGCGCATTCACCGTCAGCGGGATCCGCGCGTGCTCCCACGCCAGCAACACGCTCGCGTTGGAGAGTCTGCCGCCGTTGAAGAAAAAGCCGCTGGTGGATGGGCCCGAGTCCCAATCGAAGCCCTCGGCCAATCGATACGGCAAGTTATAGGCGATCGCGTAGGGCTCAACGGTCAGCGAAGGCCTGACATACGACCAAACGGAAAGTCCCGAGGCGCTCTGTGAACCCTGTGCAGGCGTGCCGGGATCGACTGAATAGACCTGTGTGGGATTGATCTTGCCTTGCAGCGCGCTCGGCAGAGCCAACGCGCGCCATTGCCCCGTGCCCACATAATTGCCGTCGTCGAAAGAACCTTGCGGATGCGCTTCTGCGTGCCGAATGATGTACAACGTTTCGTTGGTATTGGTTCCCGCCGGAATTTGCGCTCCGCCCACACCGCCAGTCACCGTGATGTTGAAGGGCGTCTGCTGATTGCATGCGCTGGTCGGAACCTGCTGCGGCAGCGTCGGGTAGGTCGCAGGCGGGTTCGCGTTGCTGTTATACGCGGTCAGGGTGACCCTTCCCGACGGTGCGATCGAAATCACATAAATCGCATCGGCGCCCTGATAACTCGCCGGCAGCGCCAGGTTATAACCGTTGGCTTGATTGATCCGCGCCAACAGGCTGCTGGTCGTCTCCCACGGCGCTGAGAAAACATACGAGCCGGAGACGTTTGCCGTAAGGATGCTGCTGACCAGGGCTTCGTTGTCGCCGCCCTGGTCCTGGAAATCCAGGCCCTGGCAATTCGCGCAGGAATTCGAAGGCGGAGAAGCATTCAGCGGGAAGCCGCCGGTTGTATACGGGCTGCCGTACCCGGGGTAGATGGTCGACATCGTAACCGGGGTTAGCAGCGCGAACTGCTGCACGGTCTCAGCGGCCACCATGTCGGGGAAATTGCTCGCGGTTTGCAAATGGGTACTCGGCGACAGCACATAGATGCCGTTCACCTGGGTCGACCCTACGAGCTGATGCAGGTACGTGCCCGTCAGCAGCGACCGTTGCAAACCCTGGCTGGTCAGGTTTGCCGTGTAGGGATTCACATCGCCTGAAGTTTGGTAAGCCAAATCCTCGCTCACCACGAAGATCAGGTTGATCGGCCCGCTCTGCGCTTGATGCATCGGCGGCAGCGCCGGCCCCGGCGTCAAAATGCGATAGAGCAAAAACAAGACGGCCGCGCCAATCACCGCGTACCAGGCCTTGTTATGGTTTTGCATTCCCGCCGCGGGCGGCATCGCCGCTACTGGAACAAAGCCCGCTGCAGGAGGATACTGCGGAGGCGTCGTCGGCGCGCCGCCTGCAGCCGCCGTCTGGTCGGCTCCGCACTTCGAGCAAAAGCGCTCGCCGTTCGCTAACTGGCTCCCACAGCTGACGCAGAATGCCATGCCCTTAACTTCTCATATTTTTCTGCAATCGCCTTTTTTATATCAGGGCTTGGCTTCAGCCACGCCGCAAACGGCCTTCCCAGTTTTCTAGAAATCAAGTGCGCGGCGAAGCTGCGGTCAGAGCTTCGTTTTTTCCGAATGCGTCGGCCCAGTCTCTCAGTTCAGCAGTTTCTCAATAATGCCCCGGAATCCTTGCGTGTAAACCTTTTATTGTTAGCGGTTTATGGGGTTCCACAGTTTCACGGTTTCTGTGGTGCTTGACGGGTTTGGCTGTAAGTGGCTCATTCCTTGTTG
>JBEKEP010000055.1:0-23304 GCA_050013775.1 Occallatibacter sp. | reverse complement strand
CATCTCCAGGCTGTCTTTGTTCATCAGGTGGAACGTGTGGATCTCCGCGTCAGGTAATCGAAGCATGCGCAGATAGCGCTCCAGCTTGGCCGCGCGATTCTCCACCACGCCGCTCTGCTCGGAATACACCTTCTCAATGGTTCCACCCGTCGAGATCAAATAAATGCGCTGCATGGCCGCTTCCTGAGTGATTTTGCTTCTATGCGCTGTAACGCTTCTGATGCCAAATCCACGCGGTGCGTAGGATGTCGTCGAGTTGCGTGTAACGCGGTTTCCATCCCAGTTCGCGCACGGCTTTCGCGGAGCTTGCCACCAGCACTGCCGGATCGCCCGCCCGCCGCGGATGAATCTCCGCCGGAATGGGGTGTCCTGTAACGCGGCGCGCCGACTCCAAAACGTCTCGCACGCTGAAACCCTGCCCATTACCAAGGTTGTAGATGAGGGGGTCCTTCGGACCGCCTTCGGCCACCAATGCAGCTAGCGCCAGCAGGTGCGCATCGGCCAAATCCGAGACGTGAATGTAGTCGCGAACACAGGTTCCGTCGGGCGTCGGATAGTCGTCGCCATAGATGCGAATCGAGGCGCGCCGCCCCAAAGCGACGTCGAGAATCAGCGGAATCAGATGCGACTCGGGCTGGTGCGATTCGCCGCGGACAACGCCTTCAGGACCCTCCGCGGCGCCCGCTACGTTGAAGTAGCGCAGCGAGGCATATTGCAGCCCGTGAATGCGGTTCAACCAGGTGAGCATCTGCTCCACGAGGAGCTTGGACTGCCCGTAGGGGTTGGTCGGCGCGAGAAGTGCATCTTCCTGAATCGGAATGGATTGCGGCTCGCCATACACGGCTGCCGTGGAGGAGAAAACCAGCCGTCGCGGACCGCACGCGAGCATCGCCTCGAGCAGCGAGAGCGTAGCTGCCGTGTTGTTGCGAAAGTAGATTTCCGGGCGCTGCATTGACTCGCCGGCTTCAATGAGCGCGGCAAAGTGAAGGACCGCATCAAATGGTTCATGATCGTTGCGGGCTGTAGTAAAAACTTGCTCGAGGTGAGACCGGTCGCTCACCTCTCCTTCGATCAGTTCCACCCCTGCCGGCAAAAGATCGCGGCGTCCGTGGCTCAGGTTGTCGTAAACAACGGCCTTATGACCGTTTTCGCCCAAATATCCCGTAACGGTACTTCCGATGTATCCTGCACCGCCGGTAACCAAGATCTTCACAAAAAGACTGTCCTTTCCAAGACGGTTTAGGTTACTTTGAGTCTATAAGAGCAGTGCCCGACCGGGTGGTGATACGAGCTTCCCGGCGGTCATTGCCGATGCCGGTCATTGGCCCACGCGGGATGCAAGTGTACGGCGTTATAGTATTCCGAGCGTGGCGAACCGGAACCCCTGATTCTGTGCTTCGGAATCATCACTTTTGCCTGAGGCGAAAGCGCGATTCCGTAGCAGTTGCCTTGGATATGTGTTGAAGGAGCTGTATGTCCGAAGGCGGACGAGCGGGTAGTTCCGGCGGCAGGTTTTATGCGGTGGAAATACGCCGGGGTTGCTGGTTATGGTTCTACTGCCCAATCGGGTTATCGGCTGAGACCATTGGGCTATCGGAGAGCACTTCTAGCAAACGTATAATGGATTCTCCTCCTTCCTCTGCTTGTAATCTCAGACGGATTGATCGGCAGGGATTGGCATTAAGAGTTAGCAATAAACAGAGGACGCCGGGTAGCTGGTAACCGGGACCTCAAACGGCACAGAAGTTTTTGACGTCATATTTCATCGGCGGAAGCGCTCTCCGCACGGCTCGGTGGACTTACCACAATCTCAATGAGCGTAGTACGGGTTTCCTGGCGAAGGTTCGCCACAGTTCTTGCCGATAGTTTGTAAGAATGATTTCGATTTTGCGCCGCTGGCAGCGGCCCCAAGCGAGGATTGAAACATGTCGATGAAATATTCACCTGGGCAGATGAACTTTGGCCTGCTCCCCGAGCCGGAGGGAAGGTCTCTTTCATTTGTTATCAGCTCGAGTTTGAACATGGCGATTCTGGTCACGCTCTTGCTCGCGGGCATGATGGCCAAGCACGTGATCCAGCAGCACTATGAGATGACGGAACTGATTATTCCCGCAACTCCTCCTCCGCCGGAGCACATCAAGCAGCCACCGCCGCCCAAGATTCCTCCTCCGCCGGAGCCGCCCAAAGTAGAGTTGCAGCCCCGTCAGATTGAGATGCCCAAGCCCAAGCCGGAGCCGAAGCCCGTCCAGATGGAGGCCAAGGTGAACATGCCGGCCATACAGGCCAAGCCGCAGATCATTCTTGCGCCGCAGCCTCATGCTGCGCTCACTGCCGCCATGCCTGCGCAGAACAACAATAGCAAGCCCTCTACCGCGCCCGTGCACCTGGGCGAAACCTTCGGCGTCACGCCGAATCCCAATGCGACGCGCCCGGCGACCGTGTCTGCCATCGGCAATCCCTATGGCGGTATGAACGGTCCTGCGGTCGCGCCCCATGGCGTGGTCGGATCGACGGGTATCGGGAACGGAACCAAATCCGGCTCCAATTACGGGACTCCGGGCAAAGTCGCTTCAGCCGGCATTCCGGGCGCCAGCGGCAATTCGAACACGGGAGGGAACTACGGCCATGTGGGTTCGGCCGGAATTCCCACCACCACCCAGACTGCAGCTCCTGCAAGGCAGGCTGTGGAACCGGTGGCGACCAATCTTGAAGTGCTCTCCAAGCCGCCGGTGCAGTACACGGCGGAGGCTCGGCAGTTGAAAGTCGAGGGCGATGTGGTTCTGCGCGTTACATTCCTGGCTTCAGGCCAGGTTGTAGTGCAGGGCGTCGTCCGCGGACTGGGCCATGGACTTGATGAAGAGGCGCGCCGCGTCGCGCAGCAGATTCGTTTCCGTCCGGCAACACGGGACGGTCGGGCAGTAGACATCACCACCACCATTACCATTACGTTCCAGTTGGCGTAGCATCAAATATGTCGGATTCACATGGCTCGTGCTCAGCCTTGACGCACCGTAAGGCGCGCTAGGAAAGACGAAAGCCAGGAAGTAATTCACCAGGAGTTTCACATGACGTTTCGAAAGATCCCCATCGCTCTGCTGATCTTCAGCCTCGGACTAGGCTGCGCGTACGCAAAGAAAGAACCCAAGTACGAGCAGGCTCGCCAACTCACCCCAGAGCAGGCTGCACTGGTTCAGAGAGCCATCGCTCAAGAGAAGGTACTGATCAAGAACATCCAGCAGCGCACGCCGCTTGTGGAGACCTACATTCAGGACACCAAGCCGGACGTGAAGCTCTACGAAGTCCCCATCGCGGATCACTACATGCTCAGCCGCGTGGACTTTGGCAAAGGCTTTTTCGACAAGACGTACACGCCCAAGACGCAGCAGGCGGCCAAGCATGGCTTCTTCAAAGGTTCCCACGATGCCATCACGGGCCTGACCAAGGCGCTGCACCTGGATACGCAGTTCACGTATTCCGACACCGGTTTCATGGAGATGATGTTCCTCGATCCCACCGGCTTCGACCAGCAGCACTACAGCTTCAGCTTCGTGCGCCGCGAGTTTCTGGGTACGGTGCGCACCTGGGTCTTCGATGTGCATCCCAAGGCCGACGTGAAGGGCATGGGCCGCTTCTACGGACGCATCTGGATCGAGGATGACGGTGGCAACGTGGTGCGCTTCAACGGCACCTACACCGGTCCCACCGACGAGGATTCATCCAAGCACTATTTCCACTTCGACAGCTGGCGCATGAACGTGCAGCCCGGCATCTGGCTGCCTGTGGCCGTCTATGTTGAAGAAACCCAGCGCACCGAGGCCGACAAGTCCGTGGGCCTGAAAGCGCAGACGCATTTCTGGGGCTACTCGCTCAAGCTGCCCACTCGCGACAGTGAGAACGTGAGCGTGAAGGTCGACGACGCGGTGGACAAGAGCGAAGACTCGCAGGATGTAAGCCCGCTCCAGGCCTCGCGCATGTGGATCACGCAGGCTGAGAACAATGTGATTGACCGCCTGGTCGAAGCTGGCCTGGTGGCGCCTTTTGATGCCGGCGGCTATGAAGACAAGGTTCTGGGCCAGATCGTCATCAACCTGGTGGTGCCCAACAATCTGGCCTTCACTGACCAGATTCATTGTCGCGTGCTTCTCACCGACACGGTTGAAGCCACTACGGTCGGCAACACCATTCTCATCAGCAAGGGGCTCATCGACAGCCTGCCCAGCGAGGAAGCGATTGCCTCGGTGATCGCCATGGAACTGGCGCACATCGCCATGGGCCACCACATCGACACGCGCTACGCCTTCAACGACCGTCTTCTCTTCCCGGATGAGTCGACCTTCCAGCGCATCAACATGAACCACACTGATGTGGACAATGGCACCGCCGCGAAGCAGGCCATGATTTATCTGCAGGCCTCCATGTACAAGGACAAGCTGCCCAGCGCGGGCTTGTTCTACGAACAGCTCGCGGATCGTGCCAAGGTGCTCAAGGCGCTGAACTCGCCCCGTCTGGGTGATTCGCTCCTGAAAGCCGACGGCACGCCATGGTTGGGCGATCTGACTCACATGGCGCCCAAGATCAACTGGGACGATCTGTCGCAGACCGCAGCCCTGCCTCTGGGAAGCTGGCTGAAGACGGATCCGTGGGACGACAAGGTGCACATGCTGAACGCCAAGCGTTTCGCACCCATGAACGCCCGCGACAAGATGCCGTTCGAAGTCACGCCGATCTTCTACAAGCTGGAGCGCTATGACGAGGCGGCCGTTGCGCCGCCAGCCCCGGCAGCAGCACCAGCCCCGGCCAGCAGTGACCAACCGGTAGCAGCGCCCGACAACACTCCGTCGGCCCAGCCGCCGGCACAGCCCACGGCGCCACCCCAGAGCGGAGCTGCACCGCCGCCTGGTCAGCAACCGGCGCCTAACGCAGCACAAAACCCGCAGTCATAATACAATGAACTTTCCGAGCCCGGCGAAGTGCATCTAAGCAAGTTAGGCACTTTGCCAGGCTCGTAGCGTGAGTCAGATCGGTCTCCCGCCGTTCAACGACTCACAGGAAGTGGATTTGCGTTGTGCTCATGAAACGTTGGATCTTAACGCTTTTGTGTTTTGCGTTTCCTTTCGCAGCAATCGTTTCCGCACATAGCCAGGTAGTGCCTGCTGCGACGTCGCGTGTGCTCAACGTCCGCGTCGGCGCGTTTGCCTCGGCGTTTCAACCCGATTATTTTGGCACCGGAGAAGCATACACCGCGCCCAATCGCATGTATGGTGCGGGCGCCTATGTGGATGCGCACTTCACCCGCTGGATACAGCCTGAACTCGAAGTCCGTTTTAACGACTTCAATGAGTATCCTGAATTCGGCCAGACCATCAACCAATCTGAAAACACCTATTCAATCGGCGACCGTGTCCCCATCAAGACCTTTCGCAACTTCACGCCCTACGGCAAGTTTCTGGTTGGTATCGGCAATGGCGACTTCCTCACCGGAAACGCCCTTGTGTTCACCTACGGAGGCGGCGTGGACTACCGGCTGAACCGGAAATTCACCATTCGCTGCGCAGACTTCGAATACCAGCAGTGGAAAATAAACTCGGCCCTCACCATCTATCCCTATGGCCTCAGCGCCGGCTTGAGCTACAGGATCTTCTAAGAGCATGGAGTAGCTAAGAGAACGGCGGTTCCTTCACGGAACCGCCGTTCGTGTTTTCTGGGCTGCTTTTCTCTGTTCCTTTGTTCCCTTGTTCCCTCGGGCCCTCGGTCTCTGTTTCACGGCGCAACGTGCAGTGGCGCAGCCTTCGCCGTCGGCATGGCCACGTGCAACATCCCGGCCACCGTCGGCGCAATCTGGCGCATATCCACCACGCCCAGGTCGCGATGGTGCGCGATGCCTGCCCCCACGGCGAAGAAGGACGCGCGCATCTCCGGAAACTCCGGAGAGAATCCATGCGATCCGCGCGGGCCGGCAATGGGTGTGATCAGGTTGCCCGTGAGCGCGTTGCCCGCGTAGTAGCCGGGCTGGAACACCACCAGAAATGCAGCGTCGGGAAAGGCTCCGCGCTTTTTGATTGCCTCGCGATCCAGAACTTCCTTGATTCCGTTTCCGGGGTCCGCTGCCAGCTTCATCAGCATGTCGTGGACTTGGCTGTAGGTCGCATGGTCGTCGGGATCGTGCAACATGATGGCCGCCATGCCGCCCGCCATCCACGGCTCGGCCTTCCACGAGCTGATCTCCGGCGCCTTGGTCACGGGATTCAACGTGCCCTGCGCCAACCCCGCCTGTATAAATGGAACCGCCAGGTTGATGTTGTGCGTAATGTTCATGAATCCGTGATCGGAGACGATGACTACGATGGCGGATGGATTGGTTGCGAACTCCTGGTGCGCCAGCCGTGCGATCATGCCGTCGATCGCCTCCAGATCCGCGCAGGCCTCAGGGCTGAAGGGGCCATGGGCGTGCTGGGTGTCGTCCAGCGAGCTCAGGTGCAATGTCATAAACCCAGGTTTGAACCTGCGCAGAATCTCCAGAGCGTAGCGCGTCTTCGTCTCGTCGCCGCCGATGCTGGTGTCGTTGCCGTTCATGTACGGGCCGGCCGCTGTCTCCAGTTGTTCGAGCAGCGTGCTGGGTCGCGCCAACGCAGCCATCAGCATGCGATCCTGCGGATCCGTTGAGCCCGATACATTCTGGCCGCGCCAGTACTCCGGAATCAGGTAATCCACGTCCGTAGCTCCCACGCTCACCGGCCAACCCACGCTGGCCGTGCGCAGCCCAGCCTTGTGCGCCATCTGCCACAGCGTCGGCGCGCGAATTCCAGCCGCATACCAGTTCCACGCGCCTCCGAATTTCTGCAATGGATCGAATTCCTGATTGTTTGTGATGCCGTGCTGGTCAGGCCACACGCCGGTAAGCAGCGTAGTGTGGCTTGGATAAGTGATGGTCGGCCAGATGCCCACCACGCCCTCCGCGTAGGTGCCATCGCGCAGCAGCGTGCGCAGGTAAGGGATCTGCATGCCGTGCGCGTCGGCCTGGGTAATGTATTCGGGCTTGAGCCCGTCGATGGAGATCATCAGCACCGGCGCGGCGTGCGCGACTGTTGCCACGAGCAGGAAAATCAACCAAAACCAGAAAAATACGGAAGAACGGCGTACGACGGCCTTCATGCGGAGTGCTCCTCAGGAAATTGTTTAGGGTTCAAACGGGCCGGCCGCGACTCTCGGCGCACAAGCGAACGGAATTCCGTCTGCGGGAGAAGTATACAGAAGCGAGTTCACAGTTCGTAGTTCACAGAGTGAAGAGAAAACAAAAGGGCTGCTCCGAAGAGCAGCCCTTTCTGACCACTGATCACTGACAACTGTCTTCAGGCCGGCGAGGGCGAGCCCTCCGGAATGCTTCCGGTGCCGCCGCGGCTCTCGGGCTTGAGCACTTGCTGTGGCGTGCCGTCGGAGTCGCCGGGCCCGGCCAGGTTGGAGCGCAGCGCAGGCAATTCCTTGCCTTCGATCAGCAACTTCAACTCCTCAGCGTCGATGGTCTCGCGCTCCAGCAACGCCGCCGCAATACGGTGCATGGCGTCCGGGTTCGCTTCGAGAATCGTGTGCGCCGACTGATACGCTTCGTCGATGAGCCGCCGGACTTCCAGGTCGATCTGCCGCGCCGTCTCTTCGCTGAAGTCGCGGTGTTGCGCGATTTCGCGACCCAGAAAGATCTGCTCTTCCTTCTTGCCGAAGGTCAGCGGTCCCAGGCGGCTCATGCCGTACTCGCACACCATGGCCCGCGCCAACTCGGTAGCCCGCTCGATGTCGTTGCCCGCGCCCGTAGACATCTGCTTCAGGAAGATCTCTTCGGCCACGCGCCCGCCGTACATCATGGCCAGCCGCGTTTCCAGATACTCCCGCGTGTAGTTGTGCCGGTCGTCTGGCAGATGCACCGTGACGCCCAGCGCCATGCCGCGGGGAATGATCGTGACCTTATGTACCGGGTCGGAGTGTTCACGTTTCGAAGACACCAACGCGTGACCGGCCTCGTGATACGCCGTTACGCGCTTCTCTTCGTCGCTCAGCAGCATCGACTTGCGCTCGGCGCCCATCAGCACCTTGTCTTTGGCCAGCTCGAAGTCGTACATGGTCACTTGCTTGCGATTCAGGCGCGCGGCATTCAGCGCCGCCTCGTTCACCATGTTGGCAAGATCGGCGCCACTGAAGCCTGGCGTTCCACGGGCGAGCACGTTCAAATTCGTATCGTCCGATACGGGAACCTTCTTGATGTGAACTTTGAGCACTTCCTCGCGCCCGCGTATGTCAGGCAGCCCCACCACCACGCGGCGGTCGAAGCGGCCGGGGCGCAGCAGCGCAGGATCCAGCACGTCGGGGCGGTTGGTGGCCGCCACTAAAATTACCCCGTCATTCGACTCGAAGCCGTCCATCTCCACCAGCAACTGGTTCAGCGTCTGCTCGCGCTCGTCATGTCCGCCGCCCAGGCCGGCGCCACGATGACGGCCGACCGCGTCGATTTCGTCGATGAAGATGATGCAGGGCGCATTCTTCTTGCCCTGCTCGAACAGGTCGCGCACGCGGCTCGCGCCCACGCCCACGAACATCTCCACAAAGTCAGAACCCGAAATGGAGAAGAAGGGAACATTTGCTTCGCCGGCTACAGCCCTGGCCAGCAGCGTCTTGCCGGTGCCCGGAGGTCCCACGAGCAACACACCCTTGGGAATGCGCCCGCCCAGCTTCTGAAACTTCTGCGGCTCGCGCAGGTATTCGATGATCTCTTTCAGCTCTTCCTTGGCCTCGTCTACGCCGGCCACGTCTTTGAACGTGACTTTCTTCTGCTGCATCGAGAGCAGGCGCGCGCGGCTCTTGCCAAACGAAAGCGCCTTGTTGCCGCCCGACTGCATCTGGCGCAGCATGAAGAACCACACCAGGATGATCAGAATAAACGGACCTACGTTGATCAGCAGGGGAAGCAGGAAGTTGTTTTGCTCCGGCTTAACCGTGAAGTTGACCTTGTGACTGGGGTCCAGCATTGCCTTCTGCAGGTCTTCGTAGTTGGCTGGCAGAATGGTGTGGAACTCGTCTTTGGGCGAGGTCTTGAGATGGCCTTTTAGCTCACTGCCCTGGATGGTGGCGTCCTGCACCTGGTTGTTCTGCACCTTGTCATAGAGATCGGAGTAGGAATACTCCACCTCTTTACCCATATTCGCGCTTCTCTGCACGATGGCCCACAGCATCATCAGGCAGATGGCAATAAACACCCAGAACATGATCGTTTTAACGCTTGAATTCACCAACCACTCCTTTTCGCGGCGAAGGAGATGCCGTTCCCGCGACCCCCGTCATTCGTCTCTGGCAATGCCGCTTGTCTCTTAGACGCCTCAGCGCCTATCAAAGTGGCAAGAAGTACACAATTCCCGCAGGCGCACACCAACTGAACGCCGCCCCCGGGAGCAGTAAGCAAATTGTACTCCCTGGCCGGAAAAACTGGCAGCAAATCCAATGCCGCAAAAGGGGTAGAACCCTCTGCGTCACCGTTACTTGAATCGCGTAAGCAGTTTGGCGTCAGAGGCCTCAGGCAACGTCTCCATTGCGGTGATCGCAAGGCCGGGATCTGGCTCCAGTTCCACGCCCTTCATCCAAACCACGCGTCCCCCGGCTTCCAGCACTGGCCAAACCGTCCGCTCGGTTCCCGTAACATGCTTGCGTTCCAGCACTTCCTTCACTTTGCGTAGCCCGCTTGAGTAGCGCAGCCGCACTCGGTCCCCGGGTTTCCAGTTGCGCAAAGTGGCCGTACGCGGCAAGCCGCCGCAGTCAACCTTAACTATTTCAGCGGCTTGTGGGCCTGAGAGCTCGATGCGCAGACGCATTCCGAACTCCGGCGCGTCGATGGTGCCAGGAATCGCCACCGTGTACCGTGGTTTCAGCGCGTCAGCGTTTTTGCCCTTTGCCGCGGGTTCCGGAGCCAGGGAGAGCCTAAGTTCCCGCGCCGTCCGCTCGGCACTCAGGCCCTGCGGCAGCGCCAGCTTTTGTCCGGCTCGGCCACTGAGCGCCAGGGACCGCACCGCTTCCGTTGCGGGAAAGTCGAGTGCGGCGCCCAACTGCTCAGCTGCGTGGCGCACCAGCCGCCGCTGCAGCGCCGGGGCGAGCGCCGCCAGACGATTCACTTCAATGGCCAGACCCTCCCCCGCCGCGCGACCGCGGCCCCGCGCCGGACGCCCCGGCAGAATCAGTTGTGGCGTCAGCCGAGCCAGCTCCGCCTGCCACCATGCCTCCTCGTCGTGTGCCAACTCCGCCATCTGCGCCAGGTGCTCGCGCAGCCGCGGGTTCCAGCCTTCGAGCAGCGGCAGCAGCTCGTGCCGGATGCGGTTTCGCGTAAAAGTCAGATGACGATTCGAGCTGTCGTCGCGCCAGTCCTGCCCCAGCCCGCGCAAATACGCCTCGATTTCGGTGCGCGTAACGCCCAGCAGCGGCCGTACGACGCAGCCCTCCGCGTATTCGAGCTTTGGACTGATTCCTGCCAAACCTTCGGTCCACGCCCCTCTCAAAAACTTGGCCAGCACCGTTTCCGCCTGGTCGTCGCGCGTATGCGCCGTCGCCACTGCGTGGAGCAGCTCTTTGGACAAGAGCTCTCGGAACCAGGAATAGCGCAACCTCCGCGCAGCTTCCTCAATCGTCTCGGCCGGTTTGCCCAGTTTCGCGTCGGCCCGCGCTTCGGCAGCCGCATCCACGCGCGCTTCGTGAAACGGCACGCCCAGCTTTGCCGCCAGCGCCCGGCAGAATTCCAGATCGCCGTCGGCCTCCTCGCCTCGCAACCCGTGGTGCAGGTGCGCGGCATGGAGCACCAGGCCCAACTCCTGGCGTCGGGCCACCAGCGCTCGCAGCAGCGCCACCGAATCCGCGCCGCCGGAGAGCGCCACGGCCAAACGCATGCCGGGCTTCAGCAGCGTGGTCTCGAGCGGCAGGCCCCGAACGGGATTGGGCGCAGATTTCGGCTTGGGCGAACGGGGCACGAGAGGATGATAGCGCGCCAGCGCCGATCCGCCGGGTATTCAGTCCCTCGATTTCTGCTCCTGTTTCAATTCGCGTTGAGTTCGATTGCCAAGCGAGCTTCCGAATTGCCGGCGACTCGGCGGTGACCTTGATCTCGCTGTCCAGTCGGCTATGGACCGGCTTTCACTTATTAGTTAACTGTTGGGGGATCCTCGCTCGGAGTAACCGTATCGTCACCTGCAGCAAAGAGTCTCTGGATCACGAAAATCGGGATAAACGCGATTGGAAAGGTATAGAAGGCCGCCACGAATCCGCCCGCAGCAGCTCCAAACGAATTCCACCCTGGATCGGGATGGGGGCTGGTTCGATTGAGGTAATCGAGGGCGGACCTTTCACCCAAATAGTAGGCTACCGCCGAAAGTATTGATGCAGAAGCAAGAGCGATGCCGGCATGGGCCCATCCGGACGTTGGCCATCTGTTCATGAACTCTCCATCACTTTCCGCCAGGTAAGTGCGAATGCAATCACCTTGGCTACCGGCCTGAGCTTCGTCCGTCAATCCCGGATTTCAGCCTCCAGCGACTATTTTTGAGGACTCGTGTTCCAATCCTTACCACACGCTGCAGGGACCTGCATCTTACTGCTCATACGGGAACGCTCAAAAAGCATGGAAAGCCAGCGAAGAATTTTGCAATGCGAGAGCCTTAAGAGGCGGATACGTCGCGTCTCGTTAGCCCTGTGTGCTGTAGTGGCGTCAGCGGGACTGGCAGGCTGCGAGCTCTACAACAGCCTGACGGGCACGGGCGGCACGACCAGTTCCACGCCCGGCTTCGCGACCACCGTGGTCATCGGCGATTCACTCAGCGCCGGGTTTCAGAACGGCTCTTTGCTTGACTCGCAGCAACCCAATGGGTGGGCCAGCTTGGTGGCGAAACAGGCAAACTTTTCGCTGGCTCTGCCTCTCATCGCCTCGCCGGGCGTCCCGTCAGTTCTACAACTCGTCAGCCTGGGGCCGCCCCCGGTGATTCAGCAGGCATCAGGCATCAGCATCGGCCGAGTCGATCCGCTCACCCAACCGTACGACCTCGCCGTTCCCGGCCACCTTCTGAATGACGTCATCAACACGGCGCCGGTGCTCGTGCCTACTTCGGACGAAGAGCTCATTACGGATCTGGTGCTCGGCTTCCCGCTCGGTGACACCAAGAGCCAAATGAATAAGGCCATCGAGCTCAATCCCACCGCGATTTTTGTCTGGGCCGGAAACGACGATGCCTTGCAGGCCGACGAAAGCGGAAGCCCGAGTTCCATGACCCCGGCTGCCACTTTTACCCAGGAGTTTACGCAACTGCTGGGCACTCTTCACTCTCAAACCAAAGCGACGCTCATCGTCGCCAATATTCCTGACGTGACGGAAATTCCGTATCTCACGCCGGCGGCCACAGTCATCGCCACGGTGGCAACGGAGACCGGGCTGACACAGGCACAGGTTGCCGCGGACCTCGGCATCGCCGACGGAGACCTTGTGAATGCCACCGGTGAGAGCGAAGTGGAAACCGCCATCGTTCAGATCCAGCACGGCCAGACGCCAACCCCGTTGACCGACTCCGGTTTCTTGACTGCGTCGGAGGTCACGCAAGTCCAGACGACAATTGACCAATACAATTCTGCGATCACCCAGGAGGTCGCTGCCGTCGGCGGCATCCTTGTCGACATTCATTCGTACTTCCAGACACTTCAGAGCGGCATCACCATCAACAACTATCACGCGACCACAGGATTTCTCGGCGGCCTGTTCAGCCTGGATGGCGTGCACCCCACGAATACCGGCTATGCGCTCATCGCCAACCAGTTCATTGGCGCATTGAATTCGAACGCGAAAACGAATATCGCAGAGGTCAACATTTCTGCGATCGCAGCCGCCGACCCGCTGTTCGGCCTCAATGTCGGTCCGGGCGAGGGTGTCGGGATTCCGCTGATCGCCGCACGCCGCACAGACGCGCTGATTAAAGGCTGCAAACAGGGCTGCCGCTGAAAAAGCCGGCGGCTCGCCGAACATGCGCGCTTTCCACGGTCCGCGGCTGCATATCTCCTATACTGAATCGTATGTTGACGACACGCGCAGCAACGACAGCCGATGCCCCTCTTATCTCTGCGCATCGCAGGGCGATGTTCGCAGAGATCCACACCCTCGACGAATCCCTTATGACTGCGCTGGAGCGCCGTTCCGTCAGTTGGACCGAGCGCATGATCCGCGAAGGCAAATACTACGGATGGATCACGACTGATGGCGATCGGCCCGTGGCTTCGGCCGGCCTTTTGATTCTCGACTGGCCGCCCCATCCCTTCGATCCTGAGGGTGAGCTGCGCGGCTATCTGCTCAACGTGTACGTCGAACCGGAATTCCGGAAGCGCGGGCTGGCGCATGAACTCGTTGAGCGGTGCATGGCGGAAGCACGCCGGCGCGGCATTCGCGTGGTCACGCTGCACAGTTCGCAGGCGGCACGGCCGATTTATGAGCGCTTCGGTTTTCACGCGACCAACGAGATGATGCACACGGAGCCGGCTGAAAACTGAGAGCTTGCCGTTGTATACTCGCAGAGCCATGCAAGTCTTTGTCATCCTTCCCGCAGCGGGTCTGGGCACCCGCATGGCGGGTCCGCAGCCCAATCCGCAGCCCAAGCAGTTTCTCGCCCTCGATGGCGTACCCATCCTCATTCACTCCTTGCGCGCCTTTGCCGCGGCGCCGCGCGTCACGTCGATTTACGTGGCCGTGCGCAAGCCGGAGATGGAGCGCGCCGAGGCGCAGGTAGCTGAATACGGTTTTGCCGGCCGCGTGCGCGTGGTGGAGGGCGGCGAAAAGCGCCAGGAATCCGTGGCCAACGCGCTCAAAGTCTTGCCCGCCGATGCCGACGATATCGTGCTCGTCCACGACGCCGTGCGCCCGCTCATCGACGTGGCCACCATCGAGCGCACCATCGACGCGGTGGCCGAGAATGGCGCGGCCATTGTTGGCATGCCCGCCACTGACACCATCAAGCAGGTAGAACGCACCGCGCATGGTGCGCTGATCACTGCGACCATTCCGCGCGAGTTCGTGGTGCAGGCGCAGACGCCGCAGGGCTTCCGCTACGGCCTGCTGCAACGCGCCTTTGCCGAGGCCAACGCCGATGGCTTTGTGGGCACCGACGAGGCCTCGCTTCTGGAGCGCGCCGGAATTCCCGTAGCCGTAGTGCACGGTTCTCAGGTTAATCTGAAGATTACGCAGCCCGGCGACCTGGAGCTGGCCGAGTTTTATCTGAAGCAACGCAGTTCGCGGAGCTAGGTCGTGTTTCACAAATGGTTTCGTGAAAGGGCACGACTGCGGTCGTGCCGAGAATGGCGGGAAAATTAAGGGTTTTAACCCCTGGGGGATTCGCGCTGGCGAGTCAGACCATTTATGAAACTCTCTCCGGCGACGATCCGGAAACGCAGCACTGCCGCAGTGGCGCCGAAAGCACAAATACACTGACCCACGCAGGCGATTGAACATGGGAAAGACGGACATACGCATCGGTTTTGGCTATGACTCGCATGAGTTCAAGCCCGGCGTGCCGCTGCGCATTGGCGGCATGACGCTGCATCACCCCGAGGGTCTGGCCGGTCACTCCGATGGCGACGTGCTCCTCCACGCCATCACCGACGCGTTGCTCGGCGCCGTCGCCGCCGGCGACATTGGCAGCTTCTTTCCGCCGGGCGATCCGCGCTGGAAGGATGCCGACTCCGCCATCTTTCTCAACCTCGCGCTCGAAGAGTTGCAACACGCGGGCTATCGTGTCGTGAATGTCGACACCACGCTGGTTCTCGCCGCGCCTAAAATCTCGCCCATCGCCAGCGAAATGTGTTCCCGCGTCGCCGACCTGCTCGGTGTCGATATGGACCAGGTGAGCATCAAGGCCAAGACCCCTGAAGGCCTGAACCTCGATCACGTCGCCCAGTGCCACGCCGCCGTGCTGGTAGAGCGCGTGCAGGAACCTGAAGAGCTCAAGAGCATGGAAGCGGTGATCGAGACCCAGCGCCAGCTCGAAGACGTAGTCGAAGATCTGCTCTCGTCGGTCCACGGTGTACCGAAAAAGCGTGTCGTCAGCCCCGTCTACGACACGGAAGACATCACCTAGCGTCCTGTTCTCAAGGTTCGCATCAAGAGCACTCTGTCATCCTGAGCGACGTTTGGCCGGCATCTGGGCCAAACGGAGTCGAAAGCCTGCCCTGAGCGGAGATTGCGAAGCGATCGCAGTCGAATGGGGACCTGCATGTGAGGACTTTGGCTTAGGCTACAAACTTGTGGGCTACGGTCTGCTCGCAATATTGGGATGCAGGCATCTGTAAGTGCAGTTTTTCATTGCGATTTGGCGCGTTTGGCGGTACCTTGGCAGCAAAGTTCTCATCCCATTCCGGAGCGCTCCCTATGAATTTTCTGGCGATGATTCTGCAAGATTCGCTGCAAAATCCGTCCGATGCCGTGCAGCAGTCGGTCCAGCACGCGATGATGATGATGATTCCCATCTTCATGGTTATCGGCATCATCTGCCTGGCGGTCATCCTCATCCCCTTCTGGTTCATCTGTAAGAAGGCTGGAATGTCGCCCTGGCTTACACTGTTGAACATCATTCCGCTCGGCAATCTTGTGCTCATTTACGTGCTGGCCTTTGCGGAGTGGAAGGTGGTTCCGGTCGCGCAGCTTGCGCCGTATCCGGGTGGGTATCCGCCCCTTCCGCCGCAAAATCCGCCCGCTCCGCCCGTGGCCTGAGACGCGGGTTAGATTCGCGCAGTAATTCGCGATTCTTGCAATGCCGTGAACCTCGCGACTACCATGAGGCCGCGTCACTACGCATTCAAAGGCGGCAACCATGGGCGATCTACTGCAGCCGTGGCACCTTATCGTGCTCAGCACCTTTTTTGTTTTTCCAACCATCGTCATCGGCGTCATCCCGTTCTGGTTCATTTGCAAAAAGGCAGGATTTTCGCCGTTTCTCTCTCTGTTGAATCTCATCCCTTTCTGTGTGGGCACACTGGTGCTGGTCTATTTCCTGGCATTCTCACCATGGAAGCCGGTGGGCGAGTCCCATCTTGCCGGTTCACCGCGGTCCTGAGACGCGCGCGCACCACAGTGCGATAGCATCGTGAATGAAAGCCATCGTCACGATGACCGATTCAGTTGCCCCAATTCTCGCGTGTCCGCGCGTCCGATTTGCGCCCTCGCCGACCGGTTTTCTTCATGTCGGCAGCGCGCGCACGTTTATCTTCAACTGGCTCTATGCCCGCCACAACGGCGGGACGATGATCTTGCGCCTTGACGACACTGACGTCGAGCGCAACACCGACGCCAGTGTGCAATCCATCTTCGAAGGACTGCGCTGGCTGGGCCTCGACTGGGACGAAGAGTACAAGCAATCCGAACGCCTCGAGCTTCACCGAGCTGCAGCCTTCCAAATCCAGGAAAAAAACCTTGCCTATCGCGACTTCACCCCCGCGCACGCGACAGACGACGAGAACTCTTCCGCCCAGGGCGCCTGGCTTTTCAATCCCGGCATGCGCGAAATGAGCCGTGAGGAGAGCGATCGCCGTGCCGCATCAGGCGAGCCGTTTGCCCTGCGTTATCGCGTCCCGCGCGGTGAAGGCCGCATCGTGCATTTTGTCGATGGCGTCTACGGCGTGCAATCCCGGCCCGCCGACGAGGTCGAAGACTTCGCCCTGCTGCGCTCAGACGGCATGCCGACCTATCACCTCGCCTCGTGCGTCGACGACGCCGATCTCCGCATCAGCCACATCATTCGCGGCCAGGATCACCTGACCAACACCTTCAAACACGTGCTGATCTTTGAGGCGCTCGGAGGCGCCACGCCGCAGTTCGCGCATCTGCCCCTGCTGGTCGCTCCCGACGGCACCAAGCTCTCGAAGCGCAAGCACGGCCCGGTCGTCAGCGTCACCACCTATCGCGATGCAGGCTTTCTGCCCCAGGCCTTCGTCAACTTCCTCTGCCTGCTCGGTTGGTCGCCCAAGAACGATCGCGATTTTCTGACCGTTGATGAGATTCGTGACCTGTTCACTCTTGAAGGCGTCAACCGATCCAACGCTGTAGTGAATTTCACTGAGGTAGATCCATTCGATCCCAAAGCCGTCTGGCTCAACTCCGAGCACATTCGCGCCCTGCCTGTCGAAGAGCTGAGCCACCGCCTTGAGCCGTTCTTCGCTCAAGCAGGATTCCATCCAAAGCCCGGAAAACTGGAAGTTGTCACGCCGCTTATCCGCGAGCGCATCAAGCTGCTGCGCGATGCCGTCTCCGCCGCCGACTTTTTCTTCCTCGACCAGCTCGCTCCCTACGACCCCGCGGAGTTGATCCCGCCAAAAGGCGGCGATGCGGCTATGGCCTTGCGGGTTCTCCAAACCGCGCAGCAGGTACTGGCCACCGTCACGTTCGATCACGATTCGCTGGACGCGGCTCTTCGTTCAGCCGCTGCTCAACTTGGCCTAAAGGCCGGGCCGATGTTCCAGCCCATCCGCGTCGCCGTGTGCGGTCGCAAGAACGCTCCGCCGCTTTTTGAGACTCTGATCGTTCTCGGCCGCGAAGTCTGTCTCGCCCGCATCCGCCAGGCCGAAGAAATACTTCAATCGCTAGGTTGATGCGGCTGTCCCAAGCTGGACGCTCCTGCGACGAATCGGCATCACAGTTGTGCGGCGATTCATGCTTTGGCCTAAAGGGTCTGAGCCAATTCTATCGACGACCTGAATGTCTTGCCTGATAGAGTAAAAGCTCCCCGCAAGGAGAGCTCATTTGCCAACGCTGCCCAACCCACAGCGCAATGCTTTATGGGCAGTTCTCTTCGTTCTTTTGGTTTCGTCGTTAGCCCTTCCGTTTCTGCTCGTCAAGGAACCACCGCTCCTTGACTATCCCAACCACTTGGCGCGTGCTTTCATCCTCAATCATTTGCACGATCCTGCCTTCCATTTCTCTGAGTATTACCGGGCAGATTGGGAGCCCTATCCTTACATTCTCTGGGATGTACTCATGCTCGCGCTTCAACAGGGATTGCCTGTAGAAGCCGCTGGGAAGCTGCTGCTGATATTCAACACAGTGTTGCTGCCGTTCTCCGTCGCATGGTTTCTTTGGCAGACCAATCGCACCGAAATCAAGCTTTCCTTTCTGGCATGTGCGCTGTGCTTTTCCCCGCTGTTCCTGTGGGGATTTGAAGCCTTTCACCTCGGCATGGGACTTTGCTTCCTGATGATAGGAACGTGGTTCTGGTACCTCTGCAAACCCTCTGGGCCGCGTGCGGCTTTCTTTTTCGTTCTCGTCTTTGCCACGTATTTTGCACACCTGCTTGCCTTCGCATCGGCAGCCCTCGCTCTCAGCGTGTTCGAGTTGACTCGCTTCAACTGGCGTAATTGGCTTCGCCTTGCGTGTTTCCTGGCGCCGGCATCGCTGCTGTCTCTGTGGGCGCATCCCGGGCTCTCCGGGCACCCCGGTTTGGGCTGGCAGCCCTTCATGGAGAGGCTACGCCTGGTGAGCGACTATTTGATCCATGGATATAACCGTGATCTCGATCTGTTTTTTGCGGGCGGCCTCGTGCTCTGCGTCCTGGTCGCAGTGGTGGGGAACCGTGAATTACGCGTCAACTCGCGCTGGTTGGGCGTCGCACTTAGTTTCCTGGTAGTGTTCCTGTCATTACCCCATCAGTGGGGAGAAAACTATGATGTGAACGTCCGCTTGTTGCCGACCCTCTATTTCCTGATATTTGCCGTGTTTCGCATAGGCCGCCGCACAAATTGGATTGTCGTACTTGGCGTAGCGCTGACCGCATTGCGGGTTTTCAATGTCGGCACGGGATTTGAGAGAGAGGCGCAAAGGAACGCCGCCATGGATCGCGGCATCGAACAGATTCCTCGTAACGCGAGGTTATTTGGAATCTACGAGGATGCCCGGGATGTTGATCTGCTTGACCACTATGGGCATTACTGGGATTATGCGGTCATACGGCGCGGCGCCACGACGAATGACCTGTTCGATATCTCCGGACAGACTCCCATGCGCATTATTTATGATCCTTATCAAGATGACACAGACAACTGGGAGCATATCTCCGAGTACTTCGACTACATCTGGTGTTATGAAGACACCTCGGATCAGGGCAGCATCAGCGCGATCGCAGACAAGGTGTATGTAGACGGACCGCTGACTCTCTATCGAGTGAGAAAACAGCAGTAATCCCATCACACAGAGGGCAGGTGGCCCAAAGCTGCCCAATTAAGCTCGAGCACCCATCCTCAGTGGCAGATTGCGATGTGGAGTACCGTCCCGTGGAATAATGAATGAAAGCCATGAGCAACACAGTCACGGAAAACCCCGGTACCCCGAATAACGACATTCGCACCCCCTCCAACTTCCTCAGCGACATCATCGCCGAGGATGTGCGCACCCAAAAATTCGGCGACGCCCAGATCCAAACCCGCTTTCCACCCGAGCCCAATGGCTACCTGCACATCGGCCACGCCAAGGCCATCTGCATCGATTTTGGCCTCGCCGACGAGTTCGGCGGCAAGACCAATCTGCGCTTCGACGACACCAATCCCGAGAAGGAAGAGACCGAGTACGTCAACGCCATCCAGAAAGACATCCATTGGCTCGGCTTCGACTGGGAGAAACTCTGCTACGCCTCCGACTACTTCGGCCAACTTTATGAATGGGCCATCCAGCTAATCAAGTCGGGCAACGCCTACGTCGACGATCTCACCGCCGATGAAATTCGCCAGCACCGTGGCACACTCACCGAGCCCGGCACAGACAGCCCCTATCGCAACAGGTCAGTCGAAGAAAATCTTGACCTGTTTGTTCGCATGAAGAAGGGCGAGTTCTCCGACGGCTCGCGTGTCCTGCGCGCAAAAATCGACATGACCTCGCCCAACGTGAACATGCGCGACCCGGTCATGTACCGCATCCTCCACGCCACGCACCACCGCACTGGCGACGAGTGGTGCATCTATCCCATGTACGACTACGCGCACGGCCAGTCGGATTCGATCGAGCACGTCACGCACTCCATGTGCTCGCTCGAGTTCGCCGACCACCAGCCGCTCTACAAGTGGTTCATTGCCCAGCTCGGCATCTTCCCCTCCGAGCAAATCGAATTCGATCGTCTCAGCATCACCTACACGCTGATGAGCAAGCGCAAGCTGCTGCAGCTCGTGCAGGAGGGCCGCGTCAACGGCTGGGACGATCCTCGCATGCCCACGCTCTCCGGCGTCCGCCGCCGCGGCTACACGCCTGAAGCCATCCGCGCCTTCGTCACCATGGCCGGAGTTTCGCGTACCAACGGCATTGTCGATATCGAAATGCTCGAGCACTTTCAGCGTGACGACCTCAACCACCGCTCACGCCGCGCCATGGCCGTTCTGCACCCGCTTAAGGTGATCATCGACAATTATCCCGCCGACCAGAAAGAGGAGTTCGTCGAGGTCGCGAACAATCCCGAAGATCCGGACGCGGGCACGCGCCAAGTGCCCTTCTCGCGCGAGCTTTACATTGAGCAGGACGACTTCCGCGAAATCCCTCCGCCCAAGTACTACCGCCTCAGTCCCGGCAAGGAAGTCCGGTTGCGCAACGCGTACTTCATTACCGCAAAGTCCATCCAAAAGGCTGCCGACGGCAGTCTCGAAGTGCACTGCACCTACGATCCCCTGAGCCGCGGCGGCCAGTCGCCCGATGGCCGTAAGGTCAAGTCGACCATGCACTGGGTCTCAGCCGCGCACGCCATCTCCGCCGAAATCCGCCTCTACGACAAGCTTTTCCTCAAGCCCGATCCCTACGATCTCGAAGAAGGCCAGGACGTCCTCGACAATCTCAATCCCAACTCGCTCGAGATTGTGAACGACGCCAAGTTGGAGCCCTCTCTCGCAAGCGCCAAACCGGGCGACCGCTTCCAGTTCGAGCGCGTCGGATATTTCTGCGTCGACCCGGACTCGTCCGAAACCAGGAAAATCTTCAACCGTACCCTCCCACTCAAAGACACCTGGGCAAAGATCGAGAAGAAGGCCGGAGCGTGACGTTCTTCGCTGGCAAATGACCGCCGTCTTGCCGTAGAGTGATTCCGTTCACAAGGGAGAGATTCATTGTGCATCGGAATGCGAAAATAGCGGGACGAACTGCGGCAGTTGCCGTGATGGCGTTTGGGTTCATCGGTTTGGGCATTGCGGGCGCGCAAAAAGCAGCCAATGGGCTGGGCGTTTTTGAGAGCCAGTCGGATGTGGGCAGTGTTGTGCCGCCGGGAGTGGCGACCTTCGACTCGGCAACCGGCGAATACAGCATTCGCTCCGCAGGCGCGAATCTATGGGCTAACGTCGATGGATTCCACTTTGTGTGGAAGAAAGTCTCGGGCGACGTCTCGCTCACCGCCGACGTGAAGCTGGCCGATGCCGGCCCCGGCGCAAGCCCTCATCGCAAGGCGCTGCTGATGTTCCGCCAGACGCTCGACACAGATGCGATGTACGCCGACGCGGCGATTCATGGTTCCGGAGAGACGGCGCTGCAATACCGGCGCAACAAAGGCGACACCACGCAGGACATCGCCTTCAACATCGGCGCGCCGCAGCGGTTGCGTCTTGAAAAGCGCGGCGACACCATCACGCTTTTCCTGAGCGCGCACGGCGAGCCGCTGCACCAGGTGGGAGCATCGATCAAGCTGCACTTTGATGGCGAATTCTACGCTGGCCTGGGAGTTTGCGCCCACAACAAAGACGCGGTGGAACAGGCCACCTTTGCCCACGTGGAACTCGAGCCGCTCATGGCTCCGGCAACTCCCGCGCCCATGGCGCTCTATAGCACTCTCCAGACCATCGCCACCGACAACAAAACGCGCATGGCCTATGTGATCCAGACCGGCAAGGGAAAAATGGAAGCGCCCAACTGGAGCCGGGACGGCAAGACGCTCATCTTCAATCGCGATGGCAAGCTGTGGAGCGTGCCCGCAAACGAAGGCGATGGCTCGGTCGCCGCGGCCACGCCGATCGACATCGGAAACGCCACCGACTGCACCGGCAGCCACGGCCTCTCGCCCGACGGCAGATGGCTTGCGATGACTTGCACCACGCCCGACCATCCTGGCCGGCGCGTTTATATTGTGCCTGCAACAGGCGGCGCGCCGCGCATGGTCACAGCGAATCCCGACTCCTACTTTCATAGCTGGTCGCCGGATGGGAAGACGATTCTGTTTACTCGGCCCAGCCACGGCACTTTGAACATCTACGCCATTTCACCGGTCGGCGGAGCGGAAACCGCGCTGACCACGGTCACCGGCGTCAGCGACGATCCGGATTTTTCGCCCGATGGGCAGTGGATTTACTTCAACTCCGATCGCGCGGGTGGAATGCAGATCTGGCGCATGCGGCCCGACGGCAGCCAGCCCGAGCAGGTGACCTTCGACGAGAAGCACAACTGGACGGCGCATCCTTCGCCAGACGGAAAATCGATCCTGATCCTCTCCTACGACAAGGACGTGACCGGGCACGCGGCCAATAAGGACGTTACGTTGCGGATCATCAACGTTGCCGACGGGAAGATTCGCGACCTGGTGCAGATCGTCGGCGGATCGGGAAGCGACAACGTGCCTAACTGGGCTCCCGATGGCGCGCACTTTGCGTTCGTAAGCTACCAGTTTCTGCCCGCAGACGACAACGGCTCCACGCAATGACGGGCGCCGAGGCTGGCAGGGCTGACGACTGCAGGTCGGCCTGCGTCAGCGTTCCTGCTTGCCGATTGCGTCGATCGGAACGTTAATGTTCTTGGGCGCCATGCACTGGTTGTGGTCGCACGCCCGGTAGCGCAGTTTGTCCTGCCCCCGGCGTCTTCGCCACCTCACAAGTTCGGAATCTTGACCATCCCGGCAAACCAGTTTTTCACGGAATCCACGAGTTCAGGATGCATGTGGCCGTAGACCAAGGCGCACGCGAGAATTACTGCAAACAAAGCAATGACGATCAGCATTGAATTCGACGACGAACCGGCCATCCACTCTCTCCTCGAAAATCGACTACTGCCTGATACACAGATATTGCCTCTGAGGCCCGGGAAAGCACACACTCTGCCACGCCTCTGAAAAAGCTAACAGACATAAGCTATGAGCTGAAAGCTGCGTCTCACTTCCCAATCACATCAATCGCCACCGTGATCGTCTTCGGCGGCATGCACTGGTTCTGGTCGCAGGCCTGGTAGTGCAGCTTGCCCTGCACCAGGTGGTTGCCTGCCGTGGCCACAAGACGCGCCTGAATGATGAACTCGCCAGTGTACACGCTCAGCTTGGT
>JBEKEP010000054.1:0-23986 GCA_050013775.1 Occallatibacter sp. | reverse complement strand
TGTTGGCGTCCCCGACGGGATTTGAACCCGTGTTATCGCCGTGAAAGGGCGGTGTCCTAGGCCGGGCTAGACGACGGGGACGTTTGGGAGAGCAGAGATCGGCGGGAACAACGGCCCTTGCGCCTTTCAAGATGCGTCCATTCAAAGGCTATCAACTCGCGGAAAGGGTGTCAAAAAACGCCGCGTCGCCTTCAAGGGAGAATGGAGCGGGTTTACCGCGTCGCGGCGGGGCCAAAGACGCCTGGCGCGGCGTCCTGACCCGCCTGCCCATCCCCGGCTGGAACCAGAAGCGTCACGGCGGCGTAACCGTGAGGTGCGCTATCCTCGATGAAGGCCGCGGCGTGGCCGCGGGCCTTCGTGGCTGGACCTGCCGCGCAGATTTTGCATCATTTACCCGGTTCCGCGTATCGCATCAGTTAGGTAGCGAATTGGGCAGGCGATGACCGTAACCCATTCTCGCGGAAGGGCGCCGGGCCTGCCCGCATGAGCGGGAGATAGCGCACGGCGCGACCGCTCAGAACGACGCGGTTCGGCACCCCGGCATCACACGTTCTTCGGGTGAAATACCTCGCCTCCGGGCCTTTGCACGACCCTTTTTGCGCCCTGAAAGGGCGGGAATCACCAGGCGGCACGGCCAATTATCGTAGGCGAGAAACGTGGGCGCGCAGACGCTGGCAAGATTCGAACGAGAACGCACACGGCCCATGCAGATTGAAATTGAGTGGCCAAAGGAAAAATCGAGTGACGCAAAGCAAATTGATTCGCACTTTTTTAATGGGTTGTTTCGCCCTGGCCGCGCTGGCGGCAACCGGCTGCCAGAAGAAGCCTGCGGCCGCCGCCGGGGCCGGGCCGCAGGGCCTTCCCGTGCAAACGAAGACCGTAGCCATGGAACCGGTGGCGCAGAGCAGCGAATACGTGGCCACCATCAAATCGCGCAATTCAGCCATGATGCAACCCCAGGTGAGCGGATCGCTGACGGCGATTCGCGTTCGGTCGGGCGACCATGTGACGAAGGGCGAGCCTCTCGTCGACATCGATTCGCGGCAGCAGCAGGCCACAGTGGCCTCACTGCGCGCCACCGAACAGCAGAAGAAGGCGCTCTCTGACTTCGACAAGATCGAGCTGGGTCGCCAGCAGAAGCTATTCGATGCCGGCGTGACCAGCCGCGACGCCCTCGATCAGGCAAAGCAGGCCTCTGACAACGCGAATGCGGATTACCAAGCGGCCGTGGAATCGCGCAAGTCGCAGGAACAGCTGCTGGCTTACTACACGGTTCGCGCGCCTTTCAATGGAGTGGTGGGCGACATCCCGGTGCATGTGGGAGACTACGTCACCACAACGACGATGCTGACCACAGTGGACGAAAGCGGCGATCTTGAGGCATACGTCTACATTCCTACGGAGCGCGCCAGCGAGGTGAAAATTGGACTCGCCATCGACCTGACGGACAACGACGGCAAGCTGCTGGAGAAAACCGCGGTCGATTTCGTCTCGCCCGAAGTGGACAGCATGCTGCAGGGGATCCTGGTGAAAGCCCCGGTGCGTTCGGGGCCCGAGATCCTGCGTACTGCACAGATCGTGAAGGCCAAAGTCATCTGGAGCACGAAGACCATGGCGGTGGTTCCGGTGCTTGCGGTGATCCGGCAGGGCGAGCAAAGCTTTGTTTTCGTGATGCAAAAGCAAAACGGCATGGCCGTGGCGCACCGCACGCCGGTGGTGCTGGGCGATACCGTGGACAACAACTATTCGATTGTTTCCGGTCTGAGCGCGGGCGACCACGTGATTGTGACCGGCATCCAGTTTCTGGTGGATGGCATGCCGGTGGTTCAGCTGCCAGGCTGAAAAAGACAGCTTCTAGGTGTTAGCTCGAGTGTGCTGGTGCGCGTCGCCGCGATAGAACAAACAGGAAAACCGCTTGCTGAAGCTGATGGCTGACAGCTAACGGCCCAAAGGAAAGAGAGCTTAACTTGTTTGTCGATTTCTTTATTCACCGGCCGGTTTTTGCTACGGTCTGCGCCCTGATGATCATTCTCGGAGGCGCCATCTGCATTCCCACTCTGCCCGTTGCCATGTACCCTACGCTGGCGCCGCCGGTGGTAGCGGTGACGGCCACTTACGTGGGCGCCGATTCCGAGACCGTCGAAAAAGCCGTCACCATTCCGCTGGAAGAGGCCATCAACGGCGTGGAGGGCATGCGCTACATCAGCTCCTCCAGCACCAACAGCGGCACCAGCGAAATCGACATCACGTTCCAGACCGGCTACAACCTCGACATCGCGGCCGTGGACGTGCAAAACCGCGTGGCCAGCGTGGAAGGCCGCCTGCCCGGCGAAGTTGTCTCAAGCGGCATCAACATCGTGAAGGCTACCAACAACTTCGTTTTCGGCGCGGGATTTTATACGCTCGATGGCCGCTACTCCAGCGAGTACATTTCCAACTATCTGGATGTTTACGTGAAAGACGCGCTCAAGCGCGTGCCGGGCGTAGGCGATGTGATGATTTTCGGCGAGCGCAAGTACGCCATGCGCGTATGGCTCGATCCGGTGCGCCTGGCTGCGCGCAATCTCACGGCAAGCGATGTGGTGAGTGCGCTCGAAGAGCAGAATGTCGAAGTTCCCGCCGGACAACTCGGCCAGCCGCCTTCTGATTCAAAGCAGGCCTTTCAAATTCCCGTGCGCGTGGTGGGCCGCCTCTCCAGTCCCGAGGAATTCGACAACGTCATCGTCAAGAACTCACCCAATGGCCTGGTTCAACTGAAGGACGTGGGTCACGCGGAAGTGGGCGCGGAGGATTACAGCACTCTGCTCGAGTACGGGGGCCGTTCGGCGATGGGCGTTGGCGTGGAGCAGCTTTCCAATGCCAACGCAGTCGACGTGGACCGCAAAGCCAGGGCTGCGCTGGCACAGCTCGCGAAGAATTTCCCGCCCGGCCTGCAGTACGCCATCGCCTTCGATTTCACCACCGCGGTGAGTGAATCGATTCGCGATGTGCTCGTGACGCTTGCTGAGGCCATCGTTATTGTCATCGCGGTCATCTTTCTTTTTCTGCTCGATTGGCGCGCCACCATCATTCCCGCGGTTACCATTCCGGTGTCGCTTATTGGCACCTTCGCATTTATTCGCATCTTCGATTTCTCAATCAACTCGCTCACGCTCTTTGGCATCACGCTGGCCACGGGACTGGTGGTGGACGACGCCATTGTGGTGATCGAGAACGTGCAGCGCCACCTTCACATGGAGCACTCGAATGCGCGTGAGGCCACTTCGCGTGCCATGAGAGAAGTGACTAGCGCTGTGATTGCGACTTCTCTCGTTCTCATCGCCGTGTTTGTGCCCGTTTCATTCTTCCCCGGAACCACGGGCATTCTGTATCGACAGTTTTCGCTGACGATTGCGTTTTCCATCGCTATTTCAGCATTCAACGCGCTCACGCTTTCGCCAGCGCTCTCCGCGCTTTTCCTGCGCGGCGAAGAGGCTCGGCCGCAGCAGCTGGATTTTCTTCACATTGCCGTTGTTTCGCGCGCCTTTGCCGCATTTATTCACGGCGCAGATAACTTTGTCGGCTGGCTGGGACGCACCTACGCGCGCGTGATTCACGTGGCGTTGCAACTACGCTACCTGCTGCTGCTGGTGTTCTTCGCCGGACTGGGCGCCACAGTGTGGGTGTACCAATCTGTTCCCACCGGCTTTATTCCGCAGGAAGACCAGGGCTACTTCATGGTGCTGGTGCAGGCGCCTCCAGGCTCCTCGCTTGCCTACACCACTGCACTTGAGGAGCGAGCAGGGGAGATCATTGCGCAAAATCCCGCGGTGGGCGGCCGCATGTTCACGCTTGTTGGCTTCAGCTTTGCCGGCTCCGCTGCCAACGCGGGCATGATGTTTGTGATGACAAGCCCGCCGAGCGACCACCATGGCAAATGGCCAACGACAGCCGAGGTTCTGAAGGACGTCGCGCCCAAACTGCAGATGCTGATGTTTGTGCCCAACGGCGGACTGGTGGAGGCCTTCGAGCCGCCGGCCGTCCAGGGCGTGGGCAGCTTTGGCGGGTTTCAATTCATGCTGCAGGACCAGGGCGGAAATACGCTCAGCGATCTGGACCGAGTGGCGCACCAGTTGGTGGCTGCCAGCGCTACGCATAAGGAACTGACCCAGCTGTTCACGACTTTTTCCGCTAACGATCCGCAGGAGTTGGTCACCATCGACCGCGAGAAAGCCAAGACGATGGGCGTTTCCCTCACGCAGATCTCCACCACCCTCAACGTTTTTATGGGCTCGGAGTACATCAACGACTTCGACTACAACAACCGCACCTATCGCGTCTTCGTGCAGGCCGACAAGCCATTCCGCATGAATGCCGGCGACCTGCACAGTTATTACGTGCGCTCCGATTCCGGCCAGATGATTCCGCTCGACAATCTTGTGACGGTAGCGGAGAGCGCGGGCCCGCCGGTAATTGCGCATTACAATCTCTTCCGCGCGGTTGAGATCGACGGCTCGCCGGCTCCCGGCTATAGTTCCGGCCAGGCGCTCGCGGGCATGGACAAGCTGGCCACCGACAACATGATGCAGGGCATGACCTATCAATGGACAGGCTTGACACTCGACGAACTTGAGTCGAGCGGCAAGGCGCTGCTCATCTTCGGCCTGGGCATTCTCGTGGTGTACCTCACGCTCTCCGCGCAGTACGAAAGCTTTGCGCTGCCGTTCATCATTCTGCTGGCGGTGCCTATGGCGGTACTGGGCGCTTTGGGCCTGGTTTCGCTGCGCGGTTACGCGAACGACGTTTATTGCCAGATCGGCCTGGTGATGCTGATCGGCCTCGCTGCGAAGAACTCTATTTTGATTGTCGAGTTTGCCGAGCAGTTGCGCAGAAAAGGCCGGTCCATTGCTGAAGCTGCGATTGAAGCCGGCGAACTGCGCCTGCGGCCCATCCTGATGACGTCGTTCGCGTTTATTCTCGGCGTTCTGCCGCTGGTGTTCGCCACCGGAGCGGGATCGCTGGGCCGCCGCTCGGTGGGAACCACGATCGTCGGCGGCATGTTGCTCTCGACAGTGCTGAATCTGGTGTTTATCCCAGTGCTGTACGTGATCCTGAGCCGCTTGCTCAGGCGCGGCGATTTGCACCCCGAAGAGCTATAGCGATTCCATCGATGCCGGGGCGCGCAGCCGCCGCGCTCCGGTCCAAAGCAGCAGCGCAACGCCAAGATAAATGGCTGCCGTAGCGCTGAGGCACATGCTCATTCCGAAGCGCTCGGATGCCAGCCCGATCGACAGTTGCGCCACCGCGCCGCCCAGCCATCCCAGCGAGTTCATGATGCCGAGCGCAGCTCCCCGCCGCTCGATGGGGACGACATCGTATAGCGCCGCCCACAGATTCGAATCGTAAACACCCTTGAAGAGCCCATAGCCGATCATCGCGGCCAGAACGACTGTGACGGTGGTTGCGAAGCCGCTCAAGAGCAGAAACGGCACGCCGCAGAACAGCCCCAGCGCCTGTACCGTCATGCGCGCGCCGCGATCGCCCGGCTTGTGGCGCACCCTTGCATCCGCGAGCGCGCCGCCGGCCACGACGCCCACCACGGAAGCAATCTGCAGATACGCTGCGCCGCTGAATCCCGCCATTGAAAGGCTCATATGAAATGTGCGGAAGAGGTAGGTGGGCATCCACACGGTAAAAATCATCGCGACAAAATTCGCACCGACAAAGACCATCACCAGTGTCCATGCGGTGCTGTTATGCGCAAGCTCGCGCAGCCCTTCCACGATCCTCGGACTGGCCTGCAACTTCCCCGCTGCACCATCCGAGAGCCCGCGCTGCGGCTCCCTGAGCACGATCCAAAGCAGGCATGCCAGCGCAATCCCCACCGCGCCGAAGAGTCGGAAGCCCGGACGCCATCCGTAGAACTGGCCTACGTAGCCGCTCATTGCGCCGCCTACAATGCTGCCCACGTAGACGCTCGACTGGTGGAATGCCATGGCGCGCGAGCGCGTATCCACGGCGTGATAATCCGCGATCACCGACATTGCGGCCGGAAAATAGAAGGCCTCGCCCAACCCGCCCATGGCCACGCCTGCGACCAGGAGCAGATAATGGCGAGCGAAGGACGTAGCGACGACAGTCGCCGACCACAATACGAGCGCGCCGAGCACAACGTTGCGCCGACCCACGCGGTCCGAAATAAATCCCGCCACGGGCCCGAACAAGGCGTAGGCGCACATGAAGGATGCGCTGAGGACCGAAAGAGCCGCGTCGGTTAAACGGAACTCCGCGCCCAGCAAGGGAAACACCGTGAAGAGAAGCTGCCGGTCGGCGTAGTTGAGAAAGCACACGCACCACAGCATTGCCACCACGAACCATTTGTATGCGCCGGGAACTCTCATCGCCTGCATAGGAGATTACGCGAGGCGCGTCGATGCTGGAATTCTGCCGGAGATTACGGGACGCGGTCCCGTCAATTTCGGGCTCCGTGAAAGGCCGCGTGGTAAATGTCCTCTGCATCCTCCTGCATCATGGGCCGGGGATTGTTCTTCATCAGGCGCGTAACACCCAATCCGGCTGCGGCCAGTCGCGGTGTATCGTCTTCGTCGATGCCCAGTGCGGAAAGGCTCATTTCGAGTCCTGTCGCGTCGATCAGCCGCCAAAGCCGCGCGATGCCGGCTTTGGCAGTTGCCTCATTTGACGTGGCCGGCGCTGCGCCGAGCGCGAGGGCGACAGTGGCGTAGCGATCGGGCGCGGCAGGAATATTGAAGCGAGTGACATGCGGCAAAAGAATCGCGTTGGCGTGACCGTGCGCTACGTGATAGCGGCCTCCGAGCGGATACGAAAGCGCATGCACGGCGGCCGTGTTCACAGGCCCGAGGCAGAGCCCGCCATATAGACTGCCCAGCGCCATCTTTTCGCGGGCGGCGAGATTGGAAGGTTCGCGCACCGCATCCGCTAGCGAGCCGGCGATGAGGCGCACACCCTCAATGGCCCAGACGTCTACCACAGGATGCGCAAATTTGTTGGTGTAAGCCTCAATGCAATGCGTGAGTGCGTCCAGGCCGGTTGCGGCGGTGACCGCGGGTGGAACGCTCAGCGTCAGTTCTGCGTCGATGAAGGCCGCATCGGGAACGAGCCACGGGCTGATCACGCCTTTCTTCATCTCGTCGGCATCATCGAGCAGGATGGCGTTGGGAGAAACTTCGCTGCCCGTGCCGGCGGTCGTCGGCACGCACACCAGCAAGGTGCTTCGGTTTTGGACTAGGCCGATGCCGAAGACTTCGCCAATCTTCTGCTTGCCATTGAGGAGAGCGGCCACGAGTTTGGCCACGTCAAGCGCGCTTCCGCCGCCCAATCCAATGACCGCATCGGGCCGGAATTCCTGCGCTCGCGCAAGGACCGCATTGAAGCTCGAGATCGATGGCTCCGCCTTGACGGCGTCGTCAATCTGCGCGCGCGGAATGCCTTCAACAACGCGCTCGGCCATTTTGCGCGCGAACGGCGGGGCGATCACCAGCGTGCGGGTGACGCCACGATCGAGTAGAAACTGGCGGCATTCTGCCAGGCAGCCGCTGCCGATGGTCAATCGCGGAACCTGCAGAAGAGTGATGGTATGCACGACGAGTCCCTGTGCGGAAGGCTAATTGAACTCAATGTGACGGGCTATGAGCAACCGATCCTTTGGCGTGCGCTTCTCGTCCCTGAATTTCTTAAGCCCTTGCGGGCAGGTCGCACTGCTTCGTAACTTTTGCTTTCAATCCTAGTTCTGTTCCGGGTATTTTGCCTGCAAGTTTCAGCGTGTCCCCGTCCAGGGTTCCGGACAAATCCAAATCGAATTCTTTGCGGCCCATCACGTTCATCAAATCAGGCGCAATCTGCTTGACGTGCATGTGCATGGTCACGGCATCGCCCTGCAGATCGTACGTGCCGGTAAACATGACGGCGCTGTCGCCGCCGAATACGTGCCCCCCGATATAGACGACAACGCCTGAACCCCAGCCTTGCACACCGACGAACTGAACCGTCCAGAAACCTTCCATGGGAGTTTCACCTCACTGTCGCGAAATTGTGAGTCGCCTCGCACCAGACTTGGCCTTGAATATAAATCGAGAGGGAATGGGGAGCGTACACCTGATCGTTACCGGATGATAAGCCAAGCGCCCTTGCAATCCACTATACCTCTTCATCGTTTTGGACGGAGCGAAGCGCCAGACTATTTTTGTTGGCGATTGGGCGCCAGGCTCGCAGCGCTGGGGGACCTTGGATTCAGCCAGTAGTTTCCGAATTGGCGGTTAGCCAGCGCGTGCGATGAATCGCGTCTCCGTGAGCCTGTTTGCGACGGTCGCTTATCTTGAGGCTTCCGATGGGTCAGAGGTGACTCCGATCGTTCGTAGCCACACTTCCACAAGTTGCGTCCATGCAGTCACCGGATATTTGGTTCTGCGGAGGCCGAAGGCATGACCGCCTTCCGCGTACGAATGAAACTCTACTAGAACCCCAGCCTTCTTCAAGGCTGCGTAATATGTCAGCGAATCCCAAATGCTATCGACGTTGTCGTCTTCATTTTGAAGCAGAAACGTCGGCGGGGTCTTAGCTGTAATGTGCGCTGCGATATCGGGATTCAATTCGAGGGTGCCCGCGCTCATGGAGAGGTGACCGGGGTAGATGGCTATCGCAAAATCCGGACGGCAACTCTGTTGATCAGCGGCGTCAACCTGGGGATAGATGCGTTGACCGAAATGGACACTCGTCGCGGCAACGAGATGGCCGCCCGCTGAGAATCCAAGGACTCCGATTTTGTGCGGATTGATGTGCCACTCCGCAGCATGAAAGCGAACCAGACTGATCGTCCTTTGGGCGTCTTCCAGAGCTATCGGAGATTGCGGGTATGCACCGAAGTATGGAGCGGATCGCGGGGCGGGAACTCTATATTTCAGGAGCACGCATGTGATGCCACGGGATACAAGCCAATCACAAGCCTCGCTGCCTTCGAGATCAATAGCGAGGATTTCGTATCCGCCGCCGGGGAACACAATCACCGCAGCGCCTGTGTTCTTCGCCGTTGGCGAGTAGACCGTCATCGTCGGCTGCGAGACATTGCTGATGTAGGTCCACGGCTTTCCCGCGACCAGCTCCTTCGTCTCCGTCGCTGCGGACTCCGGCTTTGTAGAAGGCCGCGAATCGGGCGGCGTCCCTGGCCATATCGGCAGTTGCACATGCCCCGCTGACGGCTGCCACACGGCCCGCTGCGCACTCACTCCACAGCACCAAGCAACGACACAAACCGCAAAGACCCAACTCTTCATCACAATTTCAACCGCCTTTGAGTTCGGAATCCCTGAGCGGAAGGCTAGTGGAAAGAGCTGGCGGATGGCAATGCGTGGGAGATGTGAGAGGTGCGTAAGAAAAGAACGAATTTCATCACAATGACGAAACATTCTCTCGAGTCTCTGCGTACCAACATTGCACAACCGCTCCAAAGGGGCGGGTAAGAACTTCCCTTTCGCGTGACAACCAGGCCAGCGCCCTTGCCGGGAAAGCCCTCGGCATCGACTGGGGAGAGCTGTCTTCAACTTGGTTCGGCTCAACTCACGGGGAGAAGCCCGGAGCCGACCGATGCTACGGAACGGGACGGACGCGAGAGATCGGGTAAATCAACCGATTGTATTTCGGCAAGCTTTCGAGAAAGTGCACGTGAGCTTAGTGAGATCTGAACGAAACAAATCGCATAAGGAGATTCACATGAATCGCATCACCGCAATCGCCCTCTTCGTTGGAGCAGCCTTGATGACAGCCAACAGTGCTACGGCACAGAGCAGTGTCGTCAAGGTAAATGTTCCATTCGCCTTCACCGTCAACAACACGTTTCTCCCAGCAGGGAGTTACCTCGTCGGTTTCGATTCCGCAAATCCCGAGTTGCTCGTGATTCGAGACCGGACGAACGCAGTAAAGGCATGGGACTTTGGCCAGCGCAGTTCCATCGGCGAGGGAAATCCTAGCGCTCTGGTTTTTCACCGCTATGGCAGTCAATATTTCCTGAGCGAAGTTCGCCTCGAATCCGCATCGGGCGGGATTGAGTTATCCGCTGCGAAATCTGAGCAGCGGGCCAGAAAAGTGAACCGCAACCGGGAATTGGCTTCCATCGCGGTTTATTGATGATCCTCTCCTCGACCTTTATGGAGTGAGATCGTTGGTCGTAGGAGAAATGCCAGTTAGATATCTCGCCGCTGCAACCAGATACGTGGAAATGTGGGAAGCGCTTTTTGCTTTCCGCATTTTCACGTCTCATTTTGTACTTAGCTCGCCAAGTAATTAGTGAGCTAGACGGCTCAGACAGTCGCAGCTTTGCCATGCAATGCTGAGTTATGCCCGGAAAACGCGAGAGATCATTCAATACCGACGTATACCTCGCGACTGCGGGGCCCGGACGAAAAATGATTCGTCTCGATGCTAAACAGATTTTTTCTTCTCAGGGAGACCGCGCCGACTGTCTGTTTTATCTGCGGACGGGCCGGGCTAAACTCACAGTTGTTTCCAAAGGCGGCAAAGAGGCCACGGTTACGTTGCTTGCTCCGGGAGACTTCTTCGGTGAGGAGTGTTTGGCTGGGCCCAACGAGTTCCGAACCACCAGCGCCTCTGCCGTTACCGTCTGTGTGGTGCTCAAAATCACTACCGGGGAACTGACCAGAGTCCTCCGCGAGGAAATTGCATTTTCAGACCTGTTCGTTCAGTTCCTTGCAATGCGGAGCACGAGAACCCAGGCGGATCTCGTCGATCAGCTATTCAACAACAGCGAACGCCGGCTGGCGCGAACCCTTCTTCTGATGGCGGATTACGGCAATGCGTCTGGCCCGGAAACGCTGATTCCGCCGGTAACTCAGGAAACCCTTGCGGATATGATCGGCACGACCCGGTCACGCGTCAGCTTCTTTATGAATCGCTTTAGAAAGCTCGGCTACGTCAGCTACAAAAACCGTATCCGCATCCACAGGTCGCTGCTGATGATGGTTCTGGAGGACCGGTTGCCGGAGCAGAACGCGTCACGCCCGAAGCTTCTCGATCCCCGGCCCAGCCGCACACGAACTGCGAAGCGAGCCAAGCTCCTGGGAACCCCGAATTCCACTCATCAAAAGGCACGCTGAGAGAACCGCCCGACGGTTGTGCACGGTGTTGTTGGTCCCTCGGTCCTCCATTTTAGTAGCGCGTGGATCCTCTCCAACTGGGGAAAAAATCAGAAGCGAACTCTGCAGACTCTAATGCTGCTTGACCACTTGCGGCGAGCCAACCTGCGTCGCGGTCGCCGAGTACAGGTGGCAATTGTCCGTGATCTCTTTGAAGTGGATGTAGGGATGGAGAAAGAGCGCCTCGCGCATGTCGCCTGAGCCCTCGGCAAGATCGCTGAGCCAGACTCCGTCGGATTCAGGATGGTTGTGGATGTGCAGCCAAAGGCCCTTGTGCACATTCGCGAGCAGGCCCCAGCCGACTTTCCAGTCGGCGACGGATTTCACGTTGATATCGACAGGCTCGCCGGTTTGTTCGTCGATCGCTATTTTGCCCTGCATCACCTGCGCCAGGCGCTGGTTCATGTTTTTTGCGTCGAAGTGCGGATTGGGAAGAATGTCGTAATAGAGAACGCTGCGGCCGTTGTTTTGCTCGCGCCGGCCGTTGGCCAGCATCATGGCCGCCATAAAATCGCCAAGCTCCTGGTCCTGTTGATTCTCTTCCTTCTGCGCCGTGGCCTGGTTCGAGTATTTGAGCGTTTCTTTCATCACGCGCTCGTCCTCTTTCTTCGTTTCGTCCGGCGCAAGGTCTTTCCCGTTTTTTTGAAAGGTGCGCTCAATGGCGATGCCGTTGACGAAGAACTGATCCTTCACTTCTGTGGTGTTCTTTTTGGCGTTGCCGCGGCTGTCGGTTTCGATGGCAGTGGTTGTCACGCGGCACTCGTAGCGCTCGCGCTCGGCGGCAAGCTTGCGCTCGTTGGCGAGCGCGCGTTGCAGGATCTCTGTGGCGTTCGGCAGCGGGGCAAGGGGAGCGGAGTTGGAGGATTGCGCGACGCCTGAGCGAAGACCGCAAATGAGCAAGACGACGAGAATGGGGGAAGCGAGAAAGGAACGCATGGGGAAGGAAATCAATTTGCGTCAAAACGCGCGATCCTGGCGCGCGATGGTCGCATTGCTTGGACGTTCTTTATGCCCCTACCGGCAGCGAGGGCATTGCGCCTTGGTCCTTTGCTTCGATTACCACGGCATCGAGGAGCGCAAGCACCTCCGGCACGGTCATGGTGTAGATCTCGCGGAGCGAGTCGTAGCCTTCTTCGATAAGCTGCTTGAGATGGCGCCCTGCGATCTGCACCGCAAGCTGATCGGTAATCACCTTGCCGGTGCGCTTCTTCTGCTCGACCCAGGCAGTGCACGGCAGTGCGATCCACATGGGGCGGCCGTTTACGTCGAAGCGAATGTCGACGGCGTCTGCGTGGCGCGTGGCGATGGCCACGATCGTCCCTTTCCAGCAGCAGTGCAGGTCTTCGCCGCTCCAGCGGTCGGTGACGTGAAAATCCTCATACATGTTGTTAGCCTATCTTTCCCGGCGCGGCGCGGCAAGGCGGACGAGCCGTTTGCCCCTGCGTAAACGGCGCTGATAAACTAATTGGGTTGCAGTAGCGCTGCCCTCACCGTTCGGACCCGCCTGCAAGTCAATCAACGAAGGACAAAGAAACCGTGGATACACAAACCCGTCACGCCCTGAAAAAAGACAAGTTTGCCCAGGCCGCCGCATCGAGCGCCAGCTGGATCGGCGAGCACAAAACCAATGTGGTGCGCTGGGTAATCATGGCAGGAGTGATTCTTGTCCTTGGCGCTGGCGCGTTGACTTATTGGTACTTACGCTCGTCTGCCGCCAACACCGCCTTGGGCGCGGCCTTGGATGTTTACACCTCGCCGCTGGCCATTCCGGGGGCTCCTCCGGAGCCGGGCGTCTACTCGACCGCGGCAGATCGCGCCAAAGAAGCAAATCGCGAGTTTGTGGCGATCGGCCAGGATTACGGCTGGCTACCCGAGGGCTCCAAGGCACACTACTTTGCCGGCGTGACCTTTGAGGAGCTGGGCCAGAATGGATCGGCCGAGAGCCAGTTGACGGCCGCATCGAAATCCTGGGACCGCAATCTTTCGAACCTGGCCAAGCTGGCGCTTGCCGGCCTTTACCACCAGACCGCCCGCGACAACGAGGCCATTGATCTCTATAACCAGATCATCGCCAAGCCTTCGGCTACGGTTTCAACCAGCGTGGCGCAGCTGGATCTTGCCGATCTCTATGCCTCGGAAGGCAAGCAGGACCAGGCGCGCGCGCTTTGGGCCAAGGTCCGCGATGCGGACAAGGACGGCGCAGCAGGCGAGATCGCGGGACAAAAGCTGACTGGAAAGTAAGACCTTAGCGAAGGCTCGGAACCTGGCAAAATTGGATGTGACCCTCCGGCTGGAGCTTGAGCACTTTTTTCGCCGCCTGCGTCTGGTACGTGATGAGCACCAGCCAGGCCATAACCGCAGGTTGGATGGAGATTCCCACGAGCGCGGTGAATGAGGAAGCGCGCCAGCGCGCGGAGGATAGCGCGATCTCGGCGTTGGTGGACCGGTACGCCGGCGCCCTCTATCGCGTAGCCTACTCCGTTCTGCGCAATCCCTCCGATGCTGAAGATGCTGTGCAGGAAGCCTTCCTGCGCGTGCTGCGCCATCGGCACGGGCTCGGCGAAGTACGCGACCATCGCGTCTGGCTCATCCGTATCGTCTGGAACATCGTGCTCGACCGCAAGCGCCGGGCCAAAACCCGCCCCGAGACCGACGATGTCGCTGAGCTGGTGCGGGTGCTGCCTTCCAAGGGACTTTCTGCCGAGGCGTTGGCGTCCGCCGCGCAACATCATGCCCGTGTGCTGGGCTGCGTAGAACAACTGCCCGCCAAGGAGCGCGAAGTGCTGCTGCTTTCGGCCTTCGAGGAACTCACAAGCGTGGAGATCGCCGCGGTCCTGGACATTTCCGAATCGAGCGTGCGCTCGCGGCTGTTCCGGGCACGGAACCTGATGGCCGGGCTACTCGATCACGAGAGAACTTAGCACGAGAGGAGTTTGCGATGAGTTCGAACCCTCATAATCCGATGAACGCTGATTCCGCGGAAGAAACGCTGCGGTTGATCGCCTCACTCCCCGCGCCTGCCGGACTGGAAGATCGAGTGCATAAGGCGCTCCGCGCTGCGCCGCGCGGCGGGCGTGTTCTGGCTTGGCCCGCAGGATTCCGTGCCAGAACCGTGATGCAGAACCACTGGATGCGTGCCGCGGCAGCCGCCGCGATTGTGTTTGTTGTGGTGGGCGGAGGTTGGGGCGTGTACAGCCGTGTACAGCCGGGACCGGCCGGCAAAGTCATTGTCATGCCGCCGCGCGCACCGGATTCGGGCGGGTTTGGGGGAGCGGGAGCGATCCGCGCGCCGCAGACGCTGCCGGGACCACAAGTGAGGGAGCAAGGGACCCAGCCCGTGAAGCAGCCTGCGGCGGCGAAGAAGAAGATCGGCAGCGCCCAGCCTGCGGCAAGTCTGGCCGCGCCGCAACCGGCGGTTTCGCGGTAGGCTTCTACTCGTCCTTCACAATCGCTCGAATCAACATTCCCAGCAGCGCCAGAATCACTGCGCCCCAGAAGGCCGGACCTAATCCGGTTACGTGAAATCCGGGCACAAAAGCGGAGGCGATGAGGATCATCACGCCATTGATAACGAGCAGAAAGATTCCCAGCGTGAGGATGCTGATGGGAAACGTGATGATCTTGAGGAACACGCCGACCGTGGCGTTGAGCAGGCCGATCACTAAAGCGGCGATCAGAGCGGGCACGAAACCTGCCACGTGAAATCCGGGAACAAGATGGGCGACTAGAAGCAGCGCAAGCGCGCTCAAGATCCAATGGAGAAGAAGCCTCATGCTGGTGGTCCTCTGGGAGCTGGCGCGCAAAAATGAATGTGTTGGCTTTTGCAGCTGGACGGAACGCGCCTTTCGCTCTACCCTAATTCGCTTCGATGCGAAGCGCAAGAAGGCTGTTGGTTGAGGCCTGGCAAGGATTGGGCGCTGGAGCTTCATTTAAAGTGGAACCATGTTTGCGCGCCGCATTTCTATTATGCGTTTAGACGCCGCGGGCGCGCGTCACGCCGTACCCATCCGCCAGATCGATAACTTTGCCATGCGCAACTTCACCAACGATGCGGTCTTTGACGATACGTTTCCCGCAGGCGATGGCGTGCTCGAGGCGGGCTATCGCGTTCCGCTCGACCAGCTACAGACAGCGATGGAGGACTGGTTCCGGCGCAAAGGGTATTTGCAGGCGAACGAACGGTTGGAAGTGGCGGAAGGCAGGGACCGAGGGACCAAGGGACCAAGGGACCGAGAAGGCGGAGACTGAGCGACCCGATATTCAGGCGGCGGTTTGGCGTGCTTGCGCGCGCGATTTCCAAAGGCGCACCTCGGCTTCGCGGCGAGCCTTCAATCCCAGATTCACTTCTCCTCCCGCCAGATCCCAGAGCAGCAACTGCTCCGCGGCGGCATCGTAGCGGCCGGCATTCAGGCAACGCAGCAAGGTGGATTTCGCCAAGCGTCCGGCGCCAAGGTTGAAGGTGAAATCCACCAGCGCGTCGAACTGGCCCTGGGTCAACGCCACCTTGACCAGGCCTCCGATGGCGCGCTCGGCCGCGGAGATATCACCGGTCAGGAGGGCTGCGGCCTGCTGCTCGCTGACGCCCCGGGGAAAAGTCTCGGGCGGGAAGGACTCAGGAGCGGCAATGCGATGGCCGTAGCCGATGGTGGGAAAACCGGCTACGTCAATGTATTGCTGGCTGCGAAACCCCTCGAAACGCTTGATCAGCTCCAATCCTTCTGCACTGAGTTGCATGGAAATCCCTCCCTCGGCCGGAAATGCACGGTCGGAAACACGAAGGGTCTGCCGAGAGCCCTCCCGTTGATGGGAGGGCCTTCGACAGACCCTGAAGTCACGCTAGCAGAAACTCGGAATTAATCTGCAAATGCCGGACATATTTTTTAATGCGCTCCGCGGGGTGGCTTGCCCGCGATCTTTAAGAATTGGTCGAGGACTTCGGTCAGCGCCATGTCGAAGTTCTTGTCGTGGGTCTTTTGCAGGTAGGCGATTTCGATGGAATCGGTTACGGCCCAAAGAATGTAGTGGGTTTTCCCGTCATAGATCACCAAATGGAACATGGGCAGGGGATCGGAGGCGCCCTTCTGCTTGTTGGCTTCGCTGGGGCCGTAAGGGGCCACGAGCCGGAGTTCGAGAACGAGGTCGGCCTGGGCCGGATCGCCGACCAAAATGTAGTCGCCGGTGTTTTTGAGCGCGGAATAGAACTCTGTGTAGGGGCGATCGGGGTCGCCACTGAACGGTTCAGGAAACAGGCCGCTATCCGAGCCGGCGTTCGAGACAAAGATGGTTTTGGCCGCCGTGATCGCCGGCGGTATCGGGCCGGCCTGATCGTAGGCGGGCATCTGCGCGACGGCGGTAGCGGCAAAGAAGACGGCAATAGCAACGATCAGGCAAGAACAGGCATCGGACCTACGCATGATTTACCTCTTTCTCTCGGTGAAGACCCCCAAAAAACGCCCTCAGACACGCCGATTCCGAGGCCGCTGAGAGAGCGCCTTCCACGGTGGCAAGATATTTATTTTCAATGCTATATCCCATCGATGCTGTACCACTATCTCGGGTTGTCCAGAGGCGAGAAATTTTTGCGGGATACGATTTGTCCCAAAATGGGAAGGGTGACCCCCGGTGAGCCGGACCTGTAAGCCAAACAAGCAAAGTACCTTAGCAAAAATGGCTCAGGATGCCGGTCGTTTTCAACAAGAATCCCATTATCGATCTTGACAATGCCGGGGCTCGGCTAGTGTCGGTTTAGTAAAATAGCCAAATGGTTATAACCAGGAAAACACGCAACTTAAAACGACGGGCTCCGCTATGGATTTATCTCGTAGCGGGAGTATCTGCCGTTACGCTCGTGGCGCTGGTGGTGCTTTTCACCACGCGCACCGTGCATGCAGATGCGAGCCTTCCTCAAGCAACCATCACTACGCCCGTGAACCCAACGGCCGCCAGCGCGACACCCGTCTCACTGGCTCCTGCGGAGCCACGGACAGCGCATACGGAGCCGCCTATTCCCAGGCACGGCCCCACACCTGCAGCTCAGCAATGGAAGGACAGGATTCATGGCCTCGCTTCCTGGTACGGCGGCGTCTTTAACGGACGCAAAACCGCCAGCGGCGAGACATTCGACATGAATGCCATGACAGCCTGCCACCCCAGCCTTCCCTTCGGTTCGATTGTGCGCGTGGTCAACCGGAGCAACCACCGCTCCGTAGTGGTGCGCATTACCGATCGCGGCGACCTGATAGAGGAGGGACGGGTCATCGACCTCTCATACGGCGCAGCACAGAAGCTCGGAATCACCTGGTCTGGACTGGCGCACGTGGATCTTCAGGTCCTGTCGCTGGGAAGGTCGAAAGACAGTGATTAGGGTTTAGTGGTTAGTGATTAGAACCGCAGCGGCCAGCTCAAATGAGCTGGCCGTTCTTATTTAACCTCATGAAAACTATGACCTAGTTGTCTTCCGGACGCTTGTAGGGCTTTTGCAGATACTGACGGGCTTCATTGACCGCGCCTTGTGTGTTGTCGTTGGTCTGCACGGCCAAACGGTACTCATTGACAGCGCGGTCGCGCTGGCCGGTCAGGTCAAAGATCTTGCCAATGGCAATGTGGCTCCATACCTCGGTCCAGGGCGGCTCGTCGTCGCCACGGAGCGAATCGCGGAAGGAGTTGACCGCGGCCTGATAGTTGCGCTGAGTGAACAGCACCTCGCCGACGCGATAGCTGGCCAGGGAACTGATGGGGTTCGCGTCGAGCGCCTTCTTATATTCGGCGAGCGCGTTGATCAGATCGCCTTGCGCCACCAACTGCTGACCCTTGAGGATGGCGATACGAACCTGCAGGTCGGGGGTGGTCTTGAGCACCCAATCGCCGGGATCGACGCTGATGCGGCGGGGGCGGCCGAAAGTGTCCACCACGTACTGGGTATCGGTGCCCACCACGTCGATCTTCTGGTTTTCAGTTTTACCGTCGGTTTCAATGCGGAGCTCGACCGGCATGCGGAAGAGGTCGAGATCCTGATTGATCTCGCCGATGGTGCGGAATCCCTTGTTATTCCCGAGCCGGTAGACCGAGTACTTGTTGGTGAAAGCGGGGGCGCCGGTGCCGTCAACCCATTGGGAAAAGAAGGGGAGCAATTGCTGCTGGCTCAGCTCCTCGGAGACCTTCTCAAAGTCCTCGGTGCGGATGGAGCTATCGGTAAATTGGCTGAGCACGCCTTTGAGAATGGTGAGAAAAGCCTTGTCGCCCACCTGGCCGCGGAGCATGTGGAAGATCATGGCGCCTTTTTCAAGGGTCATGGACTGGAACTGCGGCGAGAAAGGATCGAGACGATTGTCGCCCGAAAGCGGGATGGTGTCGTAAGCCAGGGCGCCGGCGGCCACGTCTTCAAGGGCGGCGCGCAGGGCGCTTTTGCCGCTCTCATCCTCGACGTACATCAACTCGCCATAGCGCGACATGCCGTTGGTGATCCATGCGTCGTTGAGGCTGTGGGGGCTGATTTCACATCCCCACCATTGGTGAGCGATGGTGTTGGCCAGCAGGCGGATGCCGGATTTGTCGCCCGTGCGAGAGCCCTGAATGGCCGCCAATTCGGGCGCGTAGACGGCGGGCAGGGTGTCGTCGGGCAACTCGACCACGTTCAGGTGGGTGGTTTCGGGCTCGCCGAAGCTGTCAGTAAAGAAATCGAATTCCTTGTTGGCGGTTTGCGCCAACTGGTTGCCCGAAGCCTGGTGGTTGATGGTGAGGTAGACCTTCACGTTGCCAGGGCCGGCAGAGAAAGCATCAGCAAAACGGCCAGCGATCACGGTGCCGGGAAAGCCCGGCTTGGTCCATTTGAAGTCGTACTCGGAACCCGGTTTGCCGTTCGAGAGGGTGACGGGCTTTGGCGATCCCGTCGCGCCGCTCGAAAAGACTCGCATACCCTGCGGCACGCGGATGTGCATCTCGGCGGTGAAGCGGTCGGTCATGTAGCCGGTGGTGGGGAACCAGCGCGCCGCATAGAGCAGGTAGCTGATGGGTTCCTGGATGGCCGCAAGTTTTAGACCTTCGATGGGGCCGTCTTCGTTGCCCGTGATGGTGCCGTCGTAGACAAATGTCCAATGGGACGTCTGGCCGGCGACGAAGGGCGTACCGGTGGTGACGCGAATGGAGCCGTCGGCTGTACGCTCGCCCTCGAGCAGCTTGCCGCTTTCATCGCTGATTTTGGTGACCTTGAGCGCGGGGTGAAAGCCGAAGTTGACCACGTCCAGATTGGCGGGCGCAGTAAAGCTCACCACGGTGGTGGCCGTCAGGTGGTGCGCCGTCGTATCCAGTTCGGCGTCAATCACATAGCCGGTGATGTTCAGCGCAGGGCGATCCCGTTGCGCGACGGCAGGAGCCGCCGCCATGCCGGTGCAGACAAACACCAAAACACCGAGCGTGAACCGGCGGAGCAGCACGCCCTTCGTTGTTTTGAGACCTGCAGCGTTTTGAATCATTGCATTCATCATCGCATTGGTCATGGGATTGGTCTTCGGATCGGTCATGGCCTCGCCGTCATTCGTGCGCCGGGAGTGTGTCCGTGGGGAAGTCCCGGTTTGGTTCAAGGTTGTGCGGCTTCCTGAGCCGCCGGGTACGCCGCTTCAATCTCCCGGGCAACGATGGCCGCTACAGTTTCGATCGCGCCCAGTTCTTTGTCCCGTCCCTTAGCCGGGTGCAACGCTGCGCGGATGGCCCCCAGCTCTATTTTCATGGACTCTCGAGCGGGGCCGTCGGGTAGCAACTGTCTGAGGTGTTGGACGATATTTGCCGCCGTGAAGTCATCCTGGATGAGCTCGGGAACCACGCGCTTGCGGGCAATGAGGTTGGCCATGGCCACATGAGGCACCTTCACCAGACGTCTGGCGATAGCATACGTCAGCCGCGAGACGCGGTAGACCACAACAAAAGGATTGCCGATGAGCGCGGCTTCGACGGTCGCGGTTCCGCTGGCCACTACTGAGGCGCGCGCATGGAAAAGCGCGGCCCGGGCGTCGCGGACGAACGTGATCCGGGGCGGATGCTCGATCGGAGCCAATATTCGGTCGCCGAGATCGTATTGAATCGCCGCGATCTGTTTCTCTGTGAGCGTGGACGCGATTGGAATGATGTACTCGTATTCGTCGCCTAGCAGGACTGCCGCATCAACCATGCCCTTGAGATTGGAGAGAATCTCCGGCGCACGGCTGCCAGGGAGCAGGGCGATCCATTGCTTGTGCAGATCAAGCTCATAATGGACCTTCCCGTTGACCGGGTGCGTCCCCCCGGGCAAGTCGGCTTTTGAATATGGACCGTAGTTCCATTGGTCCTGGTGGATCTGCGCTGCATCCTGGGCGAATTGGGTGCGGGTGATCGTGGGTGGTGGCAGATCGGCGAGGGGATGGCCGACAAATTCGGCCTGCACGCCGCGCTCGCGGTAGAACGGCTCCTCAAACGGAAAGATGACCAGCATGCGCTGGATGAATTTGCGCACCTTGCGGATGCGGCCCTGTTTCCAGGCCCAAAGCTGCGGGCTCACGAAGTAGATGACGGGAATGCCGAGGCGATGCAATTCCCTGGCGAGACGGAAATGAATCTCAGGGAAATCGATGAGCACGGCCACGGTCGGCCGGCGCGCGCGGATGGCCCGCTTGAGCTTGCGGAACTCGCGATAGATGCGCGGCAGATGCCGCACGATCTCCGTGAATCCCATGACCGCCATATCTTCGGAGCGGACGACGATCTCGACGCCGGCTGCAGCCATGCGCGGACCCCCCATTCCCCACAACTCCGTTGTTTTGCCTTTTGGAGCAAATTTGTGGGAAAGCGCAGACGCCAACAACGCCCCATAGAGCTCGCCGCTGGCTTCGCCCGCCGAGATGAAGATCGACGGGGTCATGGGTGGACCTCTGCCGCTTGCATATGGACCCCATCATATCGGCTGGGAGCGCGGCCGGTGCGGGGGCGCTCGGGGATTGTGCCAGGGATAGGGATTGGCCGCGGGAGAACGGAGTGACACGCGGCAAGGACTCCCACTTTGGCTGCATGGCGATGTTCCAGCGGGGCATAGGCTCCGCCGAATTTCCATGACACCCTTTGCCATGAGGGGTAAATTGGCTCCATGATCTTCCCCAAGGCCGACATCAGCCGGGCCTTCGACGAAGACGAATTCTTCCCCGTCTTCCAGCCCCAGGTAGAGTTGCGGACAGGCCAGCTGGTTGGATTCGAAGTGCTGGCGCGCTGGCAGCATAAGAAGCTGGGCGCGGTCGGGCCGGATGACTTTATCCCCGCGGTGGAGAAGTGTGGATTCATCGACCACCTGACGCACGTGATGCTGGAAAAGGCCTTCCATTGTCCGGTATTGCGCGATGGAACCTACAACCTGGCCGTGAATATTTCGCCGCGCCAGCTTCTGGGATTGAATCTCGCCGAGCGCCTGATGGCAGTGGCCGCAGAAGGCTGCTTTCCGCTGCACCGGCTGACTATCGAGATCACGGAGAGCGCGCTGGTGGACGATCTGGAACGCGCGGAGGCGGCGGCCCGTGCGCTGAAGGCGCTCCAGTGCAAGCTCTCGCTGGACGATTTCGGCACCGGCTACTCCAGCCTGAAGCACTTGCACGCGCTGCCCTTCAGCGAGTTGAAGGTGGATCGGAATTTCGTCAATTCCATGACGGAAAAGCGCGAGAGCCGGAAGATTGTGGCGGCGGTGGTGGGGCTGGGACAGAGCCTGGGACTAACGACCGTGGCCGAAGGCGTGGAAACACAGGAGCAGGCCAACATGCTGCTCTGGCTGGGCTGCGACCTGGGACAGGGATGGCTTTTCGGCAAGCCGTGCGTGGCCGACGCGCTCCCCGGCGTGGTCGCCAACATGCGGCGTTCCAGCACCACCGTCGTCATGCCGGCTCACCCCGACGGAGATTCGATCATGAGCCTGGAGGCTCCGCCGGCGCAGCGGCTGGCGCAGTTGCAGGCCATTTATGACGGTGCGCCGGTGGGCCTTTGCTTTCTGGATCGCAATCTGCGCTATGTGAGCCTGAACAAGCGGCTCTCGGAGATGAATGGCGTTCCCGCAGCGGAGCATCTGGGGAAAACGGTGGCGGAGGTGATTCCCAAGTTCTTTCCGATCGTCGAGCCGCTTATTCGCCGGGCCATGCAGGGAGATCCCGTGACGGGTGTCGAGATGAAGAAGCCTCCCGCCGAAGGCGAGACCGAAGGGCAGACGATTCTGCTGTCGTACCAGCCGGCGCGCGACGAGGCGGGGGAGATTCTGGGCGTCTGCGTCGCGGTGATGGACATTACGGAGAGCCGTCGCACCGAAGTGGCGCTGCGCGAAACCGAAGATCACTATCGCCACATGATGCAGCTCGGCCCGCATGTGCCGTGGGTTCTGGATGCGAAGGGCGAAGTGATCGACGCCAGCCCGCGCTGGGAATTCATTACGGGACAGACCATGGACGATGCGATGGGCAGGGGATGGCTGAAGATGGTGCACCCCGACGACGTGGAACCCACGCGCGAGGCCATCCGGACTTTGCTGCGCACGGGGCTCCCGATCGACATCGAGTACCGGGTGCGGAAGCCGGGGGGGGATTGGGTCAGGATGCGTTCACGGGGCGCGCCGCGCTTTGGGCCGAACGGAAAAATCATTTACGTCTACGGCGTGGTGGAGCAGACGCATGGCGGAATTCCGCTGACGGACGAGTTGCGGGCGCACGAGACCGCGCTCCATGCGGCGTTGGACACCGTCCCTTTCGGTATCGTTCTGGCCGACGCCAGCGACGGCAGCATTTTTATGATCAATGCGGCCGCCGAAAACTTGTTTGGCGGCGACGTGCGTCCCGGCCAGACGATCGCCGAATACGCCGCGCTGCACGTGACCACGCCGGACGGACGGCGCTTGCAGTTCGATGAGTTTCCGATTGTGCGGGCGACCCTCCATGGTGAGCCAGTTCCGGCCATGCAAATTGTGTTCGAAAGATCCGACGGAAAACGGCTTCCTCTTTGCGCGTCGAGCAAGCCGATTTACTCCGACCAGGGCCACCTGATTGGCGGCCTGCTGATTCTGCGGGATGCCGGCACTGAACCCTCCTGCGCATTCGAATGGGACCTCCAGACGACGCGGTAGCGCCGGATTCTACGCATTCGTTGCAAGTGATAGGCTTGCCTGTGGAATTGCGACAGGGGGAAGCCGTGCGGATTCTTTCAGGGTTTTGGATGATGGGCGTGCTGGCAACAGCGGGGTTAGCGGCGCAGACGGCGCCAAAGCCTGCACAGACAGCGGCTTCCGCGCATCCAACAAGTGTGCAGCCTGTGGCCGGAAAAGTTCAGCCGTCAGACAATCCGGTAGCCGACCCCAAAGCCGTTGTGACGATCGGCAATGCGCGTTTTACCATCCTGACGCCGCAGTTGATTCGCATGGAGTGGTCGGCCGACGGCAAATTTGAGGATCACGCGTCGCTGGTGTTCATCAACCGGCGGCTGCCGGTGCCGAAGTTTCATCAATCAGTCGAGCACAGTATGGGAAACCACACACTGGTGACCCTAAGCACCGATGCGTTGACGCTGACTTACACGCCTACAGGCGATGGCCGCATCACAGCTGACAATCTTTCCATCACGATGACCGTCGACGGCAAAGACTTCGTATGGCATCCGGGGATGGACGACTCTGAAAATCTGATGGGCACGACACGCACATTGGACGGCGCGCGCGGCGGCAAAACCCAGGAGCCCATCGAGCCGGGGCTGGTTTCACGCGCGGGATGGACGCTTGTAGATGACTCCACGCGGCCACTTTTCGATTCCACCGACTTCCGCTTCTCCGACGGCGAAAA
>JBEKEP010000053.1:0-24238 GCA_050013775.1 Occallatibacter sp. | reverse complement strand
AAGAGCGTCACGTAGGGCGTGATGCCGTTCGCTTGCAGCTCGTCGAGCACGCGTTTGTAGTAATCAAGGCCCGCCTGGCTCGGCTGGCCGGTGCCATTGGGAAAAATCCGCGGCCACGCAATCGACATCCGGTACGCGCTGACGCCAAGATTCTTGAGCAGCCGGACATCTTCTTTGTAGAGGTGATAGGAATCGTCGGCCACGTCGCCCGTATCGCCGTTGTATGTTTTGCCCGGCGTGTGCGAGAACACGTCCCAAACCGACGCTCCGCGTCCGCCCTCGCGCACGCCGCCTTCAATCTGGTACGCCGCCGTCGCGCAGCCCCACACAAATCCCTGCGGAAATTGCCGGCCACCCGGTGGCTGCTGGGCAAAAGGCGAGCGGGGCGAAAACTCTGGCAGCGATACTCCGGCCAATGCCGCAGTCGCCGCCGCAACCTTGCCAAATTGCCGGCGCGTGATTTCTTTCATGGGTTCAATCGCCCTTTCGAAATCAAAGGCCGATTATAGCGGAGCGCGTATTCGCGTCGCTGGCTGGAACCGTTTGCGGAGCGTGGGACTATTCTTTGGCGACGAAGAGCTCTTGAGAATTCTGACCGGCCAGGTTCAGACTGCGCTCTGTGGCTTCCTTGATGAGCTCGGCGGCCTCAACATTCTCGCGATACTGGGCCAGCCCAAGACGAATCGCGCTGACCATGACTTCCTTTTTGCAGGGCGTGGTCAGATAACGAAAGATACGGCCCTCGTTCATTGCTGCCCTGGCACGCTTGAGATCTTTGTTTTTCGTGAGCAGGATTCTGACCGCATGCGGTGTTAATTCGCGCACCCGGTCAAGAAACTCGACTCCGTTTAACCCGGACAACCGTATATGCGAGATGACAATAGCGAAAGGGCCGAGCAAGTGAAGCGTCGCCAGGCCTGCTCTGCAGCCGCAGGCCGTCTCGACTCTGAATTCACGGCGCAGAATCGTTCTCGAATCATCGAGTGCGTGCGGGTCATCATCAACGATGAGAACCTGGTTCGCCATGGTTGGAATCCTGCCTGGCCACATTGAGCCATCACCTCTGACCGGTTTGCAAACCTCTGGAGCAGCGAGAAACTCTCTAAGTTCTCATCGACGACTTTGCCCCGCGCCATCAGCACCGCGCCCGGAATTCTTTATCGCGTCTCGTTCCACTGGGGTCATCACGCAAAAAAGCCGCAGTTTTATATCTGCTGCGGCCCGATCGTAAATCTCTGATGAAATCACGGCCCACCCCATTGACGCCGGATCATCTCAAAGCTAAGTTCACATTCATGGAAAATCCGGACTTCGATCAACTGCTCAAGTCGTATAGGGAGGCAGTGGATCACTGGGTCGATGCGATCCACACCGAAGAATCGCTCGCAACAGACGACCACTCCATGGTGGCCATGGAGCATTGGGATGACGCCGGCTTCAAGCTCCAGGATGCGGAAGCTGTAGCCAAGAAAGCGCGCGACGCCTACAAGAACGCGCTGCGAAAAAAGAACTACGGTTTTTGAGGGCGCGCGCAAAAAGGCCGCAGCCCTTGGATGGCTGCGGCCCTGAACTCCGGAATCCGATCCGGACCTACATTTCTTTCACGCCTTCGACAAAGGCCTTGAGCTTGCGGCTCCGCGAAGGATGACGCAGCTTGCGCAGCGCCTTGGCTTCGATCTGCCGGATGCGCTCGCGCGTCACCTGGAAGCTCTGGCCCACTTCTTCGAGCGTGTGCTCCGAGCCGTCCTCGAGCCCGAAGCGCATCTTGATCACGCGTTCCTCGCGAGGAGTAAGAGTCCGGAGAACCTGCGATGTGTACTCCTTCAGGTTTACGCCGATCACTGCTTCTGACGGCGACACCGCCTGACGATCTTCGATGAAGTCGCCCAGATGCGAATCTTCCTCTTCACCAATCGGTGTCTCCAGCGAAATGGGCTCCTGCGCGATCTTCAGCACCTTGCGCACCTTGGCTACTGGAATGTCCATGCGTCGCGCGATCTCTTCGCTTGAAGGCTCGCGGCCTAGCTCCTGCACCAGTTGACGAGACGTGCGGATGAGCTTGTTGATGGTCTCGATCATGTGCACTGGAATACGAATGGTGCGCGCCTGGTCCGCAATCGCGCGCGTAATCGCCTGCCGGATCCACCACGTGGCGTAGGTCGAGAATTTATAGCCGCGCCGGTACTCGAACTTGTCCACCGCCTTCATCAGGCCGATATTGCCCTCCTGAATCAGGTCAAGGAACTGCAGTCCGCGGTTGGTGTATTTCTTGGCGATCGAAACAACCAGTCTTAAATTGGCCTCGATCAGCTCGCGCTTGGCCTGCTCGGCGTCCATGTCGCCCTGGATCATCTCGCGCTGCGTGCGCTTCAACTCGACAATGGAGACGCCCGCGTCGCCTTCGATTTTCTCGAGATCGGTGCGGCAGTTCTTCTGCTGCCTGCGGTATTCCTTCTTCAGATCCTCGCTCTTCGAGGCTTCGTACTTCTGTTCGAGCGAACGGATTTGCCGCTCCAGCGTGCGCATGGTGTCCACGGTCTTGTTGACCTTGTCCAGCAGGCGCTTGCGCTCAATGGCGGTGTACTTCAGTTCGCGCACGATGCGCGACACCTGGACCTTCTCGCGCGAGATCAACCAGCGCAACTTCCGCGCTTCTTTCACCTTGGCTTTGTTACCTGGCGCGATGGCAGCGAGCTTCTCGTCAAGCAGCGCAATTTTTTTCTGGTGCTTTACCAAAGCGTCAGTACGCGCCACCGTAGCTTTCACGCGCGTCTGCACCACCTCTTCGGTCAGTTCTTCCTCGTCGAAGATCACAACTTCTTTTACGTTGCGCACGCCGCGCTTCAGGTCTTCGCCCAGCGCCGCGATTTCCCGAATCACAATCGGCGAACGCGAAATCGCCTTCAGCACGCGCATCTGCCCGCGCTCAATGCGCTTGGCAATTTCCACTTCGCCTTCGCGCGTGAGCAGCGGCACCGTGCCCATCTCGCGCAAATACATGCGCACCGGGTCGTTGGTCTTCTCCAGCGTGCCCGGAGTCAGATCCAGCTCGACGTCCTCGCCTTCTTCCAGCTCAAAATCCTTGTCGCCGGGAAACTTGGGAGCGTCCAGCAGGTCGATGCCCTGACCGCTGATGGTGGTCATCAGATCGTCCAGATCGTCGGCAGAGCCAATCTCATCCGGCAACGCGTCGTTCACTTCGCCGTAAGTCAGATAGCCCTTTTCCTTGCCGGTCTCGATCAGTCCGTGTACATCTTCTTCGAATTTGTCGTCAATCGCCAAATGATTCCTGCTCTCTTCGGCACCGCGGGAATCCCCGCGCCCTGCCCGTTTTTATCTTCGGCCGAAACGTCCTCCGGCCGGCCTATGCGCGCGTGCGCGCGCCTCAACTCGCATTGACCCCTGCGGATTTTGCCGCACCTCAGGCCACGTGACTCGTCCCGCGTAATTCTCTCGGCGCCGAATCGCGATCAGTGACGGGCCCGACTCCGCACACGCGCAATGAAAATATCCGTGAGGAAATTCTCTCGCGCGGACACATCCGCAATTCCGCCTAAGCGGATTTAGCTTGACTCGGAACAGGATGGCAGCGCTTCAGGTTTCGCCTGGGTCGCCCGCGAGCCGAAGCTCATGTGTGGGGCAAAGGGGGCGCGCATCCTCACTGAGATCAATAGATTACCACAAGCGAACTTGCCACCGCCAGCACAAATTCGGCGACAGAATTAACTCCATTGAGCCCACAACATCGCATTCGAGGCACGGATTTCTGGACCATCCGCTCCTTTTCCTTTCTTTTAGACGCTTGAACTGGACTTTTCGACGCAAAATCGGCGCAGCCGGTCATGTCTGGGGCTGCGTGCCAACCATTATGGGTTCAATGGCTTGTGGCTGTGCAACTGCCTAAGCGTTCGGTCCAGATCCAGCTTCTGCTGGGTAAGCACCGCCAGTTCCGCGTAATCGCCACGCCGCTCGGCCTCTGCAATCTGCGCTCTTATGTTGCGCAGGCGACCTTCGATGGCTCGCTCCTGAACCTCCTGTAGCGCGCTTCCCACCTCGTCTTCTTCAGGCGGCCGGTTCTCACCCAGCAGCGCCTCGGCCAGCAGGGCCCGCTGCGCCGCGTCTTCCACTGCGTCCATCGGATCCCTGGCTGCGCGGGTTGCCAGCGCCTGCATGGCCTGAAATGCGCCAAGGTGCTCGAACCACACCGGCTGCTCCACGACCATTTGCGCCGCCAGCTTCCGCGAAGTTTCTCCTTCGGGATCGGTAACCGCCAGCGCCCGCAAAAGCACGCGTTCCACTTCAGTCAGCACCGCGGGTCGCGCCTCCACCCGTTCCCGCCGCTTCAGCGCGGCCTGATGCAGCTCCTCGCGTAGCACCGCCGAGTCGATGCCCAGCTTTTGCGCCGCGTCTCCGGCGAACTGGTCCCGCGCCAGCTTCTCCGGAATGCGCCGGATGTGCGGCAGCAGAAAATTCAGCGCCTTCACCTTCTGTTCCGCGCTGGCGCCCGGGAACTGCACCATTGCTCGTGCAATCAGATAATCAGACTGCCGCCGTGCCCCTCGAATGGCTTCTTTATAGGCATCAACACCGCGTTCGCGGATAAATCGGTCCGGGTCCAAGCCCCCTTCCAGCGTGACCAGTTTGATCGCAAATCCCTCCTCGGTCAGCAGGGAGATGGACTTTTCCGCCGCATTTGCGCCGGCCGCGTCGGGATCGAAATTGACGATCACATTCGAAGTATGCCGCTTCAGAATCGCCACCTGTTGCTCGGTGAATGCCGTCCCGCTGGTCGCGATCACGTTCTGGATTCCGCGCAAAAAGACGCTGATGCAATCCATTTGCCCTTCCACCAGCAGCGCAAAACCGACGGTCCGGATTGCCGTTTTCGCCTTGTCCAGGTTAAACAGCACCTGACCCTTTGAATAAAGCGGCGTCTCCGGCGAGTTGATGTACTTTGGCCCGGCCTTTTCTCCCTCCGTTGCAGTGCCCAGCGTCCGTGCAGTAAATGCGATCACCCTCCCGCCTTCATTGCAGATGGGGAATACAACCCGCTTGCGGAACCGATCGTAAAGGCGGCCGTGGCCTCCGTCCTCCTGCTCTTTTGAACTCAGGAGGCCACTCAGCCGCAGCGTTTCCGGGTCCGCCATGCCGCTCAGCCGGTCGCGCAGGGCATTAAAGCTGTCGGGCGCGTAGCCGATCCTGAATTTCTTGATCCCCTCATCCGAAAGTCCGCGACCTGCAAGGTATTCCCGCGCCAGCGCCCCTTCCGGCCCGCGCATTTGCTCTTCAAACCATGCCGCCGCCGTCTCGTGTAGCTCCAGCAGCTTCGTCCGCAGGCGCGCTCCGGCCGCCTCCTCCGGAGAAGAGAACTCCCGCTTGGGCAATGGAATGCCGCACTTTTGCGCCACAACCCGCACTGCCTCGGGGAACGTCACGTTTTCGATCTTGCCCACGAACGAAAACACGTCGCCGGAAGCTCCGCAGCCAAAGCAGTGGTAGAACTGCCGCACCGCGTGCACGCTGAACGACGGCGACTTTTCCTTATGGAATGGGCACAACCCCGAGTAGTTTTGCGCTCCCGCCTTGCGCAGCCGGATGTAGCCCTCGATCACCTTCACGATGTCGGCCTGCTGCTTGACGGTTTGGGCGAAATCGCTCATGGAAAGGCGCTTTTACCAAGCATAAGGCTATCGTCCCGCCCGGAACCTCGCGCTTTTTCACAGCAGGGCAAATACTTGTTGCAACGAATATCTACTTCCCGCATCCAAGAGAACAAAAGGAGGCTTCACGCCATGACAACTGCTTCTGCTGCTCCCTCAACTACCACCTGGAACATCGATCCTGCCCACTCCTCGGCCGAGTTTAAGGTCAAGCACATGATGATTTCGAACGTGAAAGGCAGCTTTTCCGGCCTTTCCGGCGTGCTCACCGAGCACGCCGTTGACTCGACGCTCTCTTCTGTCGAGGCCTCGATTCCCGTAGCCACCGTCTCAACCGGCGACGCTCAGCGCGACGGGCACCTGAAGAGTGCGGACTTCTTCGACGCCGACAGGTACCCCACTCTTAACTTCAAATCCACCGCGGTCGTACGCAAGGGCGACGCGTACGAGGTCTCAGGCGACCTGACGGTCCACGGCGTGACCAAGCAAGTGACATTCGCCGTTGACGGCCCCAGCGCTCCGGGCAAAGATCCCTGGGGGAACACCCGCATCGGACTTTCCGCCACCACAAAAATCAACCGCAAGGACTTCGGGCTCGCGTGGAATGCAGCTCTCGAGACCGGCGGCTTCCTGGTAGGCGACGAAATCGCCATTACTCTCGACGTGCAGTTCATCAAGGCCGCTCAGTAAGCTCGGATCTGAGGCAGGGAACGGGTGGCCGGGTGGCCGCCACGGCCTTTTCCGGAAATTGCCTGTTGCAACGAATATCTCCCCCGCGCATCCAATACTGGTACGGCAAAATCGAAGTCGGCCGCCCGGCGAGCTCCGGGCTTTCCCAGCCCGGAACCGACCTGCTGGAAACAGCCGCGTGCCCCTGATTCTGCCGTCGGAGGTTCACCATGTCACTCAGAGCTGTTAAAGAGATCTACGAAACTAAGCCCACTATCGAGGGAGCCGGCGTTAAGCTCCAGCGCGCCTTTGGCTTTGGCAAGACCGGCGAGTTCGACCCGTTCCTGCTCCTCGACGATTTTCGCAACGAGAATCCGGCTGACTATTTGGCCGGCTTCCCGTGGCACCCGCACCGCGGCATTGAAACCATCACCTATGTTCTCGCAGGTGAGGTCGCACACGGCGACTCGTTGGGCAACAAGGGTCGTATGACTGCGGGCGATGTGCAGTGGATGACTGCCGGCAGCGGCATCCTCCACCAGGAGATGCCGAAGGGTGACGAGCACGGCCGCATGCATGGGTTCCAGCTGTGGGCCAACCTGCCCGCGTCGCTCAAAATGACCGATCCGCGCTACCAGGACATTCCTGCCAGCGCCATCCCCGAGGTGACTGAGGACGACGGGACGAAAGCTCGCATCATCTGCGGCGAGTTCTGGGGCAAGACCGGGCCCGTGGAGGGCGTTGCGGCTGATCCGCGCTACGTCGACATCAGCGTGCCCCCGTTCACGCGCAAGCGCATCAAGGTGGAGACTACGCGCAACGCCTTCGCTTACGTGTTTGCCGGATCGGGCACCTTCCGCGACGCCTCTGCGCCGCGGGCCGTATTGACCGAGTCGGCGATCGACCCCAATGCGCCGCCGCTTTACGACGCGAAAAACCATTCGCTCGTGCTCTTTGATTGTGGCGACGAGATCGTTGTCCAAGCCGGCCTGGAAGGCATCCGCTTCCTGCTCGTCTCGGGCAAACCGCTTGAAGAGCCGGTGGCGTGGTACGGGCCGATCGTGATGAACTCTCAGGCCGAGCTGCGCCAGGCAATGAGTGAGCTTCAGAACGGCACCTTCATCCGCCACAGATAAGCCGTTAGCAGTTTGACTCCGGTACCGGGACAACCCCCGGACCGGGGTCAAGCAGCAGGCCGTGGCCTTTGCGTTAGGGCGAGGGCCGAAGGATGTCCTCGCTTTGGGCAGTTTTCCTGCCACCGAGCTCACGGTGAAGCAGTTAACGTCGCATGGGCGCAATTCACCACATTCGAGCAATTCATCGAGCGAAGTGGTTCGCTGGCCCGAATTCGGGCCTGTTGGCGCGTGCATTTGTCTCGCGTTGCCCTCCTTAAGAAAATCGCTTTTCTTATTGCATTTAGCGGGATTTTGAGTCTACACTGGTCGGCGGCGAAGCGTAGGCATTTGGAGTGGACTCAATTTCTCAGTCACCTCGCGTTTTCCTGCTAATTTAGTTCGGGACAGCAAGAAATGCTTCCGCAATCGCTCCTACGGTCACCCGCAAGGGGCTTCACAGGAACGGTGCGATGAAGAAGCGAGCAGTCACTCCAAAGCAAGGACACGCCAAGATCCCCGCTTACAAGAACTCAAGCTTTCCCACTCTGCGGCGGGTCAAAGACTTGCTCTCGCGCATGACATTGCAGGAGAAGGCTGCGCAGATGCTCTGCATCTGGCAGCACAAGGCGCAAACGCTCGTAGACGCCGACGGCAACTTCGACGAAAAAAAAGCCAAAACTGCGTTCCGCGACCGCCGCGGCCTGGGCCAGGTGGGCCGCCCCAGCGATGCAGGCAAGGGTTTAAACGCGCGGCAGATGGCGACACTGACCAACTCCATTCAGAAATTTTTCCTTGAAAATAGCCGCCTGGGAATTCCAGTCATGTTCCACGAGGAGTGTCTGCACGGCCATGCGGCAATGGACGGAACCAGCTTTCCGCAGCCCATCGCTCTCGGCGCCGCGTTCAATCCCGAACTGGTCGAGCAACTGTACACCATGACGGCCGCAGAGGCCCGCTTGCGTGGGGCGCATCAAGCGCTTACGCCGGTGATCGATGTGGCGCGCGAGCCGCGTTGGGGCCGCGTGGAAGAGACATTCGGCGAAGATCCGTTTCTCGTTTCACGCCTTGGCATTGCGGCGGTGCGCGGATTTCAGGGGGATCGCACCTTTAAGGACAAGCGTCATCTCATTGCCACGCTCAAACATTTCGTCGGCCATGGCCAACCTGAGTCCGGGATGAATTGCGCTCCGGCCAACGTCTCGCTGCGCGTGCTGCGCGAGACCTTCCTCTACACATTTCGCGAGGCGCTGCGCGAGGCCGGCGCTATCAGTATCATGGCCTCTTACAACGAGATCGATGGCGTGCCATCGCACGCCAACCGCTGGCTGCTTCGTGATGTGCTGCGCAAGGAGTGGGGCTTCAAGGGCTTCGTCGTCTCCGATTACTACGCCATCTGGGAGCTCGGCTACCGTCCCGATACGCACGGCCACTCGGTCGCAGCGGACAAAAAGGAATCCTGTGCGCTCGCGGTCAAAGCCGGCGTGAATATCGAGCTGCCCGATCCCGATTGCTACCTGCATCTCGTCGAACTTGTCCGCAAAAGCGTTCTCGAGGAGACCGAGCTCGACGAACTGGTTGCGCCCATGCTTTTCTGGAAGTTCGAAATGGGCCTGTTCGACGATCCCTATGTCGATCCCGATGAGGCTGAACGCGTGGTTGGCTGCGACGCGCACCGCGAACTGGCTCTTACCGCCGCGCATGAAGCCATCACGCTGCTCAAGAACGAAAACCAAATCGCGCCACTGGATCTCGGCAAAATCAAATCCATTGCCGTCATCGGCCCCAACGCGGACCGTGGCCTTCTTGGCGGTTACAGCGGCGTGCCCAGGCACAATGTCACGGTTCTCGACGGCATCCGCGAGAAAGCCGGAAAGAAAATCAAAGTCCTCTATAGCGAGGGCTGCAAAATCACCGTTGGCGGAAACTGGAATCAGGATGAAGTGATCGCGAGCGATCCTGAAGAAGACCGCAAGCAGATTGCCGAGGCGGTTGAAGTTGCGAAGCAGGCCGACGTGATCGTGCTGGCCATCGGCGGCAACGAGCAAACCTCGCGCGAGGCCTGGTCGCTCAAGCACATGGGCGACCGCACCAGCCTTGACCTCATTGGCCTTCAGGAAGAACTCGTCAAGGCCATGGTTGCCCTTGGCAAGCCGGTCGTCGCATTTCTCTTCAACGGCCGCCCGCTGTCGATTAATTATTTGAATGAAAACGTGCCGGTCATTTATGAATGCTGGTATCTCGGTCAGGAAACCGGGCGCGCCGTGGCCGACGTGCTCTTTGGCAGCTACAACCCCGGCGGCAAACTGCCCATCACCATTCCGCGCTCGGTGGGCCATTTGCCCGCGTTCTACAACTACAAGCCTTCGGCGCGGCGTGGTTATCTGTGGGACGATGTTTCGCCGCTCTACGCCTTTGGTTACGGTCTCAGTTACACGAGCTTTTCCATCGGCAAACCGCAACTGAGCAAAAAGAAAATGCGCCGCGACGGCTCCGCGCGCCTTCACTTTGACATCACGAACACCGGACAGCGCGAAGGAACGGAAGTGGTACAGCTCTACATCCACGACCTGGTCAGCTCGGTCACCCGTCCCGTGAAAGAGTTGAAGAGCTTCCGGAAAGTGCGGCTGCAACCGGGCGAGACCGCGACCGTCACCTTCGACATCACACCCGCATTGCTTTCCTTTTACGACGTCAACATGAAATACGTCGTCGAGCCCGGCGACTTTGAGTTGATGGTTGGCAATTCTTCCCGCGACGCGGACCTTAAGAAGATAATCCTTCAAGTGACGAAATAGACGCGGCCGGCAGCGCCGGTGCAAGATAGGGCGGCAATGACCGAGAAACTTTCCTTCCGCGAGAAGTTTGGCTACAGCCTGGGCGATCTGGCCGCCAACTTCGTTTTTCAGGCGTTGCTGGCCTTGCAGCTGGATTTCTATACCCACACCTTTGGGTTGACCGCTGCGCAAGCCGGAACGATGACACTCGTGATCGGGCTCGGCGTTGCTTTCCTCAATCCTGTAATGGGCGTAATCGCGGACCGCACTCAGACAAAGTGGGGCAAGTTCAGGCCATGGCTCCTGTGGACCTCTTTGCCTTTCGGCGTGATCTGCGTGCTCACCTTTACCACGCCTAATATCAGCCCTGGAGCCAAGGTCATCTACGCCTGGACGACCTATATCCTTCTGCGCGTCATCTACACCATGAACAACGTGCCGTATGCCTCGCTTAATGCCGTGATGACCTCCGATCCCGACGAGCGCAACAGCATTTCAACGTACCGGCAGATCGCAGCCAACTCCGCGGGTTTTATTGTTGCCAGTCTCGCCATCCCCATGGTCAGGTTCTTCGGCCATGGCGACGACGCGCGCGGATACCAGTACACGATGGGCCTTCTGTCGGCTCTCAGCGTCATCTTCTTCATCGTGGCATTCTTCTCCACAAAAGAGCGTATCCAGCCCGATCCGCAGCAGAAGACCTCTCTCAGCCAGGACCTCGCCGATCTCTTCAAGAACCGTCCATGGGTTGTGCTGTTCCTGGCCACTCTGTTTTATTTCGCCGCCATCGTCATTCGTGGCAATGTGATGCTGCCCTATTTCCGTTTCATTCCCGGCAACGTGGACCTGTACTCCTGGTTCAACGGCTTCGGCCTGGCTGCGCTGCTGGCTGGCGTTGCCTGTTCCACCGCGGTCACCAAACGCATGGGCAAGCGGTTTCTGTTTATCGTCAGTATGACGCTGGCTGGCCTCTTCAGCGCGGCGCTTTTTATCATTCCTCCGCACGCGACCATCGCGATCATCGCGACCGAGGTGTTGCGTCAGTTCTCGTTCGGACTCTCTGGACCGCTGATCTGGTCCATGATGGGCGACGTTGCCGACTACGGCGAGTGGAAGACGGGCCGGCGCGCCAGCGGCACGGTCACGGCCGCCGTGGTCTTCGCTCTTTGGGCGGGTCTGGCGCTGGGCGGCGCTGTCGCCGGCTGGATTCTCGATTTGTATGGCTTCGTTTCCAAAGCTGACGTGCAGTCGGCACATGCGCAGTCGGGCATCCTGCTCACAGCCAGCGTTTATGCGGGGCTCGCCTTCCTGGCGGCGGCGGTCTGCATGTTCTTTTATCCTATTTCGCGCGAACTGAATCAGAAAATCGCCAACGAACTCACCGAGCGGCGCAAAGGTTTCGCGCCGCAGGCGAACTCATAGACTCTTGAGCGCTCCGGCGCCGCTTCCGGCAAGGAGAAGTCATGTTCGACAGATTCCCACGCGGCTCAAATTGGACAAATGCTCGACCGGCAATCTTTCTTGGCCTGATCCTTGCCAGCGCGGCAGCCGCTGCCCACGCTCCCACCTCGCTCAAAGCTGCGTATAAAGGCGACTTTGTCATCGGCGCGGCCATTAATGCGGCGCAAATCAGCGGTCAGGATGCCCGCGGCGATGCGATCGTCGTGTCGCAATTCAATTCCATCTCACCCGAAAATGTATTGAAATGGGCGCTCGTCCATCCCCAACTGGACAAGTATGACTTCACGCTTCCCGACCAATACGTCGCCTTCGGCCGCAAGCACCACATGTTCATCGTGGGGCACAACCTGGTCTGGCATAACCAGGTGCCCGCGTGGGTTTTTCACGACGCTGCTGGCAATCTCCTCACCCGCGATGCTCTTCTCGCGCGCATGCGCGACCACATTCATACCGTCGTCGGCCGCTATAAAGGGAAAATTCAAAGCTGGGATGTCGTCAACGAAGCGCTCAACGAAGATGGGACGATGCGGCAATCGCCTTGGTACAAGATCATCGGCGACGACTACATCGAGAAAGCCTTCCAATTCGCCCACGAGGCCGACCCACAGGCGAAACTCACATATAACGACTACAACCTTGAAAATGAGCCGAAGCGCAACGGCGCCATTGCTCTCGTAAAGAAGTTGCAGGCTGACGGGATCCCGATCACTTCCATCGGCCTGCAGAATCACGACAACCTGGCCTGGCCCACGGCGGATCAGGAAGACGCCACGATTTCAGCATTCGAAGCGATGGGCCTCAAGGTCGCAATCTCCGAACTCGACATCAACGTGCTCCCCAGCGCCGGCAATCAACCGACTGCTGACGTCTCGCTGCGCATCGAGCAAAACAAGGCACTGAATCCTTACGCCGGCGGCCTGCCCGACTCCGTGCAGCAGCAACTTGCCGCGCGTTATGCTGAGCTCTTTCGCGTTTTCCTGAAACACCGCGGCACGGTCACGCGCGTGACCTTCTGGAATGTCACCGACGGCGATTCCTGGCTCAACAATTGGCCGATGCAGGGCCGTAAGAACTACCCGCTGCTTTTCGATCGCAACGGCCAGCCCAAGGCCGCCTTCACGGCGGTCATTCGTGTGGCGTCGGAGAAGCAGTCGCGTTAACCGGCGGCGCGAACGCCCAATTGTGTCCCAGGAAGAAGTTCACGATCGAGCAGCACAGAATCGCGATGGCATTTGCCGCCACCACGGGAATCCGCATTTCCTCCACCAGCACCGGCATCAGCGCCAGGTTTCCCACCAAGGAAACCATCCCGTTCGACAGATGAAACCGGATCAGTTGGGTCCTGAGCGCGCTGCGGCAACGGCGATCGCGCCACGTGTAATGTAGGTGCCAAACAAAGTTGTGCAGCAGTGTGATCTCGATCGCCGCGGCCGTGGCCACCATGTAATGTCCGGGCACAAGGCGGTTGATGAGCGCCAGCGCGCCAAGCTGCACGGCCATGCCCACCATTCCCACCAGGTTGAATTTGCCCCAGCGGACAATCGTATTCATTGGCACGTTCATTTGATTGGCTCCGATTTCAGAGGTTCCTGCCGGTAGAGTTGCGCAGTATGTCGCACCGCGACGCCGATCGCCATTGCCGACATGGCCACGGCCGCAATCGTTCCTCCCATGTCGAATAGCAGCACTTTGTGCCCGAACAATGTCGAGTAAGGGTTGCGCAGCGCGGCCAGGTTACCAAGTGCGAGCAGAATGCGAATTTCCGTAGGGCCAAAGATTCCCTGCGAAAGCTGGAAGCACGACAACGTGTACGTGGCAAGGTAGCTTTCGCTCGAAAGCACAAGAAACGCGATCAGCATCGCCATCGCCGTCGGCCAATGCAACAGACCCGACGCGCCGAGCCCGCACATCAGAGCCACGGAGCCAAGAATGTCGACGACATGATCCACGTAGAAGCCGTAACGCGGCCGCTCCTGCCGGCGCACGCGCGCCAGAGTTCCGTCCAGACTGTCGCCTAGCCAGTTCAGCGCCAGGCACACGATCGCGACGAGCAACGCCCGCCGGTCCCAGCGGACCAATGCATAGGAAATGCCCGCTCCGATTTGCGCGCTAAGCCCCAACAGCGTCAGCTGGTCCGAGCTCACCCACTTCGGAGCCCGTTCCGCCATCCATGTCAGCGCCCGCTTCTCCATGCGCGCCGTCAACGCCTGGTTCACCCGCTGCGCGTTTCGGAACGCCGGTTTATGGCCGGTTAGTGCTACTTGTGTACTCATGTTTTTCTCCTCTCCAAGCTTTTGCATTCGCGCCATGCGCCAGTTTCTTGCTAGTCCGGTACGCCAATCAGCCAGACCACGCGAAAAACGATGTTGTGTTGATTGGGATTCGCATTCGCCCAGTAATCGCGCACTTCAAATTGGATCGAATGCTTGGAATCGATAGTTCGCGAGAGCGCGAGACCGTAATCGAGCGCATTGCCGGTTTCGAACATGCGCGTATAGCCACTGACGAAAAGCGGCAAACCGCGTTTTGTTTGGTGACTAAGGGGCAGCACAAGATCCGTGCTTAGATAGCTGGAGACAGAGCTCCGATTTGCCTGCGGACCCATGACGCCGGCTTCGAGGTCAAGAAAAGGCAGGATCGAAAAGACGCCGCCGCATTGCACGGTCGGTTTCACAGGCGCCGAAGATTCGCTTGCACCCGCGCCGCATGTCAGTCCGGCGCGATAATTCCACTCGTACGCTCCGATACCCGCAGATTTGGGCGCCGGGTTTGTCGCAGGCGATGTTTGCGTCTGTGCGACTGCAATTGCCGGCAGGAAAAAGGCAACAAAGATCTCCCGCACCAATTTGGTTCTCATGGTGAATCCCTTCCGCATCGATTTGTGCTGTATTAAATCTCGCTATCTCCGCAACGCGTTGCTCGTCGCGCGCAGCGTAAACTCCAGCGAGTCCCGCGGCACGCTCTCAATGAACGGCCCGATGGCCCATCCCAACCCAATCGGGATCGAACGCGACAGCGAAACCGACTCGATCTGGATGTACAGTCCGCCGTCCCGCTCCTCGTAGCTCCAGTAGGTATCCAGCCGCCACAAGAAACCGTGCTCCTCGCCCGGCCTCAACACGCGCTCGTGTGTTGTTCCTGGCGCGTCGATCTCCGCAATCTGCGTGCTGCGCGAAATGCTGTATCCGTGCTGTGCATCCAGACGCCCAAAAGTAATGTCGTATGGCGTATCCATCACTACCGTCAGCACGTGTTTCTGCTGCACTCGCATCGTCGCTTGAAAATGATCGCCATCATGTTCGAGCACTCTTGCCGTCAGCACTTGCGGTGAATAGACCTTGGGGTAGGCATCAAAATTCTTCATCACCCGCTCGAAGTCCGCCGCTTTGCCGCCGGCAATAAACGCCGTGCCGCACCAATCGTGCAATAGCGCGCCAGGCAATTCCGTCCCCGCGCCGGTCGTCAATTGCGCGATGATCATCTCGCCCCGGCGCAGCTGCGCAAAATCCACGGGAGCCAGAAAGTCCCCGGCCGCCCTATGCTGTGCGTCCAATCGCGCCTCGACGCGGCCTATATAAGAATTGAAGGCGGCATTCGCCTCGGGCGTGGGTTGGGCCGCGAGCCACGCAGGCGCGGCTAGCAGGAAAAGCAGTCCAGCCGCCGCCCATCTTCCGAAACGGATTTGCTTGCGTTCATTCATGATTCGCACCTTAATCGCTCTGACGCTGCGGCGCAATGCAAGTTGTCTCATCTATGGAGCGATCGTTTCTCACCGTGCAAGTGCCTAGATCGGAAGGGCTTGGGAAAAGTTCTCCATCGCGCAGCGAAGCCTCCAGTGCAACTCTCCATCGGCTACACTGATCCAAAGCCATGACGGAAGACAGCACCGGCCCGCAATCTGCACAGCGCTATCGCTTCGGAATCTTTGAGGTGAACGCCGCCACGGGAGAGCTTCGCCGCCAGGGCCTGCGCGTTAAGCTGAATACCCAGCCCTTCCAGGTGCTCCTCATGCTCCTCGACCGGCCCGGCCAACTGCTCACGCGTGAAGAAATCTCCCGCGAACTGTGGCCCGACGGAACCTTTGTCGACTACGAGCACGGCGTCAACTCTGCGATTAACCGCATCCGCGAAGCCCTCGGCGATACCGCAGCCAGTCCCCGCTTCCTTGAAACCCTCGCGCGCCGCGGTTATCGATTCATCGCACCGGTCGAACGCACGGTATTCGGTGAAAGCAAATCATCCCCTGATACCGGATCTCCGGTGCGCTCGCCAGAAGAAGACCAGCTATCCTCCGGCTCGTCCTCGTCTCGGTCGCGTGTACAGATTCTCGCCACGCCCGAGGATCTGCCCAAGGTACCCTATCGAGTCGCGCAGACCCTCTTCATTCTTTTTCAACTGATGTATCTGGGATTTTATGTGGGTGCGCTGGCCAATCTGGCGGAGATTGAGGATCTTTTTTCACCGCTGCCGAATGCGGCCATGGCGTACCGCATTCTCATCGTCACCGCCGCCATCCTCATCCCCGTGCGTGCTTTCGTACTCTGCGCCGCGCTCTTTCATGCGCCGGGATTCCGCGAGAAGTTCCTGAAAATCTGGCCGTTTCTGCTCCTCTTCGATGAGCTCTGGTCGCTCGCGCCCTTCCTGCTTCTGCACCACATTAACTTCGGGCTGGCGCTCGCCTGCACCACGTTGCTCGTCTACTCACCCTTTGCGCAGCGCTCGCTGGCTCTTATGGGCGCAGGCGGACCCAAGCCGGAATCGGAAACCCCGCTTCCGCGCTGACTCGCCGAGCTGCCAGTCCCCACGACCATGTTTCACTTTGGTGGCGATGCGGGTGTCTGCGGCTGCTGATCTTGCGGCGGTCCGGAATTCGTAATCTGCTGATCGCCGTAAAACACCTTGGAAGTCGAGCCGAAGCGCTTGTAGTCGGAGTATTTGATGGTGTCGCGGATATGTATGTCCTGCGCCATGTAGCCGTAGCCGCCGCTGAAGTGGAGGAAACCCTCGCCCTTGGTGTAAATGGGAAACCAATAGTGCCCGTCGATCTGTTGCCGCCAGGTCATGAATGGCGGATGCAGGTCCTCGTGATTCTTGCGCGTGTCGTCAGGCACGATGCGGCCGTTGGTTACCACGATCTGAAGGTCAGTTGCGTCTACCCAGATTCGCCCGTCCAGGTAGCGCTTGTTCTTCTCAATGGTTTTGGGGCTCACATCGAAGACGTAGCAATCAATCTCGTCCACCTTCTGCCGGCCCACATATTTGATGTCGTATGCGGGAAATTCTTCCTTGGTCAGCACGAACGGATAGCCGTGTTGGATGTCCTGGAGATCGGAAGGTGTCATCAAGATCCCGGCCTGATCCAAGGTGCTCGCGGGCGCATACACCACTCTCTCAGTGCGCTTACCGGAGGAGTCGAAAATCACATCGTCCACCTCGTAATACTCGCCGAGAGTTTTGTTGTCTTCGTCCAGCACCTGCACGCGCGCGGTGCGGCGATAAGTGTAATGATCGAGCGCATCCTGGAATTCGGATTCTTTGGCGGCCATGCGCTGGATGATCTGCTCAGGGGGAATCGCAGGGTCGGAGAGGTCCATGCGCCCGAATCCGGAATCGAGCGGCATGGCTGTAAAGCTGTCCTTATCCTGCGCCGCAGCCGCTAACAACCCCGGCGACGAGGATGTACTCCCGGGAACCCCGACAAAAGCACATGCGGCGACGGCAACAGCCGCAATCCATGAATGCAGTCGCACTTTGGTTGATCTCCTTATGCGATTCTCGGGCACTTCCGTATCCGGCGAGTTGTCTCGCCGGTCCTGCAACTTTAGACGCATGTACACCCCTTCAGGGAAGGCCTCAATCTGGGCTCGGAGAGGTTTGTGTCGTTCACAGGCCCTCATGTACCACTCCGCAAGCCGCGATTCTTGAAATACGAGGGCACCGGACCATGTACGCAAGCTGCAAGAACTCCACAATTGTTGCCGACTGGCTAGGAGATCCCCAGCGTTCATGTCCGATTATTATCATGCTCCGGCGTTGATCCTGACGGCGCTTCTGCTTCCCGCTTTCGGCTATCTCTATCTTCGTTCGCGCAACACACGCACCCTGCTCTGGTTCCTCGGCTTCGTCTTTGCCCTTCTATTCATGGTTCTTATCTACCCCAACGGAGGGGCCGGTTTCTTCGCGGGAACTCATCCTTGGCTGCAGGTCGCCGGGCAAACATGCATTCAGATCAGTGTGGCCGTGTTTCTCGGCTCCCTGTCCCCGCTGCACTTTCGCATCGGCCGATTCCACGTCCTCTTCGTTATCCCCTACATTCTTCTCATTGTGACCTATTCCGTCCTCCTCTACGGCGTCTTCGGTGGAGTCACTCCTCACGGGCCGGTGTTCCTTCTTTTTCCGCTTCTGGCGGCCTTGTGCTTCAGCGTGGGAGTCTTCTGGGGAACCACAAAAGGCTCCGTTCCGGTATGGATAGGAGTTTCGTTCAGCGGCATCCTGGGCTGTGTCGCGGTTTGTATATGTTTTCTTCGAGGGGCGGAGCAGGGCCTCTACTTCATTGAGTGCGCCAACCTGCTCATGGCGGCGATTCTGCTGATCTTCGTCTTCCGGCGCTTTTCTCCCGGCGTGGTTCTGAGTGTGGGAGGCTTTGTGGCCTGGTCGCTCTACTTCTTCCAGACTCTCCCTTGGGTCCGACAGCATCAATTTCTCGCTCTCGATCTGATTCGGGTCATCACCATGGCGAAAGTTGTGGCTGCGATGGGCATGATCCTGCTCACGCTCGAAGACGAACTCACCAGCAATAAGCTTGCAGAAGACCGCGAACGTCAGGCGCGGCTCCAACTCGAAGCCTACTCCGATCTCATCCTGACCCGCCGCAGAGTTGAGGATTTTGACCGTCAGGGCGATGATATTTGCGCAACCGTTGTGGCTAATAGCCGGTTTTCTCAGGCAGCGCTGCTGTTTGAGACCGGAGGCCGTTTCCGGCTGGCCGGATCCGCCGGACTTGATCCTGCGATCATCAAAGCTCTGGACACCCTCTCTGAACGGATTCCGTTGGCCGGATTTCTTGAGCCCGGTTCCGCGCCACCTGCAGCCGAACGCAGCCGAACGCTGCAACTCAATCTCTCCACCTGGCTCGTTCCCGGCGACGATCTCGAGCGGCTGCACTTTACATCGGTTCTTGCTGTGCCCATGATTGGCCGCACGGGCATCGAAGGCGTCCTCTTGCTCCATGGAATGCGCGCTGCCGGCGGCCGGCACTTCGCAGCGGCGTCTGAGGCTCCGCGTGCCGACGACCTTCTCCCCATCGAGTTACTGGCTGCGCGCGCACAGGCCACGCGCAGTCAGACCATGCTCTTCGAGAAGCTCATCGATTCCGAGAAGTACGCCGGCATCGGCCAATTAGCCGGCAACGTGACCCAGCAGTTGAACAATCCTCTCACTGTCATCCTGGGCTACGCCTCGCTCCTTCAGGAATCGACATCGCTCGACTCCCAGGATCGCAAAGCTGTGGCGTCGATTATGACGGAATCGCGGCGTGTTCGTTCGACCCTTGAAAGCCTGGCGCGGGTTTCGCACACGCGTGGCGATCTGTCCACCGCAGTTTCTGTCCCGGAGTTGCTGGCAGATATGGAGCAGCTCTATCGTTCCGAGTTTCTTCAGCGCTCCATTGAATTTCAGGTCAACGTCGCGCCCGGACTTCCTCGGATTCTCTGCGGCGCTCAGCAATTGCGACAGGCGATTCTGCATTGTTTGCATTTTGCCATGGACGCCGTGGAGCGGGACCCCGGTTACGCGTCCCAGGGAGAGCCCAAAACCATTCGCCTTGACGCAGTTAAGGAGGGCAAGCGCGTGCAGATCTCAATCAGCCACTCAGGCCCGGGTTTTTTGCAGCCTGAACGCGCTTTTGATCCCTTCGGTCCCTCCGAACCCGGAGAGGAAACCGCCGGGCTCGGGCTCAGTCTTTGCGCGTCCATTCTGCGCGATCAGAACGGCCGGGCCCAGGCCAAAAACCTCGAACCCAGCGGTGCATCTATCATTCTCGATCTGCAGGCGGCATAAGGTGCATGCAGTCACGGTCGTTTTTCAAGGCGTGGTCGCGGCAGGATCAACGAACGCGCAGCCATCGCGCATTCCGTACAATTACCTCGAATGATCTGCACGGCAAGGCGCGGCGCCCAAGCGGCCGCTTGCCGCTTGGAGTGAGAATCGCCGCAGCTTCTCCATCGCTACCGAGGAGTTAGAGTGACCCAGCGCCGCCAAGGTTCGTGCCTGTCTTTTTGGGCCTTGCTCGCCGCATGTGCCGTCGCCCCACTCGCGGCCCACGCGCAGCGCAACGCGCCGGAACTTTCGGCTCCTATCGCGGTCTATATCGACGGACCTGATTCCAGCGCACTCCCTGCTAGGTCCCCACTCAGCGAAGCTCTTGCCTTGCGTGACATCAATCAGCTTGCCCGTCTGAAGGAATCCGGCCTGCGCGTCGACTACGACTTGCTCGACGCGTACGCCGTTGCGCTCGATGGCCTTCATCCGTTCGGCCGCTCCGCCACATGGCCTGATGGTGCCGATTCCTGGATCGCCCGATGCCACGCCACCGGCATTCGCCCCGGCCTGCGCTTCTCCAACATCGCGCTCCGTCCGGATGCCCGCGCGCCCGTCGTCTTCGAGGCGGAAATTCTGCATGATTTCATCCCCGCGTTGCAGTCCTGGTACGATCGCGGCATTCGCCTTTTTGCGTTCGAAGATCTCGACCTCACGACCGCGACGCCTGAAACCCCGGCCGGGCTCACACAAAATAACATCGTTGCCCACAATCGAGAAGTTCTCCGCGTCGCGCTCACCGCGTTTCGCGCGAGAAACCGCGGCGCGGTGCTGTTCGTCATCCAGAGCCCTGCTGCCGATCCTGATGCGTTCGCGAATTTGCCCTCTGGCGGCAAGTCCTCGGTGAGCAACCCGAACTCGCGCAACGAACCGAGTCGCCTCGGAGCCTTCCAGTTGCTTTCAACCGGGACGCCGCGCGCCTCAACGACGCCGCAATCCAGCCTTCAGCGCGCCATCGACATCGAAACCGACAGTCAAATTCGTCATGATGAGCAATTCGGAATCTCCCTGGCGCACATCTTCTCTTGCGGCTTTATCGCCGCGCCTGCTGGTGCGGCTGGCCTCGATACGGCCAGCCTTCCTCGTGGGTGGAAAGGCGCGTTCCTGCTCTCCATGGCGCGCGGTGGCTGGGTCAACGCGCTCAGTGGCAGCTTTGATTCCATTCCAACCTCCGATGTCCACTGGATGGCGCGCGTACAGAAGCTGTTCTTCCTCATGCAAGCACATGGGCAGTTGCACAGCTTCGGTGGCCCTCCCCCCAAGGGTTCCAACATGGCCGGCCTGCCCTATGGCTTTGCCGGCACAACCCCTCGCGGCTCGGTCTATGTTGTCGTCAATCCGAGCCAGGCGGTTGCCACGCTGCCATTACCTGCACTGGGGCGTGACCAGGCGCCAGGGCCCGGACGCGTGCTGTTCCGCGATGCCGGATTTTCTCCTCAGCTCACCGGCAACGTGATCACTCTCGGTCCCGGCCAAGTGGCCGCAGCGGGCTTCGGCGCATATGCCGCGCCGGAATTCAGCTTCGGTGTTCAGCAGGATGTCGTCATTCCCATTTCCATTGAGCCGGTCGACGCCGATTTTCATCTCACCGCTCCCGGCGTCATTGAAGCCCGCTTCGATCCGCCGATCCAAGGCGTGCTGCGCATCGTTGTGATCGAGCGCGAGCCGAAGGGCGGAACGCAGCCCGGCACTGCCGACAGTGCGACCGCCGGCTCCAAAAATCGAATCACGCTTGAAATCACTCAGGCTGGCCGGCCGATTCCCCTGCGTCCTGGCGGCATTGAAAGCGAGGTCAACAGTGCGCTGAACGCACAGCCTTCCTGGGCCGTTGCCGAAATCGACATAAACGACCTCACGCCCGGCATTCCCCTGCACGTACGACTTCACTCCAACGAAAATCCGCAGGCTACGCTCGAAGGCAGCGCCTATCAGGTGATCTATTGAACCCGCTCAGAAGATCTTGAACGAAGTCATGAAGTCCGAGATCTGCGTGGCAGGATTGGCGTTATTCGACACCACAATCATTTGGTAGAGCCGCTTCCCGCTGAGGTACTGCCGCACCGTGTAATTCCAGGTGTCGTCTTTGGCAGTAAACTCCCGCCCCGGCACGCCATTCAGGCTGATTACCGTGTCCGATAGCAGTGTCTTCCCGCCCACCGCGCCGTCCCGCGTCGTCGCCAGCACCGTTTGCGGATCACCGTTGGCATAATCCGCCGAGTAGTCGTTGTACATCACCATGTAGCTGACGTTGCCGTTCGCCAGCTCTACCCAGAACTGGTACAGCGTCGTGGTCCCACCGCCTTTAAGGTCGATCGACTGGGAACTTGACTTGACCTCGGCCTGCGGGAAATTTACCGTGAAACGTCCGCCGGTCGACGTGTACGGCTGCATCTGCTGTGCGCCCGCCGCCACCGAGCCCGCCAACACTGCCACAACCACTGCCATCCGCGTGTACAGCTTTTGCATAATCATCCTCTTTCCGTTCGGAGCTCATTTTTCTGCGATTGCCAGCAGACGCTTCCCATTGGAGACTAACCACGGGGAAGTAGGTCTATTCCATCGGAGGCACCTGCACGTGTCAAGAACATTGTGAGTCCGACAGCAAACCCTAGGCTCCCCGTGGTAATGTGACGCGCAAAACCCTCCCAAAGACGCGCCTCTCATCCAGCGAGTCCGTAGAATAGAAGCAGATGGCTTTTTCGGAACAATACGACGTTGCCGTGGTGGGGGCGGGACACGCCGGCTGCGAGGCCGCCATGGCCGCCGCGCGCATGGGGCTGAAAACCGCCCTCATCACCATGAATCTTGACCTCATTGCCCAGATGAGCTGCAATCCGGCCGTCGGCGGCGTGGCCAAGGGCCATCTCGTTCGTGAAGTCGATGCCCTTGGCGGCATCATGGGCGAAGTGGCCGATGCCGTCGGCATCCAGTTCCGCCTTCTCAACGCCTCACGCGGCCCCGCCGTTTGGAGCCCGCGCGCCCAGTGCGACAAGCAGCTCTACCGCGTGAAGATGCGCGAGGTTCTCGAAGCCCAACCCGGCGTGCACATCCGCCAGGCGGAAGTCGTCGACCTGATCTTCGAAGGCATTGACCAGCGAGGCGAGGGAGCGGGATCTGACGAGCTGACGGAGATGCCACGACCGGCGCGGCGAAGCGGACGCGTCCTTGGTCTCAAGCTGCGCGACGGCCGCCGTCTCATGGCTGGAGCCACCATCATCACCACCGGAACCTTCCTCAACGGCCTCATTCACTGCGGCGAAGAGCGCTATCCCGCCGGCCGTTCGGGCGAGCCCGCCAGCGTCCTGCTCGGCGAGGCCCTCCGGGCTCTTGGCCTTCGGACTTGCCGGCTCAAGACCGGAACGCCACCACGCCTCGACGGTCGCACGGTCCGTTGGGATGTCTTCGAAGAACAGCCCGGCGACGTCGATCCCACGCCCTTCAGCTTTCGGACAAAGAAAATTGTGCAGCCGCAGATCAGCTGTCACATTGCTTTCACCACGCCGGAGACGCTGCGCCTCATTCGCGAGAACGTGCACCGGTCGGCAATGTATTCGGGGCGGATCGAGGGGATCGGCCCGCGCTACTGCCCATCCATCGAAGACAAAGTCGTCAAGTTTCCCGACAAGACCCAACACCAGTTTTTCCTCGAACCCGAGGGCCTCAACACCCATGAGGTCTACGTCAATGGCATGTCCACTTCGCTGCCCATGGAAGTGCAGTGGGAGATCGTCCACTCCATCCCCGGCCTCGACCAGGCCGAGATGCTGCGCCCCGGCTACGCTATCGAATACGACTCCGTCGATCCCACCGAGCTCGACCGTTCCCTGCGCGTGAAGGCCTTCACGGGGCTTTATCTTGCCGGGCAGATCAATGGAACGAGTGGCTACGAAGAGGCCGCATGCCAGGGCATCATGGCCGGCATCAACGCCGCGCTCTGGCTCAAGGGCCAGGCGCCCTTCACCATGGACCGGACCGAAGGCTACACGGGCATCCTGATTGACGATCTGATTTCGAAGGGGACGAACGAGCCGTATAGGATGTTCACGTCGCGCGCCGAGTTCCGCCTGCACCTGCGCATCGACAACGCCGATCGCCGGCTCACCCCGCACGGACGCCGTCTCGGCCTCATCAGCGACGAGGCCTGGGCCGAGTACGAGCAGAAGCAGGCCCGCATGGCAGCGCTCGATCGCTTTTTGACAAGCGGCAAAGTCAACTCCGAAAAGCTGCAGGCCGCAGGTCTCGGCGGACTGACTGCCACCTCCGGCCAAACCTGGGCGCAGCTCCTCAAGCGGCCTGAAGTCTCGATCGAGCCGCTCCTCGCCGCCCTCCGCGACGACCTCGCTCGCGATCCGCTGCTGGCTGAGTTCGTTACCGCGCGTGAAAGCGCGAGTGGTATTCAGCGGAGCGAGGCGCGCAACGAGGCACGTTCCGTCGAAACTGAGATCAAGTTCGCCGGCTACCT
>JBEKEP010000052.1:0-27412 GCA_050013775.1 Occallatibacter sp. | reverse complement strand
GGGCCGGCTCTTGCTTGTACTCGGGCGGTTTGGTGAATTCACCCAATGGGAAGCCTCTACTGAAAAGATGCTCGAAAGGGCCGAAGCGTCTCAAGGCTTCAGATGAAAAGACAGCGAGAACTTGAAGGGCTGCGATAGCATCCAGCTATGATTGCGGGTGTTTCCTGGGCCTGGTGGGTGGGATTTCACGTGGTGGTGGCGGCGGTGCTGCTGGCGGACTCGTTTCTGCCCGGCCACCGGCGCACATCGCGGTACGCGCAGGTGTTTGTGTGGGTGGGAACAGCGGGCGTAGTACTGGCCGCGGTGGGGTTTGCCTGGTGGATCGCCGTGGCGCAAGGGCGGCAGCCGGCGCTGGAGTTTGCGGCCGGGTACACGATCGAGGCGTCGCTGAGCATTGACAACCTTTTTGTGTTCCTGGTGCTGTTTCGGGGGTTCCAGATCGGCCCGCAGCGGCAGCACAAGGCGTTGATGTGGGGAATCTGGGGCGCATTTGTATTGCGGGCGGCGTTTATCGCGGCGGGCATCAAGTTGCTGGAGCGGTTTGAGTGGGTGACGTGGGTCTTCGGACTGTTTCTGCTCTATGTAGCTTGGCGGCTGGTGCGCGGCGGCTCGGCGCACGCGGCGATACCGCAGTGGATTGTGCGCCTGCAACCCGCGAAGGGCTCGCTGCTGCCTGTGATTCTGGCTGTTGAGGTGACCGATCTGCTGTTCGCCACCGACTCCGTACCGGCGGTTCTCTCGGTGACGCACAATCCGTTCGTCGCATACACGTCGAATGTGGCGGCGATCCTGGGGCTGCGCTCGGTTTACTTCGCACTGGCGGGGATGCTCGAGCGCTTTCGCAATCTGCACTACGGGCTGGCCGCGATTCTGGCGTTTGCGGCGCTGAAGATGCTGGCGGAACGATGGATTGAGGTGCCGGCGACGATTTCGCTGGCGGTGATTGGCGTGATTCTCGCGGTGTGCGCTGTGGCGAGTGCGGCGAGTCAGCGGGTTAGCAAGTCAGCGAGTTAGCGAGGCCGTCGCCACGCTTCGAAGCGGACCTTGGCGTGGCGGGTGAAAGGTGAGGCTTGGAGCTTACTGGCCCGCAGGTTGGGCGATGGACTCGAAGATCCGCTCGTCGATGTTGAACCTGTGGTCGATCAGGATCCAGCCGTTCGCGGTTCTGTAGAGAAGAAACTTGACGATACTAGGTTGCCTCTCAAAGTTCAGGGCTAGGTAGATGACGCGCAGATGGGGTGTGAGGTCCTGCACCTTCACGACATCGAAGTTCTGATAGGCGCCGCTGTCGGCCAGTAAGGAACGCAGCGCCCTGGCGTCCGGCTCAGCGGAAGTTCCAGTCGCCCAGGCTCTCTCGGCGCCGTCTGGGTTCTGCAGCGCGAGCTGATGCAATCCCTCGAGGATGAAGGCAGGAAACCCTGCGGCGCCAGGCTCGACTGGCGCCTGAGCTTGTGCAAGCGCCGGAAGGGTAAGAACCGTGAGGAGACTGAGACTTACTACGAACGATGAGATTCGCATAGCAGCCTTTCTTGAAGCATCATTGGCCGGAATTTGATTTCACTACGAGGATAGACGGACCTTCGCGAGCGAGCGCTCTTATTTTGCGCAGTGAAACGGGAGCGAGGGTACGCCGGTGACGTACCTCACCACGCTTCGAAGCGGACTTTGCTGTCGTTGCCGAGGATGGAGTGCTTGCGGAAGTTTGCGTCGTCGTGGTGGGGACGGTCGGAGCGGAAGTGCGCGCCGCGGCTTTCGGTACGGGCGAGCGCTGAGACGAGGATGGCGTGGGCTACGCGGCTCAGGGCTTGTGCTTCCGCGAGGCGGCGGCTGGTGCGGCGGCTGGTGCGGCTGCTGGCGGCGAGTTCATTGAGGGCAGAGTCGATTTCGGCTTGCGCGGCTAATCCCTGGCGCAGTGAGGACGCTTCGCGCAACAAGCCTGCGTTGGTCCACATGGAGGCTTGCAGCGCGGTGATGAGAGTTTCGACGCGCTGGCTTTCTTCCAGCGAAAGGGGCTGCGGAGTTGGGCCCGGATCAGATGCGGCGGGAACCGGCGCGAGCGGAAGCACATCGGCAAGCATGGAGTGCGCGGCGCGCGCGCCGAAGACTAGACCTTCGAGAAGAGAATTCGAGGCGAGGCGATTGGCGCCGTGCACGCCGGTACACGCGGCTTCGCCGGCCGCGTAGAGCCCGGCGATGTTGGTGCGGCCGCCGAGATCGGTGCGGATGCCGCCCATGAGGTAGTGCGCGGCGGGACGCACGGGGATCAGGTCGTGGCGGAGGTCGAGGCCGTAGCGCGCGAGGAATGCGCTGATGCCGGGGAAGCGTGCACGGAGGTCGATGTTGCGGTCGATTTTGGAAACGTGGCGCATGTCGAGATAGACGGGACGCAACGCCGCAGGCGTGCTGTTTTGTCCGGCGCTGCCTTGAATATCGCCTAGGCCTTCGCGGGCGATGGCGCGGGCCACCACGTCGCGCGGAGCTAGTTCAAGCTGCGGATGGTAGCGCTCCATAAAGCGCTCGCCGCGATCGTTGCGCAGGTACGCGCCTTCACCGCGCAGCGCTTCGGAGACGAGAAAGCGCGGCGCGCCTTCAATTGCGAGCGCCGTGGGATGGAATTGATAAAACTCCATGTCGGCGAGTTCTGCGCCCGCAAGTGCGGCGAGCGCGATGCCATCGCCGGTGGCTACGGCGGGATTGGTGGTGTCAGAGTAGACCTGGCCCGCGCCACCGGAGGCGATGAGGATGGAACGCGCGGCGATGCGCTGAATTTTGCGGCCGGCAGCGCTTGATTGCGTGTTTGGGGGGTCGGCGGCGGCAAGGTCGACGCCTACAACGCGACCGTCGGCGACAACAAGTCCCGCTACGCGCGTCCACTCGGCGAAACGTATATTTTTTTGCGCGCGGGCAAAGGCGACGAGGGCGCGGCTGATTTCCGCGCCGGTGGCGTCGCCGCTGGCATGCAGAATGCGGGCCAGGGAATGCGCGCCTTCGCGCGTGCGTAGGTACTGGCCGTCCAAGCGGAGTCCGTCAGGGCCAGCGGCGCGGTCAAAATTTGCGCCCCACTCGATGAGCTCGGCTACGCGCTGCGGACCTTCTGATACCAGCGCTTCGGCGGCGGGGCGGTAGACAAGGCCGTCGCCGGCATTCACGGTGTCTTCGAGAACTTCACCGTATTGCGCTAGCTCGATAGCGGCACGAAGACCGGCGACGCCCGCTCCCATGACAAGAAAATCTACCTGAGGGCCCTTTGCCATAACCCTTGAGGCTAGCACTGAGAGGCAAGGGAGCAAGGGAGCAAGGGAGCAAGTCAGCGAGTCAGTGGGCCAGGAAATTGGCTGGCTGGCGGGTGGAATCGACCACGTGGGCCGACGAGCCGGTGATGCCAACTGTTTACTTACGGGTACCCTGAATAGCCGGGCACCCCCCTCTCCCCCCACTATTTCTTTAAGCAAATATCCTGTTTTCATTGGTTTGCGCGAGGTATTGCCGCGTAAATATCTGAAAAGGCATATAGTTGCTCGCAGAAATTGGACAACAAAGGGGTTAGAGGCGGTTTCAAGGAGCAGGTTCGAACAGCAGAAGGTCCGTGGGCAGTTCTCTCCGGGCCATAAGCATGTTCCGCGCCGTGATTCCCGTATCTGAGATAAGTGTAGGCAAAGCAGCGAAATTATCCGCGCTTTTCGGGAAGGATTTATTTGCAGTGGAATGAGGGGGATGAGGTGGTCTTCGGCACCTCGAGGGCTTGACAGGCAAATTTGGGTTGGGAAAATGGGCGCGGGAATTTAAACGCTGATCAACGAAGCGCGGCGGCAGCATTTGGAGGGAAAGGCTCCATAGCTTGAGTAGTCGATGCGGCGGATTGTGCTGGAGGAAGTGCGGGCGGCGGGGTAATTCGTTGTTGCTTCGAACGCTCTTGGCGAGGCAGCGGCCCTTAGATCTTGGAAGCTGATTTTTTTGGCCTGCCGTCGATATAGAAGATTTCTGGCACTTTAAGTCCCATATCAAGTTTCTTTTTTCTCAGTTCGGAGAGGCTTTTGAATGCATTTTCTCTTTCGCTCACACGGATAATGAGGTAAATAGACTCAAATGTAGCCTCGCTCCTTTCATATTCGGGGATCTGAGATTCAAAGCCATGGATCAATTGGGAGTTGTCCGACTTTTTGACATCTACCAAGATCTGTTCTTTGTATCCGACGCTCAACTTGAAATCCACGGGACCGTTACCGGCATTTGGTTCTCGGCTCACGGCAACGTCATTCGCCGCACAATATGCGTCTGCGACCGAAAAGAATAGACGTTGTGAATACACTTCGTGGTATGGCCTTCCGTTAGGCTTGTACAGGAATGTGTAGAGCTTGTTATCTTCAATGTTCTTTTTGAATTGCTTGATGATCGCGTGAACGACCTCGCGCAGCTCATCGATATTCCTAGGTTTCTTTACACTTATTTTTAGCGGGAACTCTTGGGCCGATGCGCGGCCCGCGAAGTCCCAGCTTAGCAATCCTTCTGGATCGTTCGTGAAGTCGTAGCCCGCAGCTCCAGCCCTTTTGTACACGCTGATCAAGTCTTGCAGGTTCTTTGGTTTGTCTAGGAGGAGGTGCCTAATCTCTGGCTTCGACGGCTCTCGCTTCATCTTTCCCGCTTCGATCACCAAAGTGTTCCATTGTGCGCGGACTTCGGCGTTGAACTTTGCGACTTCGTTGATTTCGCTCCGGTCCATCGCAATCGGCAGGGTGTTAAGCATTGCGTCCGGCACAAGAATGAGTGGACGCCCTGCCTCCGGAGATGGAGGAAGGTGCCAATCCCTTTGGAGTAGTCGGAACTTTTCTGCTTTTGCTCCTAAGGACCGAGTAACTCTCTGGGTAAATTCGAGAAACCTGAGCCTAAGTATTGAAATTGCCATGTCACTCAACAGGTCCGGCCCGAACTTCTCCTCAAAAAGGGGAATCAATTCAAAAAGCTCTGGGTCTGTAATGCCCAAATCGACAATGGCCTTGCCGCGATCTGTAAGGCGTCCTGCGCCGTCCGGTCCGATTCCCCGTCCGTAATTGCCGGCTCCTGCGTAGCCCAGGAAAACACCGTGTTCCTCTGGGAAGAGCAACAGTCCGTATGCGACCTGCCAAGCGATGTCTTGGCGTCGCTTTGATGCCGCCAGTAGTTTTACGACTTTAGAAAAATGAGAAACCAGCTCATGCCTTGCGTGTTGGAATTCCGGGGCGCTTGAACTTTCAACAAGCTTTGGATCTATAAACAGGTGATTGTCGATCCCAAGGTAGCCGTCGAAAACCCCGAATCTTTTCAGATCCAGGGGCCTGGCAATTAGATATGTGCTTAGAAGTTGTACCATCCTGGCCGCTCCTCGGTGCAATTAGTGTTTTCCGCGATGGCATGGTCAGACCGCTGACTCACGGCGTGCGTAGATCCTCCTGGTTGTGCGGATCGAGTGTAGCACCGAATTCGAGTGCGCCCGGTCTTCTATCATTACTTTGTGCAGACGATACGGGTTGAGACACCATCGGCGAAGTATGACGTGTTTGCGGGGAGCGGGTTGCTGGAGACGCTTGCGCCACGGATCGAACGGGCGGTGGGACGGCTACCGCGGCGGGTTTTTGTTTTGACGTCGCCGGAGATCTGGGCGCTGTGGGGCCATTGCATGGAGCAGTCCTTTGGACAAGGTCTCGCGGTGATGTTTCTGCAGCCTGGCGAAAAACACAAGACCATGGCCAGCGTGGAGCGGTTGACGCGCGAGATGGTGAGGGCCGGTGGCGACCGGGGAAGTTTTCTGATTGCCTTTGGCGGCGGCATTGTGGGCGACGTGGGCGGCTTTGTGGCCGCGGTGTTCATGCGGGGGATCGAATATGTGCAGGTGCCGACGACTTTTTTGGCGCAGGTGGACTCGAGCGTGGGCGGCAAGGTGGGCGTGAATCTGCCCGAGGGCAAAAATCTTGTCGGAAACTTTTTGCAGCCGCGGGCGGTGTTTGCCGATATCGGCGTGCTGGGCACGCTGTCCGACCGCGAATTGCGCGCGGGGTTGATGGAGAGCGTAAAGGCGGGCTTCATTCGCGACCGGGCACTGGTGCGGTTCATGGAGGAACATGCGGACGCGATTCTGAAGCGGGAGCCGAAGGCGCTCGAGCGGGTGATTGCGGCGTCGATCCGAATGAAGGCCGACGTGGTGCGGCGCGACGAACGCGAAGGCGGGTTGCGCATGATTTTGAATTTTGGGCACACCGTGGGCCACGCGATGGAACAGGCGACGCGTTACAAGGCCATGTTGCACGGCGAGGCGGTGGCGTGGGGCATGGTGGCGGCGCTGGCCCTGGCTCGGCGGCGGGGTACGATTACCGGGGCGCAGATGGAGCGGATGGAGAAGTTGATTTACCGCTACGGGCCGCTGCCCAAGTTGAAGGTGAGCGCGGGGCGCGTGCTGGCGGCGACGGGAAGCGATAAAAAGAATGTGGGCGGAGTGCGGCGGTTCGTGCTGCCCATTGGGATTGGCAATGCGGGCGTGGTGGAGGATGTGACGCCGGCGGAGATTGATGCGGCGGTGAAGTACATGCTGGTGAGGGCGAGGACGGCGAGTTAGCTCCTAGCTTCTAGCTACTAGCTTGATCCCCGTAAGTTGGCGGTGGCGGTATCCCACATCTCAGAAGCGAGATATGGGGCACCCAAGATTTTGGTGAGTTGGCGCAAAGCGTTCACTTGGTGATGTTGTAACGGAAATGTTTTAGTATCCAACTGCAGGTAAAAGGCGTCTTATTTGTTAGATGGCGCGCGGCTTCCCTGATTCTGCTTCCTTCTTTGTTCCCCGACGCGAAAGACGGCGAGTTTTTCAGTTTCAACAATCCATCCATGACGAGTGCATATGAGCGATCAGTCCTTGTACCGGTGGCTTGAGCAGCAGGGCGAGGCCTTTGGCACGCCCGGGCTGGAGCCGCGGTGGACGTCGAGCGTGAAGGACGCGGTGGTTACGGCCTATGCGGCGTCGAGCCGGATCTGGGTTACGTGTTCGCACGGAATCCTGAACGAGATTTACTTTCCCACGATCGATCGCCCGCAGGTGCGCGACATGGGTTTCCTTGTGACCGACGGCGAGACGTTTGTGCACGAGGAAAAGCGCGACCTGAATAAGAGCTTCGAGTACATCGACCCCGACGCGCTGGGGGCGCGGTATGTCAACAGCGACCCCGACGGGCGTTACAGCATCACCAAGGAGATCATTTGCGATCCGCACCACGGCGTGGTGCTGCAGCACGTGCGCCTGGAGGGCCATGCGGATTTGATTCCGCGGCTGAAGATGTATGCGCTGCTGGCGCCGCATTTGGATCGAGGTGGGGCGGAGAATTCGGCGCGGGCGCTCGATCTCGCGGGGCACAACGTGCTGCTGGCGTGGAAGAACGAGTGGTCGCTGGCGATGACGGCCAGTTGCGGATTCTCGCGCATGAGCTGCGGGTTTGTGGGCGCGAGCGACGGCTGGCAGGACCTGAAGCAGAACTTCAAAATGGATTGGGAGTTTGGCTCGGCGACGGACGGCAATGTTGCGATGATGGGCGAGATCGATCTCGATTGCATCGCGCAAAGGGGCGCTGCATCGCGCACAGACCCCGGCGATGGATCGAGTACAGAGGCTCAAAGCGGCAATGCTGTGCGCGAATTCACGCTGGCGATCGGAATTGGCAATGGGCATCACACCGCGCTCCAGAAGATGATGGGAGCGCTCGCGGAATCGTTTGAGGAACAATGCAAGCGGTTCATTGTGCAGTGGAAACGAGCGGCGCATCCTGTGTGGCTGGCTGGATCCACAAAAGACGACGGCAAGCTGCTGCGCACGAGCCATGCCGTGCTGCTGGCGCACGAAGACAAATCGTATGCGGGTGCGTTTGTGGCGTCGGCGTCGATTCCATGGGGGCAGGTGAAGGGCGACGACGATTTGGGCGGCTATCACCTGGTTTGGACGCGCGACATGGTACAAACGGCGACGGCGTTGCTGGCCTGCGGCCGCATGGAGACGGCGCGACGGGCGCTGGTGTACCTGGGATGCACGCAACTGCCCGACGGCAGCTTTGCGCAGAACTTCTGGATTGACGGCACTCCTTACTGGACCGGCAAGCAACTGGACGAGGTGGCGTTTCCGGTGATGCTGGCGTGGCGGTTATGGAAAGCGGGCGGGATGGGCAATCTGCCGTTTTTTGCATTTATTGAGCGGGCGGCGGGAATCCTGGTGCGCTGCGCGCCCATTACGCAACAGGAGCGCTGGGAAGAGAATGCGGGTTACTCGCCGTCGACGCTGGCGGCGGTAATCGCAGGACTGATTTGCGCGGCGGAGATTGCGCGCGCGAACGAAGCCGACGAGTTGGCCACATTTCTTGAGGAGTTTGCCGACTGGCTGGAAGAGCACCTCGAAGACTGGACAGTGACCAACGATGGCGTGCTCGATCCGGAGATCAAGCGGCACTATATGCGAATAAGGCCGCCGGAGTGCGGCGAGGCGTATGCGGAGGAAGAGTGCGGCGAGGAATTGGTCCGGCTGTCGAACCGGCCGCCGGGCACGCGGACCCAATTTGAGGCGCGCGAGATTGTCGACGCAGGTTTTTTGGAACTCGTCCGCTACGGCGTGCGCCGCGCCGACGATCCGCTGATCGTGGATTCGTTGAAGGTGGTGGACGCGGTGCTGAAGCGGGACCTGCCGCAGGGGCCGGGATGGCTGCGCTACAACGGGGACGGTTATGGGCAGCGGCCGGACGGAGGGCCGTACCAGGGGTGGGGCCAGGGGCGGGTGTGGCCGCTGCTGACCGGCGAGCGCGCACATTATGAACTGGCGGCGGGCAAGGACATTGGCCCGCTGATCGAGACCTATGAAAAGTTCGCGTCGTCAGGGCAGTTACTGCCGGAGCAAGTGTGGGACGAGGCCGACCGGCCGGAGCGGCACCTGTGGCTGGGACAGCCGGCGGGGTCGGCAGTGCCGCTGGTATGGGCGCATGCCGAATACCTGAAACTGATGCGCTCGGCCGCGGATGGCAAGGTTTTTGACCGCATCGACCCTGTGTATGAGCGGTATTGCGAGCCGGAGGGGCGCAAACGACGCCGGGCGGGGCTGGAGATCTACAGCTCTAGGCGGCCGATCCAGCGCATCGCGGCTGAAAATACCCTGCGCATCCTGGAGGAAAGCCTTTTTGAGGTGCTGTGGACCGGCGATGATTGGCAAACGGTGAACAGGACGGTCAGCCGGAACCTGGGAAGCTCGGGATTCAGCGCCGACATTACCGCTCCAGCGGGATGCCGAGAACTGGAATGGACGCTCCACTGGACGGAATTGGGGGCGGGTCCGGAGGCCTGGCTTGGATACAATGTAAAGGTCAAGGTGGATGCCGCGTAGAACGGTTCTGGCCGGTGCGTTCGCACTTCAAGGCGAAAGGAAAATCAAAGACAAATATGGCTTCAGGCATTGCGTCACTCTCACTCGATCAGCTGTCGATTGATACTCTGCGACTGCTCGCCGTAGACGGCGTGCAGAAGGCGAACAGCGGCCATCCGGGCGCACCGTTAGGCGACGCACCAATGGCATACCTGCTGTTCCACAAGCTGATGAAGCACAACCCGGCGCACTCCAAGTGGGCGGATCGGGATCGCTTCGTGCTGTCGAACGGGCATGCGTCAATGCTGCTCTATGGGACGCTGTATCTTTCCGGCTACAAGGTGACGCTGGACGATCTGAAGAGCTTCCGCACGTGGGGATCGATTACGCCGGGGCATCCGGAGTACGGTTTGACCGATGGCGTGGAGGCGACGACCGGACCCCTGGGACAGGGATTCGGGATGGGCGTGGGCATGGCCATGGCAGAGAGGCATCTGGCGGCCACGTACAACAAGCCGGGCTTCAATGTTGTGGATCATCACACGTTTGTGATGTGCGGCGATGGCGATCTGATGGAGGGCCTGTCGCACGAGGCGGCTTCGCTGGCGGGAACGCTGAACCTGGGTAAGCTGATCGTGCTTTACGACGACAATCTGATCTCGCTTGACGGCCCGACTAACTGGAGCTTTACGGAGAATGTTTACGAGCGTTTCGAGGCCTACGGCTGGCATGTGCAGCGGGTGATGGACGGCAACGATCTGGGGGGCATTGAGGAGGCCATCGTAGCGGCGAAGCTCCAGACCGGCAAACCGTCGTTGATTGGCGTGCGTACGATCATCGGCTATGGCAGCCCGAAGGCGGGCACCAACAAGGTGCACGGTGAAGCCATGGGCGCGGCGGATGTGGCGGCGACCAAGAAGTTCTTCGGATTCCCCGAGGACCAGAGCTTTTATGTGCCGGATGATGCATTGGCGAACTGGCGCGAAGCAGAGAAGCGCGGCGCGGCCGCCGAGGCGGAGTGGAACCAGTTATTTGCCGGGTACAAGGCGGCATTTCCTGAACTGGCGGCGGAGTTTGAGCGGACGCAAGCGGGGAATTTGAAGGCGGGATGGGAGAAATCGATTCCCAGCTTCGGAACGGAGAAGCCCATCGCGACGCGCAACGCAGGCCAGCAAGTGATGAACGCGATCTATGACGTAGTGCCGGAGCTGTTTGGCGGGGCGGCGGATCTGACGGCTTCGACGAAGACGATCTTCAAGAACTCGGCGCATTTTGCCGAGGATCCTGCGGGGCGCAATGTATTTTTCGGCGTGCGCGAGCTGGGCATGTGCGCGGCCGTGAACGGCATGGCGGTGCACGGAGGGTTGAAGCCGTTCGGGTCGACGTTCTTCGTGTTCTCGGATTACGCGAAGCCGGCGCTGCGCATTGCGGCGATCATGGAAGCGCATTCTCTGTTTGTGTTCACGCACGACTCGATCGGAGTGGGCGAGGATGGTCCGACGCATGAGCCGGTTGAGCACCTGATGGCGCTGCGCGCGGTGCCGCACATGACGGATTTCCGCCCAGCGGATGCGAATGAAACGGCGGCGGTGTGGCGACTGGCGCTGGAGCGCAAGGGACCGGCGTTTTTCGCGCTGACGCGGCAGGATGTGCCGGTGATCGACGTGACGAACCGCGACATGTACGCGAGCGTAAGCAAGGGCGCGTACGTGTTGGAAGATGTCGCGAATCCGCAGGTGATTTTGATTGGAACAGGTTCGGAAGTGAGCGTGGTGCTGGGCGCGGCGAAACTGCTGGCCGCGGAAGGAATCAGCGCGCGCGTGGTGAGCTTCCCGAGTTGGAGGGTTTTTGAGGAGCAATCGGCGGAGTACAAGGCCAACGTGCTACCGGCGAGTGTTCCCAAGCTGGCGGTTGAGGCGGGCGCGACGCTGGGATGGTGGAAGTATGTGGGCCTCGACGGCGACGTGGTGGGGCTGGACCGCTTCGGCGCCTCGGCCCCGGGACCCATCGTGATGAAGGAACTTGGATTCAGCGCGGAAAATGTGGCGGCGCGGGCGAAGAAGCTGCTGAAGTAGCGGAGCTAGCCGCGCTTCGCGCGTGCTCTACCGAAAGGATCGTAATGAAACTCGTCATCGCTTCCGATCATGCGGGATTTGCTTTGAAGGAAGAGGTGCGCGCTAACCTGGGTGCGGCCGGCCATGAAGTGGTCGATCTCGGGGCGTTCGTATGCGAGCCCGAAGACGACTATCCCGATTTTGCCCTGAGGACGGGCGAGGCGATCAAGGCGGGCGTGGCTCCGCGCGGCATTCTCATCTGCGGCAGCGGCGTGGGCGTATGTGTAGCTGCGAACAAGATTCCCGGCATTCGCGCCGGCATCTGTCACGACACGTATTCGGCGCACCAGGGCGTGGAGCATGACGACATGAATGTGCTGGTGCTGGGCGCGAGAATCATCGGCTCCGCGCTGGCGTTTGAGCTGGCGCACGCATTCATTGGCGCGAAATTCCAGGCGCAAGAAGGCCGGTTTGAGCGGCGGTTCAAGAAGGTGTTGGCGATTGAGGCCAAGTACCTGTGCGGAGACGGCGAAAAGCAGGCTCGCTAACTCGCTGACTGGTTCACATTTTCACTCGTTCACTTTTTCACTCGCCCACCATGTTCCCCTTCGACGCAATCTTCTTCGATGTTGGCGGAGTCCTGCTGACCAACGGCTGGGACCACGGGGAACGCGCGGCTGCGGTGGCGCACTTCAGCCTGGATGCGGCGGCGCTTGAGACGCGGCATGCGGAAGTGATGGATGCCTGGGAGCGCGGCGAGATCGATCTCAATACATATCTGAGTGCGACGGTGTTCTACGAGCAGCGCGGGTTTTCGCGTAGCGAGTTTTTCTCGTTCATGCTGGCGCAATCGCAGAAGTTGCCCCACGGAGCTTTGCACATCCTTTCCGAAATTGCGGCATCGAATGTTTGTTTGGTGGGCGCCTTGAACAACGAAGCCCGCGAAACCAACGAATTTCGCTTCGGACATTTTGGCCTGCGCCGGTATTTCAAGGTTGCCTTCACTTCGTGTTACATGGGCTTGCGCAAGCCGGAGCCGGCGATGTACTTGAGGGCGCTGGACATTTTGGGTTGCAGGCCAGAGCGCGTTCTGTTTATCGACGATCGCCAAGAAAATGTGGCCGGTGGATTGGCGGCGGGCATGAAGGCGATTCAGTTTACCGGCGCGGATGCGCTGCGGGCTGCGTTGGTCGAGTTAGGAGTGTTTTAGAAGGCAGCTGCTAGCTGCCAGCTTCTAGCTTGTTGATGCTGGGTTTGGGTTTTTGCTATCCCTGGTCTCAAAATCGAGACCGAGGGCACCCCTAATTCGTAGTGGGTAGAGAATTGGTTTTGAGGTTCCCCTTCAAAGCGAGATTTGAGATTCCCTTTCAAGATGGATTCCCTTTCAATAAGAGAGAGGCGGAGGTCGTTATGCAACTGGGACTGATTGGTTTGGGCAAGATGGGCGGCAACATGGCGGAACGCCTGAAGCTAGGCGGGCACGAGGTGGTGGGCTTCGACTTTAACGCCGAAGCCGTGGCGCGGCTGACCGCGGCGGGTAACCTGGGCGTTTCCACCATCGAAGATTTCGTCCAAAACTTAGAGGGCCGCAGGGCCATATGGATTATGGTGCCGCAGGGGCAGCCGGTGGATGACACGATCGCGAAGCTGGAGCCGCTGCTGAATCCCGGCGACATTCTGATCGACGGCGGCAACTCGATGTACAAGGATTCCATGCGGCGCTACGTCGAGGTGAAAGCCAAGGGATTCGAGTTTATCGATGTGGGAACTTCGGGCGGGGTGTGGGGACTGAAAGAGGGCTACAGCATGATGATCGGCGGCGACGAAGAGCCGGTGCAATATCTGCGGCCGATTTTCGAAGCGCTGGCCCCAGCCAAGGACAAGGGATGGGGACATGTGGGCCCGGCGGGCGCGGGACATTTTGTGAAGATGGTGCACAACGGCATTGAGTACGGCTTGATGCAGGCCTACGCCGAGGGATTCACGATCCTGGAGCAGAAGGAAGCGTTTCAGCTGGACCTGCCACAAATTGCCGACATCTGGCGGTATGGGAGCGTGGTGCGGAGCTGGCTGCTGGATCTGACGGCGGAGGCGCTGGCCGGAAACCCCACGCTGGATGGACTGCAGGCGTACGTGGTGGATTCAGGCGAAGGTCGCTGGACGGTATTTGAGGCGATCGACCTGAATGTGTCCGCGCCGGTGATCACGGAGTCGGTGATCCGGCGCATCCGCTCGCGCGAGGAGAACAACTTTACCGATCGCATGCTGGCCATTATGCGCAACGCGTTTGGCGGGCACGCGGTGAAGAAGGGCTAGGGGTCAGGTGTCAGGGATCAGGTGTCGGGCGGGGATGAATCCTTCCATGCTTTGGCTCGGTTGCGGGCGCGACCGAGGACCAACTGCAGCAAATAGACAAAGACCAGAATATTGATGGTGAGCAGGCCGACGCGGATCCACGTGATTTGGCGGAGAATTTCGAGGATCTCCCAGGGTAGAAATGAGGCGGTAATGGCGAGCGTGAGAAATTCGCCCCAGGCCTTCTCAAGGTAGAGACCGATGCCTTCCACCAGCGTAAGGGTCGCGTAGCAGTAAGCAATGAGGCTGATGCGCTCAAGGACCGGGCCAGTGATGAGCGAGGACTTCTGAAGAATAAAGATGATCAGCCGTGACTCGGGATTGAAGCGCAGATGGCGGGCAAAAAGTTCGATTTGATCGGCGAGGTCCCTGTGGAGCAGGTGGTGCGCGCCCATGCCGATGGCGAAGAACAACATGGCATGGAGAAGTTTGTAGACCGCGATGAGGAGCAGCACGCGGTTGCGTGGCTGGGGTCCCGCAGTGCGAGTTGGGAAGGGGAATCGAAGCATGGCGGTCTGGGGTGAATCGCTGTCTTCAAGGGTATACGACGACGGGCGAGTGGGGTAGGTTCGTGCGTTTCCACCCCAGAGCTCGCTGCGTTGCGTCGAGCTTTAGGATGGGGCAACCCAGCAATGAGCAATTGGGCGGACCGGCTTATTTGCGATTGATGTGCGCGTTTTCGAGCAGGGTATAGGGGTCGCCCGCGGCGGCCGTCACTGAAAAGTCGTGAGCGGTCACGGTGGCGTCGCTGACGGTCATGCCTTTCTGCGCGGCGATCTGGACATGTTCGAGCGTGATGGTGGTGATGGGGCTTTCGGGAAGGCCGACGACGATGCCCGCCTCCTTGGCGCCCGTCGCTTTCAGGTTGCTGATGCGGATGTCGTGAAAGTGCGGAGTGAGGCGCGTAACCGGCTGCGCGGTATCGTGCTGAGGAATGCGCGGGTAGTACTCGGTGATGAGAATGGGCGTGCCGACATTTTCCATGGTCAGGTCGCGGAAGTCAAAGTTGCCGATGTCGCCGCCGCGATCGCGATTGGATTTAATGCGCACGCCGCTGGCCGTGTCCTGAAAGTGAATACGGCGGGCGCGGACGCGCTGGACGCCGCCGGCGATTTCGCTGCCCATGGACATGCCGTGGCCGTGGAGAAAGGTGCAGTCGGTGATGGTGATGCCGGTGGAGGGCGAGTCGGGACCGGGCGAGTTGGGCTGGCCGGACTTGATGGCGATATTGTCGTCGCCGGTGTCGATGGTCATGTGAGAGATGGTGACGTGGCTCGATGAAAAAGGATCGATGCCGTCGGTGTTGGGCGAACGCGCGGGGGCGAGGATTTTTCCGTTGCGGATGACGATATCGTCGGAGTAGTAGGGCACGACTTGCCAGGACGCGGAGTTCTGGATGGTCATGTTCTCAATGAGAACGTGGTGGCAGTGATCGAAGAGGATAAGCCGAGGGCGCATGGCGGCGACGAAGTTGGATCCGGCGCGATGGGCGTAGACTGCGTCCCACCAAGGTTTTCCGTTGCCGTCGATGATGCCGCCGCCGCGAATGACGATGTGCTCGGCGTTGGTCGCGCTGACGAGCGGCTGCAGAGCAGGTTCGCGCAACTCCTGAACCTGAGGATAGTCAGCTTTGTCCTGACTGCCGAGCAGGGTCGCGCCCGCATCGACTTCAAGGGTGATGTGGCTCTTGAGCACGATGGGGCCGGAGAGGAAAGTTCCCGAGGTGATTCGTACTGTGCCGCCGCCTTTGCCCGCGCAGGCGTCGATGGCGCCCTGAATGGCCTGAGTATCCTTGGTGACGCCGTCGCCCTTGGCGCCGTTCGCAGTTACGTCGCAGATGCGCGCGGCGTGGGCGAAGACTCCGTACATGGCCAGCGACGCTAAAAACAGCGTGCCAAGGATCCGGCGCGAAACGGTTCGCGCGCCAATGAAATCGACGGGTTGCGCCATGAAAAACTCCATTTCCTGAAAACATGCATTGAGCAATATGCTGTGTATGCACTATGAAGGATGCTTGTACTATGACAGGGCAGGTGAGGGCAATATGAATCTGCTGGCGAATGGTAAAGCGAAGCGCTGTGCGAGGCGCGGAATGGCGGGCCAGGCAGCCGGTGTGAGTCTGGCTTTCGGAACTGGCCTGGTGCTGATGGCGATGACGGCTGCGCCGCTGGCGGCACAGATGACGGATGCTACGGCGAAGCAGCTGCGGGAGAAGATTCGCGCGGCGTTGTTTGTGCCCGATCCGTTGCCGGCGCTGGACGCGAAAAACCTGGGGAGCTTCAAGGTTGAGCCGGGAGTGGTGGCGGAGCGCGTGACGTATGTTACGGAGTACGGACTGCGGGTTCCGGCGATTGTGTACAGGCCCGAGAAGGTGCGCGGCAAGATTCCTGGAATCGTGGTGGTGAACGGGCACGGCGCCGACAAGACGAGCTGGTACTCGTGGTACACGGGCGTGGAGTATGCGCGCGCAGGGGCGGTGGTGCTGACCTACGACATGATTGGCGAGGGCGAGCGCAACGACGATCACAAGGACGGCACCAGCGAACACGATAAGTTCATCGATGTGCCGGGCGTGCCGCAGCGTATGGGCGGGCAGATGCTGACGGACGTGATGCAGGCGGTTTCGTATTTAAGGAGCCGGCCGGAAGTGGATGCGAAACGCATTGGGGTGATGGGATTTTCGATGGGCTCATTTGTGGTTTCGATTGCGGGCGCGGTCGACGATCGCATTCATGCGGTTCTATTGACGGGCGGCGGCGATCTGGACGGGCCGGGCGGATATTGGGACTCAAGCCATAACGTGATGTGCCAGGCGGGGCCGTATCACGCACTGGAATTTCTTGGCGACAGGGCGGCGATGATCTTCGCGCTGCAGGCCAAGCGTGGGCCGACGTTCATTTTCAATGGGACGAACGACCAGGTGGTGGCGATTCCGACGCACCCGCTGAACTTTTTCGATGACATGCGCGCGCGGACGATTGCCGTGAACGGGTCGGACACGAATGTCTTCACGTACTACTTCGATCCCGGGGCGAGCCACAGGCCGGGGTGGGTGACGAAGATTGCGGCGCAGTGGTTGGCGGATCATTTGCATTTTGCCAACTGGAAGAGCAGCCAGATTGCGAGTCTGCCGACGATCAGGATTGGAGACTGGGCTGCGAAGAACGGCGTTGAGTTCAACAAGAGCGCACAACGCGAGGACCGCGACGCGGGGTTGGTGGCGATCGATGTGAACGTGCCGAACCTGACGCCGGAGCAATTGAGCGTGCTGCCCAGGGCGGAGTGGGAGAAGCAGCGCGAAGAATTCGTGTACTCTGCGTGGGCGCGGGATGCGATCGCGGACGCGGAGCGGGGTAAGGTTAACGGAGTTAGCGGTGTTAGAGGGGAAGTGGATCCTGAAATCGCCAGCACATCTGGAAAGGCGACGGTTCTACCGACCACGGCGACAACCGATTTGCCGCAATCTGGGTCGATTCCGTCCTGCGAAACTTTTCGAGAGGGCGGACAGCCGGGCGTGCAGGTGCCTTCTTACGTCGATGAGCCCATCGAGCAATTGAAAAGGATGGTGCCGGGACTGAGCGAGATCCGAGTTGAAGCAGCAGAGAACGCAAACGGCGGAACGTCCCCTGTGGCGGCGCAGGATAAGACCGCATCCATCCTTAACCAAGCCAGCGCGGTCGTCGCCGACCTGTTTCATAGAATGCCGAACCTGATTGCGAAAGAGGAAGTGAAGGGGCCAGCCGATACGACCTTGAAAAACGCCAGGCCGAGTCAACCCTCCCTCGGATTAAGCACTCGAGAATCAGAGCCGGGATTCACCCAGCAGGGATTAGCGATTACACAAACAAGAACCCGCGTTTACACGTACCGGATCGTACACAAACAAGCGCCAGCTGGAGGCAGCGAATTCGAGGAATTGCGGACAGATGCGCACGACAAGCCGATTGACGACTCCGATCATCGCGTCCGGGCACCTTTCAGTGTTGGCTTCGCGACAACGGGGCTCTTTTTTTCACCTGGCAATCTTCAGGAGTCCCACTTTCGCTACGTCGGAGAGCAGAAGATCGGCAATCGCGAAACCTATGCGTTGGCCTTTGCGCAGATTCCAGACCATGAAGATCTGCGCACTGTCATTGAATCTAGCTACGGCCATTGTTCGACCCTGATTCAAGGGGTTGCCTGGATCGACCAATCGACATTCCAGATTGTTCGCATGCAGACGGATCTATTGACGCCTCTGCCCGGCATTCAACTCAATCAACTTCGCTCGGATATTGCATACGGCGCAGTGAAGATACGCGCGATCAATGTAACGCTTTGGCTACCGACAGAGGTCGAGACCCAATGGCAGACAGCGTACCTTGCCGGGGAAGAGATTCACCTGTATTCCCATTACAGGCTGTTTCAATCGACTGCGAGAATCCTGCCTGCCGGTGAAAGCTCTTTGCCTTAGTCCGTGCGGACTCGAATTCGTGCATTTCCACCCTGAGGCTTCAGGTTTTATTTTTTCAAATGCAGCAGGGCGTTGCGGTCGAGGGGTTCGCCGTCGAGGATGATGGCGGAGATGCGGCGCGCGTTCCAGATGTTGGCGGTGGGATCGGCGTCAACTACGAGGAGATCGGCGCGGCGGCCAGCGGCGATGAGGCCGAGCTCGTTCCAACCGAATTGGAGCGAGTAGTTGTTGGTGGCGGAGGCAAGGGCTTCGCGCGGCGAGAGGCCGAGGCGAACCAGAAGCTCGAGCTCCGTGTGCAGCGAGATTCCGGGCATAGTGCCCATGGAGTCGGCACCGGAGGCGGCCAGGTAGTGCGGGAAATCCGCAAAGATGGTTTCGTTGATGTGCCAGAGATGGAGCGCGGTGAGGCCGGCCTTCTTTTGGAGGTCTTCTTCCATCCAGCGCTGCGCGGTGACGGGCAGATGGTGCGCCCAGGTGGGAAGCGGATAAATCATTTCGCCGGTGGCAGGGTCAGAGGGGTGATACATGCGGCCGGGATCGAGAAGAGCCGCGGCCGGTTCCTTCCAGAGATTACGATGGCCCGGCAAATTCACGTAGTAGAGGCTGAAGCTGGGCATGAGCGCGGCGTGATGTGAGGCGAGCAGGTGCGCGTAGGTGCGCAGACGGAGATCGGTGGGCGAGACGTGCTCCGAGTAATCGTAGGCGGTTTCGGCCGAGGAGCCGTCGGGATCATCAATGAGGGGTCGCTGCAATTCGTCGGGAATTACGCCGAGGTCGTAACGGTCTATCTGCGGCAGAGCATCGACGCCGGCCTCGACGCCGACGCGATACGGCGTGGCGACAAAGATGCCGTAGGTGACGAGACCCATCTCGTGGGCGCGGGCGATGATCCACTGTGAATTGGCGGCGGTGAGATAGGGCGGCAGCAGCAGCACGCGCGTGCCGAGGTGGACGGTGTCGACGATCTGACGCGCCGTGTCCTGCGGGCTGAGCTCGGCGGGATGAGGGCCTTCACGGAGCTTGGAGACCCACTCTGGCCGGCGGGCCAAAAGGCTCCAGTTGTCGGTGGCGCCGATGGTGTCGATGGGGTAAATGTGCGGGCTCGGCTGCGCGCTGGAATCGATGAAGCCGCGCTGATAGTCGGCGCGGGCGACCACTGTGGTGACGCCCATGTAAAGGTTGGCGTTGGCCTGGGCCTGCGAGTTCAGGCCCGCATAGCCGTCGATGAGACCGGGAATGAGAAATTTTCCGGTGCAATCGATGATGCGCGCGCCTTTGGGGATGGGCACTGCGCCGGGCAGGCCGACTTCAGTGATTTTGCCTTCGCGGATGACGACAATGGCATCGGGGATGTCGCGGGCCGAATGGCCCCAATTGGCCACATCGACGACTGTGCCACCGACGAGAACCAGGGGCGCCGCAGGCTCACCCTGCGGATGGGCCGAAACGGAGGCTAAAGCCAATCCGCAGATAACCGCGGGAAAAAGTCGAGCAATTCGCATGGCAAATCAGTCTGAAGTGGATTGTCGCACAGAGGGGTGAGACGGCGGGGCTAGCGGAGTTGGCGAGTCTGCGAGTCGGCGAAGCAGCGAGTCAGCAAGGAAGCGCACGGTCCCACCCTTTTCGTGCTGGGCTGAGGGAAGTGGGTTGGGGTTCGTGATGTCCCACATCTCAAAGGCGAGATGTGGGGCACCCATTTTTCGTGCAGGGTCGATAGAGGTGGGTGGGGGTTCGTGCGATCCCACCCTAAGCTCGCTGCGGTGCGTCGAGCTTTAGGATGGGGCAACCGGTTGGGGCGGGGCAACCCGTTGGGGTGGGGCAACTCGCGTCTGCAACGTCGCAAATTTGGAACCGCTTAGGACGGCGGCGGCAGCGACGATGAAGATGGGAAAACACTCCAGCGAGTAACGTGGTTCAGAGTTTTCCATGGTGCCAAGCAACAAACAGCGCAGAACGATGTAACCGCCGAGCATCCAGGGCCAGGGGACACGACGACGAAGAAATGCCCACACCGCTGCTGCGACATAAAAAAGATTGAGGAGGCCGAGCAGAATCGCACTCACGGTTTGCGCGGGGTGGTCGGCGGGGGGCCACCAAAAAACCTCGATTTCGAACTCTTCAGTGCGGGGGCGAAACATCATGTCGGCGATGCGCGCGAGAGGAAGCGTGACGTAGTAGCGGAAGGGGTACGCGTGGATGCGCTGCGCGGCGAGCGCGCCGAAACGATGGTCGAGATCGGCGGAGATAGAGATGGTGTGGTTGTATTCGTCGAGGAGAGCGAGAGTTTGCGCGCGTTCGGCCGGCGAATCGAAGGCACGCGCGGGCAAATCGGTGGGATCGATGGGCCCAACGCCGACCTGCCAGAATACGACCGCCGTCGATGTGTACTCGACGGACCAGGTGCGAATCCAGCGATAGACGCCGACGTTGGCGCGATCGCCGGGGTCGCCAAGATAGCGCGGAGCCAGCGGCTGGAAGACCCGGAAGGTGACCCAGTTGCGCAGAGTCCACACGGCAATGGGAGCCAGGGCAACCATGCAATAGATGGATGTGATGGTGAGGCTGCGGCGCAGCGCGAGGCGCGCACCTTGCCCGACGCGGTCGCGCAGAATGTAGAAAAAGAGCCCCGTGGCGAGCGCAATAGAGAGCAGCGCGCCGTCAGGCCGCAACAGCATGGCAAGAGCCGAAGCGCAACCGGCGAGAAATACGGCTGGCGTATCGTTTTGGCCCGCGGCATCTGCCGAGAGGATGCGTCCCGCGGCGTAGATTCCCAGAGACACGGCAAAGATGGAGAGGCACTCGGTCATGGCGGTGCCGGCTTCAGCAGCGGGGAAGGGGCAAAGCACGGCGAGAGCGAGGGCAATTTCACCGGCGCGCGGAGAGATGCAACGGTAGGCGAAGACAGCTAAGAGAAGACATCCGACGAGGTCGATGACCGACTGGAAAAGATAGAGAGCGACGAACCAGCCGCCGTGGGGAAGATTGCCGAAGAGTTGATGGAAGACGGCGAGAACGATGGGATAGGCGGGCAGGCGGAAGAGGCTGGGATTGAGGTCGTCGCCGGAGCCAAGTCCGTAGACCCAGTGGTGCAAGAGATTGCGGCCGAGGTTGAGGTAGTCCCAGGTATCGTCGTCGATGGTGCGTGGATCCCAGATGAAATAGAGGCGGAGGATGAAGCCCAGCGCGATCCAGAGCGGCCAACGGCGCGGCCAGCGCGAAGGATGGATGAAGCGGAACACAGGGAGAAGGATACAGCAGAGCAGCGGAGATAGCGGTGCTAGTGAGTCAGCCAGTTATTGATGACTGCAAGAGAAATGTATTGTTCCTGCAGGGTAAGCGACCGCAGATCCTCATTCGACTTTGATCGGTGCGAAAGGCAAACGCAAAAGCAACCACAGGTCCTTCGACTCGTCCCGGCACGCCGGGACTCGCTCAGGATGACATCCAAATTTTCCACTCAAGACGACAAGACGTTGATTTTCGTCGACTCTCGTCAGGAGGCGACGAGGGTGGCGCGGCGGCGGGTTGCAAGTAGCGGGAGCACCTGGGCGTAGGCGGCTTCCACAGAGAGGCCGTACTTCGCGCGGAGGGCATCGACTTTGCCGTGTTCGATGAACTGGTCGGGCCAGCCGATGCGGACTACGGGAACTGCGAGGCCCATTTCATCGAGCGCTTCAACTACCGCGGTGCCGAAGCCGCCCATCTTCACATGATCCTCAAAGGTGACGAAGGCGGCGACACGCCGGGCGTAACGCTCAAGTATCTCGCGATCAATCGGCTTGATGAAGCGGGGATTGATCAGGGCCACGGAGTAGCCATCGCGCGCGAGAGTTGCGGCCAGGCCCTGTGCGAGCGAGAAAGTGGGGCCGAGGCCGAGGATGGCAACGTCAGAGCCGTCGGTGAGGACTTCAGCTTTGCCAATGGGAAGGATTTGCGGCTCGGGTTTGCGAGTCACGCCGGCCACCGCGCCGCGCGGGTAGCGAATGGCGCTGGGGCCGGGAATTTCGAGGGCGGTCTTGAGCATGTCGGCGAGCTCGTCTTCGTCCCTGGGCGACATGAGCACGATGTCGGGAATGCCGCGCAGGTAGGCGATGTCGAAGAGACCGTGATGCGTGGGGCCGTCGTCGCCAGAGAGTCCGGCGCGATCCATGCAGAAGAGGACGGGGAGTTTTTGCAGGCAGACGTCGTGGACGATGGGATCGAAGGCGCGCTGCAGGAACGTGGAATAAATGGCGCAGACGGGACGGAAGCCGCGCGTGGCCATGCCGGCGGCGAAGACGACTGCGTGCTCCTCGGCGATGCCCACGTCGAAGTAGCGCTTGGGATGGCGAGGGCGGAAGAGATCGAGGCCCGTGCCGTTGGGCATGGCCGCGGTGATGGCGACGATGCGGTCGTCCTTTTCGGCGAGATTGGCGAGAGTGTTGGCGAAGACCTCGGCGTAAGTGGTGGTGCCGTCGGGAGTCTGACCGGTTTCAGGATCGTAGGGGCCGAGACCGTGGAATTTCTTTTGCAGGTCGAGCGCGGGCTGAAAGCCGCGTCCCTTTTGCGTGAGGATGTGCAGCAGGACGGGGTGATCAAGAGTCTTGAGGAACTTGAAGGTCTCAACGAGCAGCGGGATGTTGTGACCGTCGATGGGGCCAAAATAATCGAGACCGAACTCTTCAAAGAGAATGGAGGGCCAGAGCATGCCTTTGGCGGCTTCTTCGGCGCGGCGGACGACTTTCAGCGCGGTCTTGCCGCCGAAGCGCTCGATGAGATGCGTGGCCTTGTCGTGCAGGTGCTGGTAGTGCTCGTTGGTGACGATGCGATGGAGGTAACGGGCCACGGCGCCCACATTGCGATCGATGGACCACTCGTTGTCATTGAGGACGACGATCATGCGCCTGGTTTGCGAGGCGATGTTGTTCATGGCCTCGAAGGTGACGCCATTGGTGAAGGCGGCGTCGCCGGCAACGGCGATTACGTTTTCGTGTCCTCCGGCCAGATCGCGGGCCACGGCCATGCCGAGCGCGGCAGAAAGCGCGGTGCCGGCGTGGCCGGCTCCGTAGCTGTCGTGCTCGCTTTCGGTGCGGAGCATGAAACCATTGAGGCCACCGGGCTGGCGGATGGTCTCAAAACGATCGCGGCGGCCGGTAAGGATCTTGTGGATATAGGCCTGGTGGCTTACGTCAAAGAGGATCTTGTCGTCGGGCGTGTTGAAGACCGCGTGCAGGGCCAGAGTGAGCTCGACAACGCCGAGATTGGGGCCCAGATGGCCGCCAGTTTTGGAGAGAGTCTGAATGAGGAAGTCGCGGATCTCCTCGGCAAGCTCAGCAAGCTGCGCGGGATTGAGGAGCTTTATATCGGCGGGGGAGTTGATGGACTCCAGCAGTGTTCCCATTGATTTCCTTTTCCCGGGAGGGCCGGGTGTCCAAGGGAGATTCCCTATGGCAAAAAGCCCCCTGCGCGGGGGTCTTTGTTTGAGGTTTCGCCTACCCTTAGTATACCTGTGCGCGGGATCCGCCCTTTGCAGTGTTAGACGCCTCGGATCGTGCGCAGTGTGACAGAATTTCAGGCGGGTTCGGGGCAGAGAAGGAGCGGCTGCGGAAGGAAGGCATTGTCGCAGCAAACCACTAAAAATAAACGATTTAATTTCCGTTCAGGATCGTTTTGTAAGAGGATTTCAAGAGACCCGAAGCATTAATGCTGGGCTATACTTGTGCCGCGGTGAGAACGGGCGGTTGCGCGATGCGGAAATGGGCGGTTTTACTGTTTCTGGTGAGCTCGGCCTGGCCGGCGATGGCGGCCAAGAGCGTGACGGTGGGGCAGCTGGATCAGTTGCTCGATTCGCTGCGCGGCAAGTCCGACGGCAAGGTGGCCCAGGAGCTTTCAGACCTGGAACTCACCGAGCGGGTAAGCCTGGCCCGCTTGGCGCACTGGGAGGCGGAGTTCCCGGGGAGCCGGAGCCATGAGGCGCTGACGAAACTGGTCGACCTCGCCGCATTTCTGAACCCTCCCGCCGGGGACGTAGATCCGATTCCAGGGCCGGACAGCGCGACCCAGGAGCGGATGCAGGAACTGGCTGCGGATTACGTGAAAAACACGATCACGCGATTGCCAAACCTTATTGCCACGCGGGAAACCACGCATTTTGAAGACACGCCTTCCGTGCAGATGCCGGTTGCCAGTGCACCGATGATGGTCGGAAGGATGGGGCGCAGCACCATGCCCGCGCCGGAGCCCTTGGTGAGCAGCACCGAATACAAATCTCTGCATAGTACTGGTTCTTCCAGCTTCACGGTCACGTATCGGGATGGCCACGAGGTGCAGGACGCGGATGCCCAGCCGGGCAAGAACCAAAACAAGCCGACGAAAGAGCTGACAAGCAACGGTGAATTTGGCCCGATTCTTGAAGTAGTGACGGGGGACGCTCTACGCGGTGAAGTCACGTGGCAACGATGGGAACAGGGCACGAGCGAGCCGGTGGCCGTGTTTCGTTATGCGGTGCCAGAGGAGCAATCGAATTACCTGGTGGAGTTATCGCCCGAGGGCAAGATCAATGAAATCTATCCGGGCTACCACGGTGAGATCGCCATCGATCCGTCGACAGGCGCCATTCTGCGCATCAGCCTGATGGCAGAATTGCCACCGCCCCACCGGGCTATGCAGATAGCAATCCTCGTGGAGTATGCGCCGGTGATGATCGGTGAGCAGAGCTACATTTGCCCAGTGCGCAGCGTAACTTTCTTAAAGATTCCCCTGGCCAATGCTCCGGCCACGCAGGATGCGGCGGCGGTGAAAGTGGAGACGCAGCTGAACGACGTTGCCTTTACCCACTATCACTTGTTCCGCTCGAAAGCGCGGATCGTGACGGACGCGAGCGGAAATAGCGATGCGCCTGCGGAAGTTCCACCTGCAGCGCCTCCGACAGCGGCTGCACCCCCCGCAGGCGCGACTCCTCAGGATCATCAGCCATAGCATTAGTCACAGCGAAGCGTTGTAGGATGGGCCAAAGGGCGTTCGGGCTCGTTGGAGGGCAGGACTGTGTGTAGAATTCGGCATTTTTTTCTGATTTTGGCTTTGATTGCAGGATGGTGGGCAGGTGCGGGCGCGGCGTGGGCGCAGTTACCGGAACCGGGAACGACCCAGGAGACGCCGAATCCCCTGACCGATGCGACCGCGAAGCCGAGCAAAATCCTGCTGTACGATCTGGAAGCGCGCTTTGCAAAGGACGTGCTGGAGCGTGGAGGCGCAGGATTTGCCGACTGGTTCGCCGACGACGGCGTGGCGCTGGGCAACGGAGCGGCGCCACTGATTGGCAAAGTGGCCATCGCGAAGTCTGCCAACTGGTCGCCGAAGGATTACCAACTGACCTGGACGCCAACCGATGCGATGATGGGACCTTCAGGCGACATGGGCTACACGTGGGGCCATTTCGAGGGGCGCAGCAAGGACGCCAATGGGAATCCCGTTCTGACCAGCGGACGCTACATCACCATGTGGCGCAAGCAAGCGGACGGGACCTGGAAAGTGGTGCTGGATGCCGGCGCGAATGAGCCGCTGGGGGCAGGGGAATGCTGCAAGCTGCCGGGACATTGAAGGCAGGGACCAAGAGGCCGAGGGAACAAGGCACTAAGGGACTCGGGACTAACGGCATCTTCGAGGAGAAAAGGTGAGTTCGTCTGCGAGGAAATTGTGGGTGGGCAGGGCAGGTAACTCTGCTTGAGTGCCCGTAGTAATCACAACGTGATTCCAAAGCGCGAAAAAACGCGGGTACTTGGGTTGTAAGTCTTTTGCGAGCAATTACCTATTTCGTGGAAGAGCCAAGTTCGTCAATCTCCCCGATACTGACAAACGGGTGCGTGTATCTATGTGCGCTTTACTCGGTTCCCAAGCCGGCGAGAACCAGGAAATAAGTGTGCGGGCTGAGCTAAGTGTGTTTGATCGCAACTCTGATCCCGGGCTGGGCGAACTAACCGAGCTGGCCGCGGTGTTGTGTAATGCCGACTACGCGTACCTGGGCTGGATGGATTACAACCGGCTGTGGTTCAGGTCACGCTATGGATTCCGCGCGACAGACCAGCCGCGTGCGGCGACAGCCTGCCAGTGGATGCTGGACAAGGGCCAGCCGCTGCTGATCGCCGATGCCGGGCAGGATCCGCGCTTCCCACCCACAGGCATTCCGCTACCCAACGCTGATCCGTGCCTTTCTTATGCTGGCGTTCCACTGTTTTCAGGAGATATGCAGATCATCGGCACGTTGGCGGTGCTGGCGCGCACGGCGGATCGCTTCAAGCCGCAGCATCTGACCCTTCTGGAATCGCTGGGGCGCCAGGTAGTGACGCGGCTGGAGCTGTACAGCCGCATACGCCTGCAGGAGCAAGCGCAGCGGCTGCGGCAGCGCAGCGAGCGGGCGCTGGCAATCGAGCGCTGCTTTGTGGCGGCCACGCTGGATTCGATCCCCGCGCTGGTGACGGTGCTGGATACGGCCGGGCGCGTGGTGCGCATGAACGAACCCTGCACGCAATTGACGGGCTTGAGCCTGGGCGATGCCATCGGGCGACCATTTGTTGAGGAGTTTCTGGAGGAAGAAGACCGCGCGTGGGTGGCGAACAAACTGCGCGATGCCGTAGTGGGCCTGGCGAGCGGTCCGCACGAGACGGCGTGGCGATCAGCGGGCGGCAGTTCGCGGCGCGTGAGCTGGACACTGCGGCCTCTGCAGGGGCCGACGGGCGAGATTCAATATCTGATTGTCAGCGGGCAGGACGTAACCGACCAGCGCGCCGTGGAGCAAGCGCTGCTCACAAGCGAGACCCGCTATCGCGAGATGGTGGAAAACAGTCTGGGGTTTGTCTTCACCTGCTCGATGGAGGGCCGATTGACTTCACTGAACGCGTTTACGGCCGAAACTCTGGGCTATCGTCCTGAAGACCTGGCGGGGCGCTTGCTGCCGGAGTTGATGGACGCGACCGGAGTGGCGACGTTCCAGGATTGTCTGAACACGGTAGAAACGGGGGAGGAATGGCAGGGAGCGCTGCCGATGCGGCGCAGCGACGGCGTTTACCGGCGCATTGCGGTGCACAGCCGGAGCATGCGACTGGCCGGCGAACGCTCTTTTCTAATCGTGCACGGCATGGACGTGACCGAGCAGTACGAGGCCGAGGAAGCGCTGCACATGGCCACGCGGCAACGCGAGCTGATTCTGGAATCGGTGGG
>JBEKEP010000051.1:0-24395 GCA_050013775.1 Occallatibacter sp. | reverse complement strand
GCCCTGAACAGCTACGACATGGTGATGTTCCCTTGCCAGGGAACCGCCGCCGGCCAGGCGACTGCGACCGGCGCAACCAACCTGCTGAACTTCGCGGAGGCGGGCGGGCGTATTTTTGCAACGCATTACAGCTATGCGTGGATCGATCCCGCCCCGGCGTACGGAGCGCAGTTCGGGAATGTGGCCAATTGGATAGCGGAGACCTCTCTCAGCACAGGCGTGGGAACAGTCCAGGAAAACTTCAGCGACGGGATTATTCTGGCAGATTGGCTTCATGACATCGGCTCAACGACCCCGGGCACAACGAACCAAATCGATATCAGCAACCTGCGCACCGACGTGGGCACAGTGAATGCACCATCGCAATCGTGGGTTACGCTCAACAGCGGCACCTACGGCGGGCAGGTGGGTAACCCGGTAATGCAGATGACCTTCAACGTCCCGTTCGGCGCGCCCGCGGCAAGCCAGTGCGGACGCGTGATGTTCAACGACTATCACGTGATTACTCCGACGGGGACTGGTATATATCCCAAGGAGTGCCCCAGCTACAGCGCTACGGCTCCGAACAATTTCAACCCAGCTTATGTGATGCTTCCGCAGGAACAGATGCTGGAGTACGCGCTCTTCGATCTGTCGGGATTTGTGCAGCCGACAATCGTGCCCACGCTCAGCATCACGTTTACTCCCAGTCCGCTGACGGTGAAGTCTGGCGATACCGGCGATCAACTGACGGTGAACGTGAACAGCGGGACGAACGGGACCGACAGCTCCGTGGTGCTCAGCTTTACGATGCCCGCGGGACTGACCATCACTGGCATGAGCGATTCGACCGGCGGATGGATCTGCACGGTCGCGACCGCATCGTGCTCGCGCACTGCCGGCCTGGTTCCCAGCACCACTGATTCGGTGACGCTGACCATCAGTGTGGCGTCGTACACGACGCTCTCGAGCTACTCCGGCACGATTACCGCGACGGCGTCGAGCGCTATTTTTTCCACCAACCCCTCGGCCACAGAGAACGTGATCTTCCAGCAGGTGCCTCCCATTACGTGGGCTACGCCCGCAAATATCGTTTACGGCACGCCGCTGAGTGAGGGCCCGCCAGGGAGTGGAGCGCAGCTCGACGCTAGTTCCACCGTGGCCGGCACATTCATTTACGCGCCCGTGGCAGGAACCGTCCTCGCCACCGGGCCGCAGACTTTGACCGTGACCTTCACGCCGACCGATACAGTGACTTACACCACCGCAAAGGCAAGCGTGACGCTGATCGTAGTTCCGGGCACGCCGGTCATCACGCTCACTTCATCGGCTAATCCGGTTTTCATGAGCAACGCGGTCTCGTTCACCGCCAGCCTCCCCTCCTACGCATCCACCGAGACGGGCACCATGACCTTTTACTCGGGATCGACTGCCATCGGCACGGCTCCGGTGTCGGGCGGATCGGCAACGCTCACTACCACTGCGCTCGCCGCCGGCACGCAGTCGATCACCGCGGTCTACTCAGGCGACTCCGACTATGGGCCGGGAACCAGCAACCCGGTCTCTGAAATCGTGCAGGACTTTACGTTGACCTTCGCCAGCGGCAATGGCTCAGTGACCGCGCAGCCGGGAGGGCAGGCAACCTATTCTCTGGTGGTCACTCCGACGAATGGAACACACCTGCCGGCGGGCGTAACTTTAAGCGCGAGCAATCTTCCGCCGGGCATGACGGCGATCTTCTCTCCGGCCACAATTTCCGCCGGCGCCCCGTCCACGACGGTCACCGTGACCATTACGCTGCCCGGCAAAGCGGCGAATGAGAAGCCGCTCAGCCCGTTCGGCGGCGGAGCATTGCCGGTGGCTCTGGGACTGATGCTGTTGCCATTTGTGCGCAGGATACGCAAAGCGCGCGCGCGCCTGGTTCTCCTGGCCGCGTTGCTGGCGATCGGTGGGGCTGTGGTTGTCGGATTCACGGGATGCGGCACCAAAACGGCCTCGCAGAACTTCTCATTCTCAGTGACCGCGGCTTCGGGAGGGCTTTCGCACTCGCTGACGCCGGGGCTCACCGTGCAATAGGGATGGCCACGGAGCGCGGCATTCTCACGCCGCGCAGTCTGCACGCAGAGTTTTCAGACCCGGCCTATGGCTCACTGTGATTGCGCCACTTTTCCGCCAGCGCACGATCGGCGAGCGCCTTGATATACACCCCACCGACCACAGAACGGGCTTGGAAGCTCATCTGTTTTCCGGTCTCGGTGTCGTACCAGTCGGTGAGTGGAACGCGCGTAGGGCCTTCATTGATCCAGCGGCCGATGGGAGCGATGAGCGCGGCAAACGCGTCGACTCCTCCTGGCTGCGGCGCATCGGCCAGCGTCGCCGTCCAGATTTCCCAATCCAGCTTGGTGTAATCGCGACGGTTGTCGAGCGGCGGTCCGTATGCGTTTAGATGTTGGAGATAGAAAGCGACCTCGGTCTGGCGAACCTGAGAAGGGAAGAGATGCAATCCGAGGATCTGATCCCAAACCAGGTTGTATTTTTGGCTCCACGTGCCGGGTTTGTCGAAGGCAAGCTTGTAGTGGTCCCCGTCAACCGCCATCGACTGCCATTTCGTTGCCATCTCCGCGGCGAGACGCTCGTATTCCTTGGCGACGTCCGGTAACCCAAGCGCCTGCGCCATCTGTGCATACGCGGCCAGTGCCTCAATGGCCTTGATGGAAAGATTCGCGTTGTGCGCGAGATGCCCAGCGAAATCATCGGTCGAAAGCTGATTCGCGGGATCCAGTCCCTTGTCGCGCAGATACTCGGCCCACTGGGTGAACTGCGGCCAGTAGGCACGCACAAAATCCCAGTTGCGCTGCTCCTGGCTCATGGCGTCGGCAAGAATCAAGAGATTTCCGCTCTCCTCTACGGGCATCTGGTCGTCCTCCGACGTTTCTCCGCCGCCGTAAACTTGCCCATCGGCCAGCGGATAGGTTCCCAGATCGTGCGGCGCAAACGGCCACTTCCAGCGCGGCAGTGCGGCATATTCCATCACAGGCTTGAGCATGGCCTGCACCAGCGCGGGATTGAAGAAGAGGAAAAACGGCGCGGAAGGATAAATCACGTCGACGGTGGAGATGCAGCCATTGGAGAAATTCTCCTTTGGGAAGAGCATGGGCGTGCCGTCCACGTCGGCGGCGAAGCCATGCGCCGCGAGCGTCTGGCGGTAGGCGAGAATTGAAAGTTGCGCGTAGGCTGGGCCGCCGGCTCTGGTCAGATCGGCAGTGAGTTCGCGATCGAAGGTTTCTCCGCGCGCCACGAGAGCCGGGTATTGCGATTCCGCGTCCGCCAGCATCTGCTGCACCGTGGTGTTGCTGCGCTGCCAGTAGGGGCGCAGTTTGCGGCCGAGATACTCGACCGCGTAATCCTCGGTGTAGGAAAGCAGCACGTGCCGCACGACCGGCGTCGCAGAAACCTTGCCCAGTGTGAATGCGACGGCAAGATGCGCGGCATGATCGCGTGGCATCCGCGGCATGTTTAGATCGTCACTTGCCGGCAACGTTCCCGTTGCTGCAAAACTACGCATTGCATCGGAAGACGCAGCGACTTGCGCGTCTGCCGAGTCCGGCACAGCAAGATGGAAATACCCCCAGTCGATACGCAGATCGTCACCCGGGCGGTTCAACACGCGCTGTTCGCGCGAGCCTGTGTTGAGCACGGTGAGCCCTGGAATGCGGCTCCGCCCCCACGTCACTTCTTCATCGCGCGTGTTCACGGCGATCACCGGATCCACGTCGACCAGGAGCGACACGTCGTGCGCACCGTCGCCGGTCACCACGAACGTGAGATACGTGACCGGCCGCGAAAGCAGATCGAGATCTTTGGGAAAGGCCGGCGTGAAAAAGGTCACCGACAACGTCACCTGCGCGGCCTGGAACGTGTAGATGGAGCGCGTCGGCGTGACTTCAAGCGCAGTCTGTTGCATCGCCGGAACGGAGCGCGGCATCGCGCCCATAAACCGGTACGTCTGCCCGTCAATTCGCGCCAGGCCCGCGATCGGCTGCGGAGCGCCTGTCCAGTGCTTGGTGTCTTCGTCGGTAAGGCGATCGGCCATCGACCACACGCTGAAATAAGGATCGTGCGCGATGAGCGGAACCGCGGGAGGCCGCTGCTGTGCGGGAGCGACTGCAGGAGCAAGGACGGCGATGGTGAGCAGCCATAAGCTCCAGCCGGAAACTGCATGCTTCAACAAGTTTTTTCTATCCACGATCGAAAACCACCATCGGACTGCGCATCGGCTTTTGCTTTGCGGCCAGACATCGGCCTTGCGAGCGTGCGACGCGCACCATCCAATGTACAGGCGGAGCTTAGATTTCGCCAACGAGGAGCCGACGCGGCTTGACAGTCAGCGAAGCGCCTGTATAGCCTTTAGCAGCTTCTCCAACCCAAACCGAGGTGATTCCCATGCGTGCAGTTCTCCGTATGACGTGCATAGGTATTGTGCTGGCGCTGACTGCATGTGGAAAGTCAGGGAAGCTCGTTCCGCTGCTGCCGGACGCGCCGACAGGCTGGAATGCGGAGGGTCAACCGGTAAATCATGACGTTCACGGCGTCGGCTATAGTTCGATGAAGTCTTATGTTCCTGCGGGGAGCGCGGCCGGGTCGAAGATCCAGCGTGTGCAGGTTCAGATTCTGGTTGCCGAGCAAGGCGCGAATGAGGCCGATCTTGGCAAGATGTATCTCGGCGGCAACCACGCGGCGTTCTGGGAAGCGACAACAGTGGACGGCTTCGATGCGCAAGATTCATTTCTTGTGGAAGGACAGAGCTATTCGCGTATCGTCTTTCCGAATAAGACGACCTACGTTCAGATCATCGCCTTGAACGGCACAGGAACTTCGAGCACCGACTCAATGGACGAGGGGAAAGCGATCGTCCAGGCCTTTTCAGACAAGATCGATTTCAAGCAGATTGCCGCGCTGAAATAGCCCCAACCGCCTTTGACGCCTTGTTTGCCTGCTTGCCGATTCCGCGCAGATCGTAATTGCCTCCGGTGAAGCGCTCAACTGAAAGAGCCTTCGCAACGCAGCGGTGCGCGTGAATTGGGCCACGTGCGTCTGCCGGTCAGCCTCTCCCATACAAGAATGTTGTACTTGCAAATTCCGCACGGGAGCTATAGCTTCAACGCGACTAAAGTTTTGGATTTAATCCAATAGGCCGCGTTCGAAGTGAGGGCACAACAGGCCGTGTGCGCCGGAACCCGGCCCATCGGAAAGTTAAGGTGGACGGAACATGGAACGAACCGCAAATTGCCTCGCCAAGCTTGAGCGGATGAACAAGGCGCTGCGCCACGAGGAACCGGACCGCGTGCCGATCAGCGATTTCTTCTGGGGCGGCTTCCTCAGCCGTTGGCGCAGCGAGCTGGGTCTGGCCGCAGATACCGACATTTACCGGTACTACGACCTCGACTGGCGCGTGGTAGCGCCCAACATGGACCCGCACATCCGGCAGTTCGAGATCCTCCGCGACGACGCGACGGAGGTCACCGTGCACACCGGCTTCGGCGCCACCATTCGCAAGAAATTCGATCTGCCCATGCCGGCCTTCGTGGGCTTCGACACCGACAACGTGGAAAAAATGGAGGCCTTCCGGTTCGACGATCCCTTCGATGAACGCCGCTACCTCCGCGCCGGCGATGACCAGATCAACGGCGTGGGCGACGGCTTCGAGCGGAACATAGCGCCGTTCGTTGATCGCGTGACCGCCGAGTACCCGGACTTTCCTGTCTACGGCGGCGTTTGCGAAGCCCACGAAATGATCTGGCGCATTGTCGGAACGGAAAATGTAATGCTGTGGATGGGTGAATTTCCCGACGCCATCGCTCGCTTCGTTGAGCGCCTGCACGAATTCAATCTGGGCATCCTCCGTGCCCAAATCCAGGCCGCGCAAGGGCGTCTGGCCGGCATCATCATCTGGGGTGACGTGGCCTACAAAAAGGGGATGCTCTTCTCGCCCGCCTTCTGGCGCCAGCACTTTAAACTCGGCGTCAAGGCCATGATCGACGAGTGTCACAGCCACGGCTTGCCTGTCATCTATCACGGTTGCGGCAACGTCAATCGCATCTTCGAGGACTTCATCGAGATTGGCGTGGACGCCTACAACCCCCTGGAGTACAAAGCCGGTCTCGATGCAGTCGATCTGCGCCGCCGGCTTGGCCACCGGCTTGGTTTCTGCGGCAACATGGATGCGCAACTTTGGGCCTCAGGCACCCCGGGCGAACTGCGCGCGGCCGTCCTCACCAAGCTGAATGCCGCCAAGGGCGGCGGCTTTATCTTCCAGTCCGATCACTCCGTGCCAACGAACGTGCCCGGCGCGAGCTACGACTATGTGGTGAAGCTCGTGCGCGAGCACGGCGTTTACCCGCTTCAGCTCGGCGAATTCGATCTGCCCGATCTCGTCTGAAATCGGATGCCTCGGAAGCCAGGACCGGTCGCACGAAGATCGGACTTGCCAATTCCGATTTTCGGAATATACTGTACCGCCTGAAGACCCAAAACAAGGGGGACAAAAGTGGCCCGGCGGGAAATCAACGAGTTCAAAGACGAATTGGCAAATGATCGGGACGGCACCGGTGCGTCCGGCCGCAGCGGCGACCGCAACGAATCGCAGACCGTGCTGCGCGCATGCGAGGTGCTGAAGGCTTTTCGCCATCTTGGCGAGGAGTTGCCGCTCACCACCGTGATGGAGCGTACCGGCCTGCCAAAAACCACCACCTTTCGCCTGTTGCGTACGCTCATTCATGGCGGGCTGGTGGAGCGCGTGAGCGCGGGCGTGTATCGTAACAGCTTCGGACCAGTCACGGCGCGGCCATTCCGCATCGGCTTCGCGACGCAAGGCGACACGGAGTTTGCCCGCGAGGTGACGCGCAGCATGGTCACCGCCGCGGCGCGTGAGCACGTACAGCTCATCACCTTCAACAATCGCTACAGCGCGCGCGAGGCGCTGCGCAACGCTGACCTGCTGATTCGCGAGCGCGTCGACCTGGTTCTCGAATTTCAGACTTACGAACGCGTCGCTCCCGTCATCGCTTCAAAATTTCTGGCCGCGAACGTGCCGGTGATCGCCATCGAAGTGCCGCATCCAGGCGCCACCTACTTCGGCGCGGACAACTACAAGGCCGGACTCATGGGCGGCCGCGCCCTGGGCCGCTGGGCGCGCGAAAACTGGGAGGGCAAGGTAGACCAGCTAGTTCTCATAGAGCTTCCTATCGCCGGTTCGCTCCTTGAATTGCGCCTCGCCGGCCTGGTCGACGGGCTGCGCGCGGAGCTGCCGAAGATTGTCGAAGCGCCGTTGGTTCGCCTCAACGGCCGCGGAAATTTTGAACAGGTGCTGGACGTGCTGCGCAAATACCTGCGCCGCCGCGGACCGCGCCGCACGCTGGTGGGCACCGTAAACGACATCTGCGCATTGGCCGCGCTGCGTGCTTTTGAAGAAGCCGGAGCGTCGCAGCAGTGCGCGGTCATGGGCCAGAACGCTCTGCGCGAAGCGCGCGCGGAATTGCGCCGGCCGGGTACGCGGCTGGTTGGATCGGTGGCGTATTTCCCCGAACGCTACGGCGATGAACTGATTCCGCTGGCGCTCAATATTCTTCAACAGAAGCCCGCGCCGGCGGCACTTTTCGTCAAACATCAACTTCTGACCCCTCGCAACGTGGACCTGGTCTATCCGCTCGATGAGGTGGGGGCGGGCGCCGCGCGTAAGATTACGAATGGTCCTGAAAATTCCGCGATGCGGAACCAAAAGGCCGTCGAAGTTTGACCTTCGGCGCATACCGATACCCATCATAGTGTGCAAGGGAGAGCAATCTCGTCGGGATGGACAACGCAATCACAAGAAGGGATTTTCTGGCCAGCGCAGCGGCAATTGCGTTAGCCGGCGGCGAGCGCGCATCTGCCGTTCCCGCTGCCACTGACCCACTGGCAGAATTCGATTACGCTGCGGTCGAGCTGACGGGCGGCCCGCTCAAGCGGCAGTACGACCGCATGCACGCCGCATATCTTGCCCTCGATAACGACCGGCTGCTCAAGGTCTACCGCGAACGCGCGGGTTTGCCCGCTCCCGGGGGGCCGATGGGCGGATGGTACGGCCGCGATGGCTTCGTGCCTGGCCATTCGCTGGGCCAATACATTTCCGGACTGGCGCGGATCGGGCGCACCACCGGAGACGCGGCCTGCGCGACCAAAGTTGCGGAGTTGGTCGAGGGCTTCGCGGCCACACTGGGTCCCAAAGATCAGTGCCTTGCCGGGTCCAACGCTGAAAATGTCTGGCCTTGCTACATTCTCGACAAACATCTTGCGGGGTTGATGGACGCTTACCAGTTGAGCGGCGTCGCACAGGGTCGCGATCTTGTTCCCCGCGTGTTTCGTGGGGCTCTCCCGTACATACCTGAGCGCGGACACGACCGGATCGGCAAGAAGGATCCTCCCTATGACGAAACCTACGTGCTGCCCGAATCTCTCTTCCTCGCGTACGAGTTGACAGGAGATCGCGCGCTGTATGACCGCGCGATGGCCTATCTGCTGGATCGCGATTACTTCGATCCACTCGCCGCGGGACAGGATGTTTTGCCGGGCCGGCACGCATACAGCCACGTCATCGCGCTAAGTTCCGCGGGCAAAGCACGCCTGGTTCTGGGCGATCATAAGTATCTGCGCGCCATGCAGAACGCATCGCATCTGCTCCAATCCACGCAGCAGTTCGCGACCGGGGGCTGGGGGCCGAACGAGACCTTCATCGAGCCTCACAAAGGTCAACTCTGCGAGAGCCTGCATACGACCAACGACCATTTCGAAACGCCCTGCGGCAGTTACGCGGCCATCAAACTGGCGCGTTATCTGCTCTGCTCCACCGGCGACGCTCGCTATGGCGACAGCCTGGAGCGCGTCGTCTTCAATGGCATTCTCGCGGTCAAAGAGCCCGATGCCGATGGCGATTATCCGTACTATTCCACCTATGGAGCGGCGGCGCACAAGGTTTTCTATCAGAAGAAATGGCCGTGCTGCTCGGGAACGTTGGTGGAAGGCGTCGCCGACTACGTGAAGAATATTTATTTCCGCGCGCACGACGGCGTGGCCGTGAATTTCTATGCTCCCTCGTGCGTGAATTGGACGGAACGCGGAGTCGCGGTGACGCTCAAGCAGGAGACTGATTACCCGCTCGGCGGGGCGGTTGCTCTGCGTATGATTTGCGCTACGCCGATCGACTTTGCGCTGCGCATGCGAGTCCCTTCCTGGCAAGACGAAACGCCGCAGCTTCGCGTGAACGGAAAATCAGTGCACGCGGACCTGCAGCAGGGATTTGCCGTGGTGCGGCGGCGTTGGAGCAGCGGCGATGCGCTCACGTGCGAATTTCCACTGCACTTTCGCACCGAAGCCATCGACGATCTGCATCCTGAAACCGTGGCCCTGTTGCGCGGCCCGCTGGTGTATGTCGAAAAAAATCCGGCGGACGGCGAGGCTACGCACGCAAACCCTGAAGCTGTGCAATCCGAGGCTGGAACGCAAGGAGTTTTTTCATTCCACACGGGCAACCGCACCCGTATCTACGCGCCGTTCTACCTGGTGCGCGATGAGGCCTATACGATGTACGCCCAGCATGGATAAGACAAGCGCAAATTCGGATCGCATTCACGCGCGGTACTGGATCGAGACCGCGTTTCCGCTCGACGACGCAGCCGCCATCATGGCGGGCGAGCAGTCCACGGGAACCTTCGTGCGCGTTCCCGGCGAGACCGACGAGTTGCGCGAACGGTACGCCGCGCGCGTGGAGCAGATTGTCGAACTGGGAACGGCTGACGCACCGTCTCTCGCCGGTTCCGGCCTGCCGAAAAAGCACACCGGCCCCGTAGTGCGCCGCACGGCCGAAGTCGCACTTTCCTGGCCCATCGAAAACATGGGGCCCTCGCTGCCCAACTTGCTTGCAACCGTCGCCGGCAATCTTTTCGAGCTCAAGCCGTTCTCCGGCCTCAAGCTGCTCGACGTCACGTTACCGCCGGCTTTTCTGTCCGTGTATCAAGGTCCACAATTCGGTGTGGAAGGAACGCGGCGGCTCACGGGCGTTTACGGCCGGCCCGTCATCGGCACCATCATCAAGCCGAGCGTGGGCCTGACGCCAAAGCAAACCGCGGCGCAAGTAGAGATGCTCGTCGAAGCCGGCGTGGACTTCATCAAGGACGACGAGCTGCAATCTGACGGTCCGCACTGTCCGTTTGAGCAGCGCGTTCCCGCTGTGCTTCGCGTTCTGCGCGATTATGCCGAGAAAACCGGCAAACGGCCGATGTATGCGGCCAACATCACCGGCGAAATCGACCAGATGCTGCGCCGCCACGACCTGGTGGCAGCCTCGGGCGGCACATGCGTCATGGTCAGCGTCAACAGCGTGGGACTTCCCGCGATGACCGCGCTCCGCCGTCATGCGCAGGTGGCCATCCACGGCCATCGCAACGGTTGGGGCATGTTCAGCCGCTCGCACGCCACGGGCATGAGCTTCATTGCCTTTCAAAAAGTTTGGCGGCTTGCCGGCATCGACCACATCCACGTGAATGGCCTGCGCAATAAATTCTGCGAAGACGACGCCAGCGTGATCGCATCCGCGCGCGAGTGCCTCACACCCATGTTTCCCGCGCCGCACAAGAGCTGCGAAATCATGCCGGTTTTCTCTTCAGGCCAGTCCGCGCACCAGGCGCCGGACACTTACAAAGCGCTGGGCTCGATGGATCTGATCTACGCCTGTGGCGGGGGAATTCTGGCTCATCCCGCAGGCCCTGCCGCGGGCGTGTGCAGCCTGCATCAGGCCTGGGAGGCGGCGGCCGCGGGCATCCCACTGGCCGAATATGCGAAGAGCCACGAGGAATTGCGACTAGCCCTGGAGGCGTTTGCCGCGTGAGCACCGCACGTTCAGCGCGCCCGCTGTACGCCTGGTATGGTGACGACTTTACCGGCTCGACCGACGTGCTCGAAGCGTTGGCGCTTCACGGCGTCAAGGCCGTCCTCTTCACACATACGCCTAACCCTCGCGAGATTGCAGCTTTTTCTGATTGCCGCGCCGTGGGAATCGCCGGTGAAAGCCGCAGCCGCAGTCCCCATTGGATGAGCCGCAACCTGCCCGCAATCTTTCGTGCCATGCGGCGGCTGGGCGCCCCCGTCAATCACTACAAAGTCTGTTCGACTTTCGATAGTTCGCCCCGCGTGGGCAGCATCGGCCGCGCCATGGAGCTGGGTCGCGACGTATTTCGCTCCGGCACCGTACCAGTTGTGGTTGGAGCGCCGCACCTGGGCCGTGCCGTGGTCTTCGGGAACTTGTTCGCCGAAGTTGACGGCGAATGGTACCGTATCGAACGCCATCCGACCATGCGGCATCATCCGGTGACGCCTATGACGGAGGCTGATCTTCGTTTGCACCTCGCCCGGCAGACAAAGCTCGCGATGGAACTCGTCGACCTGACTGCGTTCCCGTCGCAGACTGCGCAAAAGCATTGGCGGACCGCAGTCGACGCGCGCGCCGGAGCCGTGGTTTTCGATGGTTTCTCCGACGCCATGCTGGAAGAAACCGCACGCTTCCTCTGGGAGCGCGCGGCTCAGCGAGCGGTCTTCGCCGTGGGCAGTTCCGGCCTCACCCATGGGCTGTTGCATCATTGGCGCTCTGCCGGACTGATTGACGCGCCGCAGGCGCTTGCGCCCGCGCCGCCCGTCGATCGGCTCCTCGTGCTGAGCGGAAGTTGCTCGCCGGTAACTGCCCGCCAAATCCGTCGCGCGAAGCAGATGGGGTTTGCCGCGTGGCGTCTTGAAGGCGCTGCGCCGTGGAGCGCTACGGCAGCCAAGGCTCGGGAAGCGCTCCGCGGCGGGCGCAATGTCGTGCTCTATACCGCGCTCGGCCCGAAGACCCATGACAAGAATTACGGTGAGAAATTCGGTTCCGCGCTGGGCGTCCTGTTACGCGAACTCGTGCTCTCGAGCGGCGTGCGCCGGGTTCTGATCGCCGGCGGCGATACGGCGACGCATTCCGTGAAGCAACTGGGACTTAACGCGCTGACGTTTACCGCGCCGCTTGTGGCGGGCGTGCCACTTTGCCGGGGCGGATCGGCATCGCAACTCGACGGGCTCGAACTCGCGCTCAAGGGCGGCCAGATGGGCCCCGAAGACTTCTTTGCCAACGTGCGCGACGGCCGCCGCACCTGATCGTGCTTAACCCGCGTCCACACATTGCGTGCAATCGATGCGCGTAAAGATGGCGGCGCTCGCCAGCACCATAGCAGCGATGAAGTAGAGCGGAAGGTTGTAACTCCCGGTGGCGTGCACAATGTAGCCAAACAGAACGGTGCACAAAAATCCGCCAGCCTGGCCTGCGGTGTTCATCATGCCGGTTGCCGTTCCGCTCAAGCGGCCGCCGATAGCCACGCACAAGGCCCACGCGGAGGGCAGCATCAAATCCATCGCGCCGAAACCCAGGCTGGAAAGCGCCACCACCGCGATCTTGCCATGAAAAACCGCCATAGCGACGAGCAACAGCGCCGTCACCGTGAGACACACCGCCGGAATCCATCGCAGGGCGCGTTGTGCGCCCCAGCGCACAGTCAAACGGTCGCCCATTTGCCCTCCAACGAGATTCGCAACCATACCAACCAGAAACGGTAGTGAAGCGAACAACACGCCATTCAACGAGAAACCGGCGGTGTGCATCATCCATGTTGGAAACCAGGAAAAATAAAACCAGCTTCCGCATCCATAGCAGCCGTAGGCGAGAACGATCAGCCACAACGCCTGCGATCGGAAGAGCCGCCGCCAAGGCACGGACGCTTCGTGATGCGCTGCGCGGGTTTCACCTATCTCCGCCAACTCAGTTGCGGTGACTGAAGGGTCGTCCTGAGGACTGTTGCGAAAACGCAACCACCAGACCGCTGCCCACGTGAAGCCCGCCATCGCCAGCACGCGAAAGGCCGCGCGCCATCCGAAGAAATGCACCATGGGAACGATCAGCAGCGGCGCCAGCGCTCCGCCAAGGCGGCTCGCGGCCCACACCAAGCCTTGGCAACGCGCGCGCTCCCTCGCCGGGAACCAGCGTGCAATCACACCGGCAATGTTGGGATACGCGCCCGCCGCTCCCAATCCGAAGAAAAATCGCGACGCGCACAGTTGCCAGAATCCTCGCGACCACGAACTCAGAGCATTGAAGCAGGACCACCATGTGACGATGCGGGTCATCTCGCCGCGCTGCCCACGGCGGTCGCCCATAGCGCCCGAGGGCACTTCGAAGATCCCGTTGGCCAGCACGTAGGCGCTCAGGATCCATCCCCATTGTTGCGGTTGGATGCGCAGATCGGCCTGGATCGCGGGACCCGCGACGGCAATGGCAAGGCGATCGAGAAATGTGAGAGCTGAGAGCAGGCCGAGAAACGTGAGAACCTTGTAGCGCTGTTTCAAGCGCCGACCCTTGCCAGTTGCGGTAGTTTGAGCGCATTGCGCGCGCTCTGCACCGCGAGCTCGGGGCTGGAGAGCACCGGCGCATGCTCCACATCCGCCGCAAGGGTGGTCAACACGCGCGCCATGGAAGCTTGTGCCAGCACGATGAGATCGACTCCCCTCAGATCTTCCACCAGCGCCTTTGCCAGCAAGCGGTCGTGGGTCGCGATGTCTCCGGCAAGCACGGCAGGAAAAGCATCCTCGCACAAGCACTCTACCAGTTCCACCTTGCGGCCTGCTTTGGCGGCTTTTTCGTGCAGCAGCGCGGTGGTGGGATCGAGCGTGGTGCGCAAGGTAGCCAGCACGCCGATGGTGTGCGCCTGCCGCACTGCTTTCTCGGCCATGGCGTCATCAATACGCAGAACGGGGATCTCGAAAACCTGCTGCGCCAGTGTTGCGCCCGGGCCGATCGACGAACACGTCACCAGGACCGCATCCGCTCCAGCCTCTTCCGCCGACGCAATCTGCTCGATCAGGCGGCGGATGGTCGCTTTTTTCAGGCGTCCGGCCTTTACCGTGTCCTGAATCAGGCTCTCATCCACCATGTGAAATACCTTGGCTTCGGGGATGTGCAGACGGCACAGCTTGGTAAAGCCAGGCGCGAGTGTAGGACTGGTATGAATGAGAGCGAGCGTCGGTGCGGTTTGAGTGAACAACGTTTTGCCTTTCCGTGCGCCAGTCTCGTGCAACGATTCAGCGCAAGCCCAGGAATAATACGGAGAGTGTGGCTTGAACATCGAGCCGGTTTTCGATTGCTATTCAAATTACCGCATTTGCATCGCCAGTTGCGAACCATGACAACCATGCTGCACTGGGATTCCGGTACGCGGAATGAAAACTAGCCTTCGTAAAGCACAAAACATTTGCTCTGTGTGATACAACAGCCTCGCATGGGAAAACGAATCGGGGTGGGAGACAGAGCTTTGGCGTGTAGGTTGCGCTCCGCAGGTTTGGCCTTGACGCTGGCCTTAGCGCCAACGTTGATTGTTGCGGCGCTCTGCCCTGCAACCGGTCCGGCCGCAGCGCAAAGCGGCAATGATGCTCCTCCGTCATTGCCGTTGGGCGCGGCGTGGTATCCCGAGCAATGGCCCGAATCGCGTTGGGATGCCGATCTGCAACTGATGGAGGACGCCCATCTGCATGTAGTGCGTGTGGGCGAGTTCGCCTGGAGCACCATCGAGCCGGAAGAAGGCCACTACGATCTGGACTGGCTCGTGCGTGCGGTCCGGCTCGCGGAAAAACACCACATCGCGGTGGTTATCGGCACGCCCACAGACGCGCCGCCGGCATGGCTCACCGCAGCTCATCCTGAAACCTTGCGTGTCGACGCCGAAGGCCGACCCGCGGAACACGGCAGCCGCCGCCAGTTCAACTATGCCAGCCCCGAATACCGCAAATTCTGCGCGGCCATTGCGGAACAGCTGGCGCGCCACTTCGGGCATGATCCCGACGTGATCGGCTGGCAGATCGGCAACGAATACACCGACGAGTCCTTCGACCCCGCCACGTGCCGCCAGTTCGAGGAGTGGCTCAAGCGCAAATACGGAACGCTCGACGCGCTGAATCGTGCCTGGGTCACGGCTTATTGGAGCCAGACCTACGACCGCTGGGAAGAGATCTCTCTGCCCGCCGCCGGCGGCAACCCCGGACTCCTTCTGGACCATCGCCGCTTCGTCAGCGATACCTGGCGCGACTTCCAGCAGGTGCAGATCGACGTCATTCGCAAGTACGCCGACCCACGTCAGTTCATCACCACGAACATCGGCGGCCTGGGCTGGAGCGACAACTGGGACCACTACGAGATCACGAAACCGCTCGATCTCGCCGCATGGGACGACTACGTGGGCGAAGGGCATTTGAATGTTGCGCGCAATGCCGCCATGCATGACTTTGTGCGCGGCTGGAAACGCGAAAACTTCTGGGTGATGGAGACGCAGCCCGGCTCGGTGAACTGGGCGCCAGTAAACACCACGCTCGATGCCGGCGAGACGCGCGCCATGGCGTGGCAGGCCATCGGCCACGGTGCAGAGGCTGTTCTCTATTGGCAGTGGCGCGACGCTTTGAACGGCCAGGAGCAGTATCACGGCGCACTCGTAGGTCCCGACGGCGCGCCGCTGCCCATCTATGCGGAGGTCGGTCGCATCGGCCGCGAATTCGAGCTTGCGGCTCCCGCGCTCAAAGGAACCAAACCTGTGGGACAGGTCGCGCTGCTGGTGAGCTACGACAGCCGTTGGGCCATCGATTTCCAGCCGCACAACAGGAACTACGATCAACTCGAGGTTTTGCTCGGCACTTATCGTCCGCTGCGCGACGAACAGCTCACCGTCGACATCGTGAGCGCGGATTCCTCGCTGGACAGCTACAAATTGGTGTTCGCGCCTAGCCTGAATGTCATTTCGCAGGATCTTGCCGCGCACCTGCTCGGCTATGTACGGGCGGGCGGTCATCTCGTGCTCGGGCCGCGCTCCGGCATGAAGGATGAGCACAACGCGCTTAACATTCAGCGGCAGCCCGGCCCGCTGGCGGCGCCGCTTGGCGGGCGTGTGGAGCAGTATTACGCGCTCGATGGCGCCGTGCCGGTTGCTGGAACTCTCGGATCCGGATCGGCTTCGCTTTGGGCCGAGCAGCTCTCGGCAAACGCGCCGGACGTTGACGTCCTTCTGCGTTACGGAAAGTCGAACGGCTGGCTCGACCATCAACCGGCCATGATCACGCGCCGCGTTGGCAAGGGAAGCATTACCTACCTGGGCGCAGTGCTCGATCCCGAGCTCATGCGCAAGGTCGTTGCGTGGGCTACGGACGATGCGCAGCTCAAAGCCGAGTTTCCTGCTGTGCCTGCGAGTGTTGAAGTCTGCCGCCGCTTAGACGCCGACCACGCGGTTTTCGTGCTCTTGAATCATGGCACCGCCCAGGCACACGTGGCGCTGCCGTCTACCATGAGCGATGTCCTCCATGATGGCCGGCGCGTGACGAGTGTCGATCTCGAGCCGCAGGGCGTAGTCGTGCTGACGACCGATGAACGCTGAGGGCGCATAGAAATGCGAGAAACTATTCCATGACTCGAAGCCTCAGCCGCCGCAAATTCTCTTCCTCGTTGGCCATGTCGCTTGCCGGCCTGCCGTTGCTCCACAGCGCGCGCCTCTCCGCCGAGGGATTCAGCGCATCCGAGATCGCTCCCTTCCGTACGCCCTACAAGTTCGGCAAGCTGGTACTCGCAGCTTCCGACGATCCGAACGCATTCGACTGCAAATCCGTCGACGACCCTTTCGTCTTTTTGCACGAGGGCGCGTTCTACATGCTCTACATTGGCTTTGATGGGACCGGTTACCAGACCGGCCTGGCGAAATCTGCCGACCTGCTGCATTGGGAGCGCGTTGCCTGCGTGGCGCGTCGCGATCCCAACTCGAAATACACTCGCTTCAACATTGCGCTCAGTTGCATTGTGCGGGATGACGGCCTGACTTCCAAGGGACAGGCGAAGAAAGTGCATGGCCGCTACCTGGGCGCATGGAATGCCTATCCCGGCGCGGGCTATGAAGCGGGTGCGGCGGTCATTGGACTCGCGTGGAGCAGCGATCTGCTGGATTGGGAGCTCACCGACCCGATTCTGTTTCCCGCTGACGGCGCACCGTGGGAGCACGGCGGCCTTTACCGGCCCAACCTCATCGAACAGGATGGCGTGTTTTACCTTTACTACAACGCCAAGACCGACGCGTTGCCGAAGAGCGAGGGCGGAGGCTGGCGCGAGCAAAGCGGCGTCGCAACTTCGCGCGATCTCAAGCAATGGACGCGCTATGACGGCAATCCGATCCTGCGCAATGGTGACACCGACTCGTGGGACGCGCGCTTTGCCAGCAATCCCTTCGTTGTGCGCTACGAGAATCTCTGGGGAATGTACTACTTCGGTCTCGACCATCGCGGCGCAGCCCGCGAGCTGCTCGCCCTGGGCCACGATCCCTATGACTTCGAAAAAGTAAATGAGATCATGATCGACCGCGGCGCGCCGGGCACGGTGGATGAAGACTACGCCCACAAGCCCTGCGTTCTATTCCACGATGGCGCGCTCTACCACTTCTACTGTGCGGTTTCTGGGAAATGGCCGCACGATGTCCGTGGCATTTCCGTGGCGCGCTCTAAACCTTGGTGATTGATCGCGCGCCTGCCCCGTCTCAATGGAACCGTTTGCGTAGTCAAGTTACTGGGCTACGATAGGTCACTCTCCTGGCAATAGAAAGCCGACGGATTGCCGATCAAATTGCCCAGGCAGCGCCCGAATGAGCCCGCGTGGACGTTCCGGATTATGGAACCGGAAGGTGCTGCGCGCGGCCGCGGAAACGAGATACCTATTGCTGCTCGATGTGATCGCGCTCCCCAGGCGCCGCGTCGCCCCTCCTCGCTCTCTGATGGCCCATCGTTGACGCACAAAAGTCAGGGTGATTCCAAGGCAGAAAGCAGGCGGGCATTTCTTTCTCGAATCGATTTTCGCCAAGTATTCATGCCCACTCCGCGATTCTCTGCGCGCACGGATTTGCGTGCAATCACCTCGCGCTGAGCGGCGCCAAAACTGCGAAAATCGCGGCTCCGCCCTACGAAAAAATGTTCCGCATTGCGGATTATTCTGCTGAAAATCTGCAAGCGGTCGGACTTGCGGTTCTGCCCGGTTATCTTCCCTTGTTTTCCATGCGTCGAAAAACTGGTTTTCACGTTGACACCCATTTTGAGGGTTCCTTACTGTTCTCTCCGCAACTGCAAAGCTGTGCTCTCTTCGCAGCAAGGAGTGAGAGCGAATCAACTGGAGGGAGGCCTCAATGACACTGAATCAGGTGCGGAATACATCGCGACTGGTTGTAGCGTTCGGTCTGTTCTGCGTGGCCGCATGGCTGCACTCGCAGAGCGGAACAAATTGTTCAATTACCGGCACAATTACTGACGCCACCGGAGCAGTCGTCCCCGCAGTCCAAGTGACAATCACCAATCAGGCCACCGGACTGTCGCAAACCGAGACCAGCAATGGCTCCGGGTTCTACGATGCGGAGTCGCTGGCGCCGGGCGATTACTCGGTCGCCACGGCAAAGACCGGATTCAAGAGTGAGCAAATCAAGAACATCCACCTCGATCCCGGCCAGCGCCGCGGACTGAATGTGAAGCTCGCAGTCGGCAGCCAATCCGTCTCCGTCAGCGTGGAAGCCGACGCCGAGGTAGTACAAACCGAAAGCGCTGAAGCCGGCGGCACCATTACTGCCAAAGAAGTCCAGAACATCATGCTTAACGGCCGTAACTTTGAGTCTTTGTTGACGGTTGTCCCGGGCGTCAGCAGCGTGAACGGCGCCAACGGCACGTATCAGGCCGGGCAAGGCGCTATCACATCGGCTGTCGTCATCAACGGGTCCTCCGATGAGGAGAGTATGTACACCATCGACGGTGTGTACAACGACGTTAGTGCGTCGGACATCACTCTGCCCATCACGCCGGTCGTCGATCACGTGGCCGAAATGCGCGTGCTGAGCGACAACTTCAGCGCCAAGTATGGATTGGCCGGCCGCCAGGTCCTGGTCACCACCAAGAGCGGCGGCGACCAGTTCCACGGCAGTAGTTATTTCTTCGACCGCACCAACGAATACGGCACGGCACACGGCTTTCTCCAGAACGGATCGGTTCCATTGACTTCACTGCACCAGTCCGACTGGGGCATCACGCTGGGCGGCCCGGTAGAGATTCCCAAACTCTTCACCAATGTGAACAAGAAGCTCTTCTTCTTTGTGGGCGCCGATTGGAAAGCAGTTCACCAGTCCTACACATCCGGAGCTCGCGATGTGTTTTCGATGGCCAATCGTGGCGGCGACCTCAGTACGGAGGTTGTGGATCCAGCCGGAGCCAGCGCGAACCTGACGCCCTATGCGTCGCTTCCCGCGGCGTATCAGGCGATCCTCGACACGCGCGAAGGCGGCGGCGCCGGCTCAGGAGCGGCTTGCATCTACCAGAAAGGCGGCACCGGGCCCTACAACCAGATTCTGCCCAAGTGCATGGACACCAATACCGTGGCCCTGATGAACGCTTACTGGCCGCTTCCCAACTACAACACCACACTCGCGGCCACCAGCCAAAACTACTTGAACGACAATCCCACAAAGTTCAGCGTCAACGATGAGTTGTATCGCGGGGACTATAACATCAATTCCAACAACATGGTCACCTTCCGCGTGCTGCACGAAGAAGTCGCTTCGATCAATGCCACACGCGGCTACAACGACTACGCTCCAAATCCCAACTCCGCAGCCTACACCCCGTCAACAGACGCTTTGCTTCGCTGGCAGACGACCATTAAGCCCAATGTGATCAATGCTGTTGGTTTTGCGTTGATCTATTCCAAGTACATTGCCGCGTTGATCGGACAATACACCGTGCCCAGCGGCGTCACCATCAACCAGAAATTCCCGGGCGCGGATCCGCTGAACCGCATTCCCGATATCAGCATGAACAACGATTCGCAAATGACCAACGGCTGGTTCTGGCTCGGTGAAGGAGCGCTGCCGACGCACTCCAATAGCTCAAGCGGCGAGCTCCTCGACGACTTCACATGGATCAAGGGCAACCATGCTTTCCAGGCCGGACTCACCGTCATGTGGGATCGTCTTCATGTCAACGCCAGTTCATTCCCCATGGGCAACTTCTGCTTCGACGGCAGCTACTCCAACGACACTGCCGGCGACTACTTGTTGGGCTTCCTGGCCAGCGGTAGTCACGCTTGCAGCAGTTATGGATACGAACAAACCAACTTGCAGCGCGACGGACTTTTCCGCAACGTCTGGACAGAGACCTACTTCGAGGATGACTGGAAATTAAATCCCAGGCTGACCTTCAACCTTGGCATGCGGTGGTCCTATTACACCGCGCCCACCATGAACGGCAACCAGGTGTCCAACTTTGTTCCGAGCGGATTCTCAGCCGCGAGTCAACCGGCTATATGCGCGTCTCCATCGGGCGCTGCGCTGGGAAGCCTGCCCGCCTGTGCCGTTTCGTCCTACGGGTTCACCTCCAACACCTGGCAGTACCTGAGCGCTACCAACTCGCCGTTAGAGAAGGACGGCGTCACGGCGGCCAATGTGACCAGCAATGGCATGGTTACCGCCGGCAACGGCGTCCCCAATGGATTCACCACGCCGCATAAGGCACTGTTTGCGCCTCGCCTGGGCTTTGCTTACCGCTTGACCAACGACGGCAAAATGTCGCTGCATGGCGGAGCCGGCTTTGGCTACACGCAGGTGGGCCTGCTCCAAACTTCGAATCTGCTCAGCAATATCCCCTTCGTGCAAACCCCGGTCTACTTCAACACCGAATTCACCAACCCCGCAGGTGTATCGGGCAGCGGCTCCGTGCCGAATCCTCCCGGCCTCCTGGCGGTCAACTCAACCAACATCAGTTATCGGCCGGCCACCATCCGCGACTACAGCTTGACGATAGAAAGAGAAGTCGCTCCGGGCGGCGTCGTCGCCATCGGATATGCCGGCATGACCACGCAGCATATCTTCACCACCGGCTGGGACTCGAACTTCCCATTGAATGCAAATCCGGTGACAGGAACCTACGCCAACCCATCCGGAACCGCGGCCTGCGTCGCAGCGTCTACGGCTCCGAACCAACAAGCGTCGGGCTTCGCCTACGATCCTTGCCTCAACCAAGGCAAGGTGAACAGCTACTACTATCGCCCCTATCAGGGATACAGCAGCATAGGCACTGGCGCCAGTTTTGGCGTCGCCAACTACAACGGCCTGCTGATTGGGTATGTGCAGAAAATGCATGACCTGACCGCGCACGTCTCCTACACCTTCAGCAAGGCGCTGGGCGATATCAATGCCAGCGGCATCCAGGTGGCGTACAGCTCCAGCGGCGCCTTCCAGAACTCCAACAATCCTTTGGGCGACTACGGAAAACCGGATTACGACCGGCCCGACGTCTTCGTGTACTCGCTGGTCTACGATGTGCCGTTCTTCAACAAAACGTCGAACTACCTTGAGAAGGCGCTCCTGGGCGGATGGAATTTCACGTCCTATGGGGTGGTCGAAAGCGGATTCGCGCAAACGCCCACCTATAGCTCGGGCCTGGCGACACGGCCCAATGTAAGTGGGCCTTTGTATCGCAACCACGGTACCAGTGGGAAAGTAAGCGAGCACCAGCAACCCCTCTACAATGCCAGCCTCTTCTCCGCTCCCTCGTGGGGCTACTTCGGTACTGCCACGGTGGGCAGCCTGAGGGCACCGAAGGAAGTTGCGTTCCATATGGCCACAGAGAAGGGCTTCGCCATCCGCGAATGGGCGACGGTTAAACTCGGCGCTCAGGCATTCAACGTCTTCAACCACCCCAACGTGTTAGGCCTGAACGCCTCCTGGGCGCCAGGTTCCACCACATTTGCTACCGCAACGTCGTACGGCGATCCGCGCCAAATGCAGTTCTACACGAAGATCACCTTCTAACCTCAATTGCATAATCCAACAGAGGGGGCGGCCGCCGTTTGGCAACCGCCCCCTCCTTTTTTGGGTTACGAATGGAGTTTTGGCGAGCCACAACCTACAGTTACAAAATCGACGAAAGTGCTGTGGCGATAAAAAGCAGATAAGTGGCCGGATTCGGCGATATCGCCTGAAATATCGAAGGCTTGAAATGGTTGGGGCGGAGGGATGCAAACTTGAGCGGCATTGTGTGCGACCGAGCGCGCAGATAATATTCCGACCTGAAAGGGAAGGAACCTGTGGCCCACGCAAACACAAACATGTCTACTTGCGGCCGAAGGCCGCGTCAGCTCCATGCAATGGTCGGGGCGGAGGGATTCGAACCCCCGACCCTCTGCTCCCAAAGCAGATGCGCTACCAGACTGCGCTACGCCCCGATTTCCTCTTTCGATTGTAACCCGGATCGATTTCACTCGACGCGCTCCGCGCCGCCAGTCGACCAGTCACAGATCCACCGCATCGGTATCATTCCGCGGCAGATTCGCCCTACTCCACCCGACCGCGCCCGATTCGCTTCGATGCTACAATCGATAGCGTAGATGGCGGCTATAGTTCAGCGGCAGAACGCCTGACTGTGGCTCAGGATGTCGTGGGTTCGATCCCCACTAGCCGCCCCAATTTACGCCCTTAAGTCGATGGAACGCGAGGGTTTAGCCATTTCGTCCGCCGTGCCATCCAGCGCACTGCCAGAGAACTCCTCCACGCGCGAGCCTGCGGAAAATCTCGCTTGGTCTACTCCCTTTGAACCCCATCCCTGGCTCACCAACGGCCACCTGCAAACCATCGTCGGCAACTTTCTTCCCCGGCCCGCGTTTCGCTTGCACTCCGTCGCCGAAACCATTGAAGTCGATCCCGCCGATGGCAGCCGCGTTCTCTGCCACTGCAATTGGCAGCCCGAGCCGGAACGCGCTTCGCGACTCACCGCAGTCCTGGTGCACGGCCTCGAGGGCTCGTCCGATTCGCGCTATATCCTCGGCATCGCCACGCGCGCCTTCGCCGCGGGCATGAACGTCATCCGCATGAACATGCGCAACTGCGGCGGCAGCGATGCGCTCACTCCCACGCTCTATCACTCCGGCCGCTCGGGAGATGTGGGCGCCGTTGTCCAAACCTTCACCGCGCGCTTCGGCCTCGAACGCGTCGCGCTGGTTGGTTACTCCATGGGCGGCAATCTCGTGCTCAAGCTCGCCGGTGAGTGGGGCGCGCGGCCGCCGCTTGTCGCCGTCGCCACCGTCTGCCCGGCCATCGATCTCGCCGCAGGCTCCGATGCTTTGCACGAGCCACTCAACCGCGCCTACGAGTGGCATTTTCTGCGCAACCTGATGCGCCGGATTCGTCGCAAAGCCGAGCTCTTTCCCGCCATCTATCAAATCGACGGCGTCGGCCCCGTGCGCTCCATCCGCGAATTCGACCAGAAGTTCGTCGCGCGTTATTGCGACTTTCGCGACGCCGACGATTACTACTACCGCGCCGCCAGCGCCCGCGTTATCGACCGCGTCGCCGTACCTACGCTCATCCTCACAGCGCAGGACGATCCTTTCATCCGCCTCTCGCCTGACACCCGCGCGCGCGTCCTGGCCAACTCCCACATCCACTTCGTCGAGACCCGCCAAGGCGGCCACTGCGCGTTCCTGGCGCGCCGTTCCGCCGGCGTCCACTGGGCCGAGGCCACCGTCGTCCGCTACCTTCAGGCTGTCGCCGCGGATACGCCGCCCCCCGCCGCGCCGCACGCTGCGCTCACTTCGCAGCTACAATAAAAAACGTGGGCGAGTAGCTCAATCGGATAGAGCACCGGCCTTCTAAGCCGGGGGTTGTGGGTTCGATTCCCGCCTCGCCTACCACCCCTAAAAACCAACGACTTACGCGGCCTTGCCTCCGGCGGAAATAGTACAGTCCGGGGGTAGACGTTTCGTCCGAAGTCCAATTGTCGGACACGGCGAGAAGCGAACTGCTCGCAAGGCCACTTCTTGCAATACAGCCTGTTCAAAGGAACCTCTCAGCCGGATCGAGTATTTTTTGCCCCGTTGGAAGAGATTTCCCGATTGGACAACACAAGGCACAGGTGAAGAGCGTTGAAAGGGACAGTATCGTCCTTGCGATTGATGGAAATGACCATACGATCGCGAACAATGACTCCATGGCGGTGCCTGCGGAAAATTGTGTCATCCACTTACTCGGTGTCGGCGTCTCTCCGGACGCGCTTAACATCGCAAAGGAAGAGAAGCAACCCGCCAAGCAAAACCATGCTTTCGTGGTGTGGGTCTGTCCAGAAAGGGAGACCTAGGCCGCTAATGATTGAGAAATAATAAGCGAATTTCGGCTGCACCTGAGCCGGTGTAGCCATCGAGTTTCAGGCTTAGACCCGCCCCGTCCGCCCGCCTCACTGGACAGTCCACCGGCTCGCCATGCGCTCAT
>JBEKEP010000050.1:0-24716 GCA_050013775.1 Occallatibacter sp. | reverse complement strand
AAAGCTCGTCTCCAGTCGGATCACGCCCGGCAGGCGCGAGAGTTCGTTCTGGTGCAGGCGGTTGTAGTCATCAATTCCCGCCACGCGCGCCACCAGAATGTAGTCGTACTGGCCGGCCAGCAAGTGGCAGCTCACAATGTCGTGGCAGTGCCGCACGGCAGTCTCAAACGCGCTCAGCACCGACGCCGACTGCCGCTCCAGCGTGACGCGGATGTAGACCGTCATATGCTTGCCCAGCAGCCGGTCGTCAATCAGTGCGCGGTAGCCGCGGATGGCCCCCGAAGCCTCCAGCGCCAGGATCCGCCGCGACGCCGCCGAAGCCGACAGCCCCACCGCCTCACCCACCTCAAAATTCGTCGCCCGGCCCTGGCGCGCCAGGTAGCGCAGGATCGCGCCATCCAGTTCGTCCAATCCCGCGGCGACTTGGAGGCTCTCTAGGGATTGCGTTGCCTCGGGCGATTGTTGCGTAGGAGGCGCGGTTTGCTCACGTTTCGTTCCCATTTTGCTGTTCTATCACAAAATTTGCATACATTGGAAGCCGTCTGCGCCGTAAAATTCCCTTCAGTTGGAAGCCCGCATAAGCGCACGGACTCAGCCCTCCCCAAAGCACGGCCGAGCGCGCCGGTTTCTTACGTGCAGCCCTCCCCGGCGCGCAAACAAATTGGGCCATAACGAAAGAGGAGAAATCATGATTGTCGGCGTTCCCAAAGAGATCAAGGACAATGAATCCCGCGTCGGAATCACCCCCGCTGGAGTCAAAGCGCTCACTGAGATCGGTCACACCGTCCTGATCGAGACCCAGGCCGGCGCGCAGTCCGGTTTCCCCGATGCTGAGTACCAGAACGCCGGCGCTGAGGTTGTGGGCGATGCCGGTTACGCCTGGGGCAAAGCCGACATGGTCGTCAAGGTCAAGGAGCCCATCGAAAGCGAGTACGTCTACTTCCGCGAAGGCTTGGTTCTCTTCACCTATCTGCATCTAGCTCCCGTACCTGCACTCACTGACAAGCTACTCGAATCCAAAGTCATCGGCATCGCCTACGAGACCGTGCGCGACCGCCAGGGAACTCTTCCGCTGCTCACCCCCATGAGCGAAGTTGCAGGACGTATGAGCGTGCAGGTCGGCGCCAGCTATCTCGAAAAGGAGCGCGGCGGCCGCGGCATTTTGCTGGGCGGTGTCCCCGGCGTACCCCCGGCGCATGTAGCCATTCTGGGCGGAGGCGTGGTGGGCACGAACGCGGCGCGCATCGCCCTGGGCTTCGGCGCCAAAACCACGCTCATTGACGTGAACCTGAACCGTCTCCGCGAGCTTGAAGACATCTTCGGCGGCCGCCTCTCGACGCTGGCATCGAACAGCTACAACATCGCCCAGGTAACGCGCGAGGCAGACTTGGTGATTGGCGGCGTTCTCATCCCCGGCGCAACCGCGCCCAAGTTGGTTACGCGCGCCATGGTCTCGCAGATGAAGCAAGGCGCCGTGATCGTCGACGTGGCCATCGATCAGGGCGGCTGCGTCGAAACCGCCCGGCCTACCTCCCACTCCAACCCCAGTTATGTGGTCGACGGCGTGGTGCACTACTGTGTCACCAACATGCCTGGCGCAGTGCCGCACACCTCCACGCTGGCGCTCACAAACTCCACGTTTCCTTACGTTCTGCGCATTGCCGACCAGGGGGCGCGCGAGGCCATCCGCCAGGATGCGGGCCTCGCCGACGGCCTGAATACCTGGATGGGCACGCTCACGCATCGCGGCGTGGCCGAGAGTCAGCATCGGTCGTGGACCGCGACCGCCGGACTGCTTGGCTGACGAGTTCGCTCTTCCATCCCGTAGACAGCGGGCTCACACGCGTGTAGCCCTCTCACACACGTGTGCAGATTTTTCTTGACACGGCTATTTCGTATTTGTTAGCTTCCTCCCGCGGAAAAGACTAAGAGAAATCCACCGCCAAATGCAGCCTTTTCGATACTGGTCGTGTGTGCAAGTCACGCCGGATGAACAGAGCTAAGATTTGGGGTGGATTTTTGTCTTTGGCGGTCTTTTCACAGCGCATTCTTTGAAATTTAACGAACTTGGCAAAAGATGACAGTGATATCGTTGCTTACCATCATCACGACATCTTCGACAACTTCGATTCTTTTGACTACGGCACCCGCCGAAAATGGATGACTGCAGGCTCAAACCCGCACATCCCATCTTGTCTTCACGGTAGGGTTCGGCGCTTGGCCCGCATTTGAGGAACCTGGCTTCCATACCCGGCATCTTCTGAATCCCGTAGCCCTGATCAACAGGGAAAACAATTAACCGTTGTTGCAACTAGGACATTGGGAGGCAATATGCATTCGACAATTCCATCTGTGAGGCACCACGCCAGAATATCCCGCACGGCAAAGGCAGGAATTCCAGGCTTCGGTTGGACCTTTCTGGCCATAGCGCTTCTGTTGATGCTTCCTTCGCGCGCGGCTTTTGCTCAGTACGACCTTGGCGGCCTGGTCGGGACCATTCACGACTCGAGCGGCGCCGCGGTTCCGAACGTGACGGTGACCGTTACCAACGACGCCACCGGAATCGCCACGGTGGTCAAGACGGATCAGTCCGGCGACTATGAAGTTCCGGAGCTGCGTGTTGGTGTTTACACCGTCTCTGCCAGCGCCTCCGGATTCTCGATCGCGGAAGCAAAGTCAATCACCATCTCGGTCGGCGCGCGCGTGCGCATCGATCTGGTCTTGAAGGTGGGCACGGCCCAGGCCACCACCGTCGAAGTCAGCGACGTCGCTTTGCAGTTGCAAACCGACACCAGCCAGCGCGACCAGACCATCACCAGCTATCAAACGCAGTCTCTTCCGCTGGTGAGCCGCACCTACTCTGACCTCGTGAATTACGTCGTTGGCGCTCACCAGGCCCCGGCTGACGCCACCACCACGGCGGTCACCTCGTTTACGCGCGCCGGCTCCTTCAACGTGAACGGCCAGCGCAGCATGTTCAACGACTACATGATTGACGGCATGGACAATAATTCCTACGGCGAGAGCAACCAGGGCTTCGACAACCAGATTATTCAGCCCCCGCCGGACTCCGTCGCCCAGTTTGAAGTGATCACGAACAACGAGAGCGCCGAGTACGGCCGCTCCTCTGGCGCAACTGTTAACGTGGCAAGCAAGAGCGGTACCAACGAGTTCCACGGCACGCTCTATGAGTTCATCCGCAACACCGACCTGAACGCGTTCGGCTATATTAAGCCGATCTCGACAAACGCCGTTACCGGCGCCGTGTATCCGTTCTTCAAGCCCGTCTTCGATCGCAACCAGTTTGGCGCCAACTTCGGCGGCCCCATTATCAAGAATCGGTTCTTCTGGTTCCTCGATTACGAAGGCTTCCGCCAGAAACTAACGCCCACGGTCGTTGATACCGTTCCCACGACCAATGAGCTGAGCGGCCAGTTGGCCGTAGCCGTTCAGGATCCATGGAGCCCCGGCACTTATATCCCTGCAGGCACTCCTTATACCAGTTGGCCTACCCAAGCCAAGGCCGACGCCGATCCCACAGCCCTCAAGATCGCCAGCCTTTACCAGGCCGCTCTGCCCGGAAAGTGCACAGTGACAGCCGGCTTATCGACGACAGGCGTAGCCACAAACGACTGCCCCTTGAACGCGCCGTTTACCGATCACGCCGACAAGGGCGACCTGCGCCTCGACTTCCAGCAGAACGCCAACAGTTCTTGGTTTCTCAAGGTCAGCGATCGCAAAGAGATTGGCCATAACACCAACCTTCTGCCCGAGCCGATCGATATGCAGACCAACGGCGACATCCTCATTCACGATGAACAGATTGCCGCCGGTTACAACCACGCGTTCAGCGCCAACAAGTTCCTCGATGCGCGCCTGGCGCTCTCAGAGACCAAGGCAGGCAAGTGGACCTACGCGATCGGCAGTACTGCGTTTCCAGCGGGCTCCATCCCTGGTCTGCCGACCATCGCCGGCGTCTCCGGCGGCCTGCCTTCCATCGCCATCACGGGTGGTTTTACTTCCTTCGGCCGCCAAAGCACCAACCCGCAATGGCAGAATCCCTCGCTGGCCGATCCCAAGTTGAACTTCTCCTGGGTCCATGGCCGTCACTCGCTCAAATTCGGCTATGAATGGGAGAAGGTCTGGCAGGAGATCGAGGACTCGAACCCGCTGTACGGATCTTTCTCCTACGGTGGCGGCTACAGCAAGTGCCCGACGACGGCGGGAGCATCCTGCCCCAACACCTCCGCCGTTGCTGACACAGACTTCGCAGACTTCCTCTTTGGAACCAGCAGCGCTTACTCGCTGGCAACCTATTTCATCACCCACGTTTTCCAGCAGATGGATAGCGCCTACGCCCAGGATGACTGGAAGGTCAACTCGAAGTTGACGCTCAATATCGGTTTGCGCTGGGAATACGGTTCGCCCTGGTGGGAGCGCGACAACTTCGTCTCCAACTTCAACACCACCACCGGGACCTTGCAGACGCTCACACCCGGCTGGACGGCTGCCCAGTCTCCTCTGTGCGGAAGTGCTCCCTGCATCTCCCCCTATAGCGCTGGCAGCGGCGTATTTGCCAAGTCGTTGGTCAATCCAAATAAGAAGGACTGGTCGCCGCGCTTTGGATTCGCTGCCGCCCTCACGCCGAGCCTCGTACTCCGTGGCGGCTACGGTACAGCATTCATCCACTATTGGCGTGCGGGCTCGGGCAACAATATTGCCATCAACGCGCCCTTCGATCTCATTACAGTGGTCAGCAACCCATCTACGACTGGGACCACGACCGGTCGCGCAGCCGGCAGCACCAACGGGTTCGTAAGCTTGTCACAAGGCTTCCCCACGGGGTTGGCCACGGTCTTTAGCGCCGGTACAGACAATATCGACTCCATTCCGATCAACACCAAGGACGGATACGCCGAGAGTTGGTTCCTCGACGTGCAGAAGAGCCTGGGCAAAAACACCAAGGTTGACCTGGCCTATGTGGCCAATCACGGTGTCCACCTGCAAGGCTTCATCAACGCCAACCAGAAGAATCCGGCTTTGCCGCTTACGACCGCCGGCGAGTTCCCGGGAATCCCGGCCGGCCAGTGGCAGCGTCCGTATATGAGTTGGGGCGGTTACCTGCTCAACAATCCAACTCTCTATCCCACCTTCAGCAATGGCGACATTACCCAGGCTTTGAGCGAGTTCCACTCCAGCTACAACGCGCTGCAGGCCCGCTACGAGCAGCGTGCTACCGGAGGCTTGACCCTGTTGAACTCCTTCACCTGGTCGCACGCCATGGACAACGCCTCATCGACTCTCGAAGCCAATACGCCGTGCCCGCAGAACGGCTACAACATCAACGCCGATTACGGCCAATCGGACTATAACCTGCCCATCACCAACGTCACCACGCTGGTCTACGAATTACCGTTCGGACAAGGACGGCGTTGGCTCGCCGGCGCCAATCCAGTAGCCAATGCCATCATCGGTGGCTGGCAGATCAGCGGCGTGAACACGATGGACGCCGGAACGCCCTTCAACCTCACCTACAGTCCGGCTTCGACCAATGCTGTTTCGCCTGCGCTGACGCAGAACTGGCGCGGTGAGAATCTCTACCGTCCCAACCTGGTTCCCGGAGTGCCCTATATCAGCAGAACGCAACTCGCCAACGGCTCCGTGCAATATGTGAACCCGGCAGCGGTCGATCTACCTTCTACCTACATCGGCAACGCTTCCGCGAATGGAATTTCGAGTCCATTTGGCAGCCTGCCCAAGAACTACGGCCGCACGCCGGCCTTCTACCAAACCGATCTGGACTTCAACAAGAAGTTCAATACCCCCATCGAGCGGGTCAAGATCGAGTTCCGGTCGGAGCTGTACAACATCTTCAACCACACCAACCTTTACCTGCCGGGCGGTTCGGGCGGCGGTACGGTCTCCGGTACCGACAACAACACACCGGGTGACGTCACCAGCAACGGCGGCGGCACGGTTACCGGTACGTTTATCCCGCGCATCGTCCAGTTTGGCTTAAAGATCACCTACTAAGAAAATGCGGTTGCCCCATCCTTTCGCCCGATTTGTTGGGCGAAAGGGTGGGATAGCACGAACTCCACTAGCGCGAATTTACGCTGTTAGACCCGCAGTGATAAGCTGGATTCAACAGCGCATCCGCTCCATGCGAGAGGCGCAGTTACCATCGAAACCGCGGCGATTCGGCCTGCGGTGCACGCCCACATAGAGACCAGAGTCTGGGCGGAAAAACAGCAATCCAGTTGATTCAGGGCGGAGTGTGTCGGCCTGCCGCATGTTTACTGCGTATCCATGCGGTGGATCGCGCCGCGCCTTGGATTGTGTTGCTTTCCGGAATCTGGCATCCATGAAAGGAATCGACAGGCGTGACCAAACGCAATGAAATTCTGAAAGAACTCACCGAAGATTCACGGCCCTGGGACGTATTAGTGATTGGCGGCGGAGCCACGGGCCTCGGCGCCGCCGTTGAAGCCGCATCGCGCGGCTATCGCACGCTGCTGGTGGAGCGCTCTGACTTCGCCAAGGAAACATCCAGCCGCAGCACCAAGCTTGTGCATGGCGGCGTGCGCTATCTCCAGCAGATGAACGTGACGCTGGTTCTCGACGCCCTGAGCGAGCGCGGCCACATGCTGCGCAATGCGCCCCACCTGGTACACGATCTGAACTTTGTCATCCCGGCTTACAGCTATTTTTCGCTTCCGTACTACGGGATAGGACTCAAGGTCTATGAGCGGCTCTCTGGCAAGTTGTCCTTCGGCCGTTCGGAGTTGCTCTCTCGCGAGACTGCTCTCGAGAAACTTCCCAACATCAAAAGCGACGGCCTGCGCGGTGGCATCCTCTATCACGACGGCCAGTTTGACGATGCCCGCTATGCTGTCACTCTTATGCGGACGCTTCAAGATCTCGGCGGCGTGGCCGTCAACTATGTTGAAGCCACTGGCCTCATCGAGCGCGGCGGCAAAGTCGTCGGGATTCGCGCGCGCGACCAGGAAAGCGGCGCAGCCTATGAATTCCAGGCAAAAGCGGTGATCAACGCCTGTGGCGTCCATGTGGAGCAGACCCTAGCTCTCGACGGCCGCCCACCCGGCTCCTTGCTCGTCATCAGTCAGGGTTCGCATTTTGTTTTGCCGCGTTCTTTCCTGCCCGGCAATACCGCGTTGATGATTCCCAAGACCGCCGATGGGCGCGTCCTCTTTGCCATCCCTTGGCTCGGTTCCTTGATCGTCGGAACCACCGATGTGCCCGTCGACTCCTCTTCGCCTGAGCCGCGCGCTCTGCCCGAGGAGAAAGCCTTTCTTCGCGACCATATCGCCAAGTACCTTGGCCACGCGCCGCGCCCAGAAGAAATCCTCAGCGTTTGGTCGGGACTACGTCCCCTGGTGCGTAAGGGCCATGCAAAATCCTCCAAGCTCTCGCGTGACCACACCATCCTGGTTTCACCCACTGGGCTGATTTCCGTCACGGGAGGCAAGTGGACCACCTATCGCCGCATGGGTCAGGACACCATCGATCGCGCCATCCAGGTCGCAGACCTGCCTAAGAGTCCGTCAAAAACCCTGGAGCTGAAGCTGCACGGTTGGACTCCGGAGCCGGGCACCGCGAATTCCGCGTGGGAGTGCGAGTATGGATCCGATCTGCCGGCCCTCCAGGCTCTTTCCAGCCAGGATGCGAGTCTCGACGGCCTCTTGCATCCGCGTCTACCCTTCCGCCTCCGCGAGGTCGTGTGGGCGGCGCGTTATGAGATGGCGCGGACGGTCGAGGACGTGCTCGCGCGGCGCACGCGCGCGCTCTTTCTTGATGCCCGCGCCGCCATTGAAGTCGCGCCCGCGGTCGCCAATCTGCTGGCGCACGAGCTCGGCCACAGCGACGAATGGAAGTTGAACGATTTGGCAAATTTCCTGGAAACCGCAAAAGGCTATCTCTACACCGAGTGAGAAGCTAGTTGCTTTCCTTGAGCAGCGTCTCGCCCCAGCGCCTAATTCTTAGCGTGCGGCGGAAAAGGAATTGTGTCGCCCGGCGCTGGCTGTGTTTCCAGGTAGACGGCGTCATCCTTCGCGGCCACGGGGTACGTTCATGAGTCGGAATCTACGCTTTCTTCGGCCTGCGCCGCACATCTCACCGGTTCCCAAAGAGCAGGCGCGGTGGCTTTATCCGAAGATGCGCTGGCAGATCCTTGAATCCACCTTCATTGGCTACGCCACCTTTTATTTTGTCCGCAACAACCTTCCTGTCGTCTCGCGGGAGATGGGCCAGGCCCTGCACTACAGCATGGAACAGGTGGGAAACATCCTTGCCGCCACGGCCATCTCCTATGGTGTCGGCAAGCTCTTCATGGGCGCATGGTCAGATCGCAGCAATCCTCGCTACTTCATGCCTCTCGGCCTGCTGCTCACGGCGATCTGCAACTTCGCCTTCGGTGCCGTCAGCAGTTATCACGTGCAGCTTGCACTCTGGGCCTTGAACGGTTTGGCGCAAAGCATGGGATGGGCGCCATGCGGACGCTCACTGGGCCACTGGTACAGCGTCAACGAGCGCGGCACCATGTTTGCCTTCTGGAATGTCGCCCAGAATGTCGGAGGCGGATTAACCGGACTCCTGGTCGCCTACAGCACAGTCCTGCTCGGCTGGCGCTCGGCATTCTACGTGCCCGGAGTTCTTGCCATTCTCTGCGCCATCTATCTCCTCATCCGGCTCAGAGACACTCCGCAATCAGTGGGCCTTCCGCCCATCGAGGAGTGGCGCAACGACCATCCTGCCGGCGCTCGCAAGCACAGCGAGCAGGAGTTGGGCACCCGCGACCTGCTCACAAACTACATCTTCAAGAACCGTCATCTCTGGCTCTTCGCCTTCGCCAACTTCTTCGTCTATATCGCCCGGTACGCCATGCTCGACTGGGGCCCCACGTATCTCAAGGAGGTCAAGCACGCCAGCCTCGGCCAGGGTGGCATCAGCACAGCTGCGCTGGAGTTTTCCGCCATCTTCAGCACCATCCTCATGGGCTGGCTCTCCGACAAGATGGGCGGCCGTCGCGGCATGATCAGCGTCCTGTGCATGATTCCCGTCCTATTGTCCTACCTGGGAATCATCTACGGGGCGCCGGGCAAGCTATGGCTCAGCCTCAGCCTCTTCGGCGTGATTGGATTTTTTGTTTATCCCACGGTGCTGCTCCTCGTCGTGAGCGCGCTCGACTTCACGTCGAAAAAGGCGGTGGGCACGGCCGCCGGATTTCTAGGATTGTTTGGCTATCTCGGGCGCACCGCCGAAGGCGAGGGCATCGGCTTTCTGGTTCAGCACTATGGTTGGGCCGTGGCCCTCCATGCAGTGGTCGTCGCGGTTGTGATTGCCATCGCACTGCTCCTGTTTACGTGGAAGCTGTCGCCGCATCACGCGCGGCTGGCAGGCGCGGCTAACCTCACGGCTGAACGCCGGGAGGAACCAGCAGCGTGAGAGAGTGGGGCACGACTTCAAGCCGCACCGGCAAGCTGCCCAGCACTTCACCATCCGCTTCCACAAACAAGGTTTCGAGGGCGCCATTGCGCGCGCGGCAATCGATGCTGGGTGTTTCCAGCAGCTCCACTGCACCGTTGAACGTATGCCGTCCGGCCAGCGCCGCAAGCAAAAACGACAGATAGCGCAACCGGCTTTGCGTCTTGAAGGCCAGCAGGCTCAGGTTGCCGTTGCGCAAACTGGCCCCCGGAGCCAGCTTGTTCAAGACCCCACCAAACGAGTGCACCCGCACCGCCAGTAGCTGCGATATATCGACCACGCGCATGCCACCGTTTCCGTTTTCCGGCAGGGAGGCTTCGAAGAGAGGAAACGACGATGTAGCCCAGATGTGGAGAGCTTCAATCAAATAGAGCACGTAGCCCAGCCGCCGCTTCAACCGCGCGTCAAGCCGCGACATCAGCAGCGCATCGGCTCCAATGCCCGCGGCCACGATAAAGTAGCGCGAGCCGGGATTCCCGGCCAGGTCCTGGTAGTGAATGCGCCCCACAGAGATGCGCGCCGGCTCCGCCTCGAGCAGCTTGCGTGCAATCTTGGCCGGCGCGCCAATCAATTTAAGATCTGCGGCAAGAGCATTCGCCGTGCCCAGCGGAATCACGCCAAGGGCCACGTCGGTGCCCACGAGACTCTGCAAAATCTCGTGCACCGTGCCATCGCCGCCGCAGGCCAGGATCGTATCGTAGCCATCGCTTGCGGCCTGCCGCGCATGAATCGTTGCTTCTCCAGCCTCTGTGGTTTCCAGCGCATCGGCCGTAACTCCGGCTTCGCGAAACACGGCCAGGGCTTTCTCGATGGCAGCTCTCCGTCGCGCGGAATATTGGCCGGATACCGGGTTGTAGATGAGCGCCACTCGGCGCATAGGGGGTTTCACTTGAGCGGTCGTTCCTATCTCTTCAACTTGCCGTAAGGCACATCTCGCTATCATCGCAGATTTCCAGCTCAAAACGGCTGAAAACAATGCCGAATCTGCACGATCGTTCCTGTTCGTCCACCTGCAGCTTGCGCGGTCCCATTGCAGCAACCGCCGTTTCACACAATCGGTCTATGATGGCGCTGAGGAGACATGAACCCTATGAATTTCAGCGGTAATACCATCCTCATCACCGGCGGCGGTTCCGGCATCGGCCGCGGTCTGGCGGAATCGCTCCACGCGCTCGGCAACCAGGTGATTGTTGCCGGCCGGCGGCAGCACGCGCTCGATGAAACCACCGCCGCGAACCCCGGCATGAAGTCGCTCCGGCTCGATATCGAACACCCCGATGCCATCCACGACTTCGGGGCCAAGGTGGTCGCAGAGTTTCCCTCGCTCAACGTCCTCATCAACAACGCCGGCATCATGCGCGCTGAAAAGTTGCTTGCCCAGCCGTCCGACCTTGCCGATGCCGAGGCCATGGTCGCCACCAATCTCCTTGGCCCCATCCGTCTCACCGCGGCGCTCTTACCGCAGCTCCTGAAGCAGTCGCGCTCGGCCATCATCAACGTCTCCTCCGGCCTGGCATTCTTGCCTCTCGCCATCACGCCAACCTATTGCGCCACCAAGGCCGCCATCCACTCCTACACGCTTACGCTCCGCTACCAGCTTCGCAACACCGCCATCGAGGTTCTGGAGCTGATCCCTCCCTACGTTGCTACCAACTTGATGAGCGGCGCCGATGATCCGCGCGCCATGCCGCTCGATAAATTTCTCACAGAAGTCATGGAGATCCTCAAGCAGCAGCCTACCCCGCCGGAAATCTGCGTCGAAAACGTCAAGCGCCTGCGCTTTGCCGCCGAATCCGGAAAATTCGACCAGATCTTCAACGGCCTCAACGCCGCAATGACAGATATCCACTAGCGCCCTGACTCTAGTGTCCGCAATACAAGCTCCGTTATCATCCCGAGCGATCAAAAATGGGATGTCATCCTGAGCGAGTTCGCCGCAGGCGAACGAGCCGAAGGACCTGCGGTTGCTTCTGCACTTGCTTTTCCCGTCATGCACATCGCGTGAGCGGCTGTCTTCTATTCCCTGGTCCCTAATCCCTGATCCCTGTTTCTTGACACCCCCCTAACCCCTTCGTATAGGGTTATTTGCTGAATCGGTAACGTTTACGAAAAGGGGTCCAAATCATGATGAATCGCAGAGATTTTCTTCTTACTGCAGCTGCCGCGCAAATCTTGGCTTCTTCCGGCCTAAGAGCCGCCACCGGGGGCGCCGTCCCCGAAGTCCCCCCGTTCGACCCGTCGAAACTGAAACCCTCCGACTTCGCCGACGCCGACCTCGACATGCCCTACAACCTCACCTATCTGCCGCGCATCGCAAACAGCATCGAAACCGAAGGCCCCGATCGCGGCTTCATCAACATCTCCGTATGGCGCGGCACTCCCCAACTCCATCCCTATAACACCCGCATCATGGAGAGCATCCTCACCCTCGCCTGGTTCTACGCAAGCCGCCGCAAGTGGAACCAGTTCTACGCGAATCCCGCCCTGCGCGCCCGGCTCGAGCTCGCCTTCGAGTACTGGTGCAACCTGCAGAGCCCCGACGGCAAATTCAGCGAGTATGGCCCCCAGCAGTGGAACCTGGCCGCCACGGCCTTCTCCGTCAAATTCATCTCTGAGGCGTTGCGCCTGCTCAGGACCGGCCCGCCCATCTCGCCCGCGCTCCATGCGCGCGCCATCGATTGCTGCCGCAAGGCGGTCCACGCCACGCTCTACGATCCGGATCTCCTGAGCCATGGCAAGAGCTACTCCAACCAGTTCACCAACATCTTTGCCGGGGGCGCGGCCTTTCTCTCCATGTATCCCGATGCGACTCTCTGGGCGCGCCTCAAAGAGCAAGTCGAGGCTAGCCCCACCAACCTGCAAAGCCCCTGCGGTTATATGTACGAGAAAGACGGCCCCGACCTCGGCTACACCCTGGATACCCATCACGAGAATTTGCACATGGCCTATCACTACTGGCGCGGCACGCCGTTGGGCAACATTCTCCTCGAAGAAGAGAATCGCTTCGGCAAGTGGCTTTCGTACAACATCATGCCCGAGCCCGGCCAGCCTTATTGGGTGGCCAACCGTAGCATCGAGTGCCGTCAGCAGCACGCCATCTTCCCCGCCGTCGACACGCCGCTGGCCGATCACTGCCTCATCATGCGCGCCTTCGCCACTCCCCCCGAGCGCCGTGCCGAACAGATCCACGCCGCCCGCGAAAAGCTGGAAAAGAATTGGCCGCAGGTTGATCCGCTCCCCGTGGGCGAGTTCAGCGCTCTGTCGCCGTACCGGTTCCTGCTGCGCTCCCTCTATGATTGGCATCCCACCGCCGCACAGATGGCCGAGGCGCGCAAGCTGGTGCGGCCGCTCGCCCAGACTCACTTTGTCGAACAGATGAAAGACACACGCGAGCCCATCGTCTTCACCTACATCCGCCGCCCCGCCTACTACGCTGCCTTTGCCTCCGCTCCCAAGGTCATTTCGGAACAGCAACGCCTCGGCCTCACCTTCGTGTGGACGCCCGAAAAAGGCGTGTTGCTGCAGTCGCAGACCAATGGCAGAGAAACCGCATGGGGAACCTCGGCCGCTGGCGCACTGCCTGTTGAGGCGACTGGTCTCGACGCCGCATACAGCGAGGGCAACACTGCGGTCAGCTACCCGCTCCCCGGCGGCGGAAATAAAACCGTCACCTTCCTCGACGACCACATTCGCGTCACCATCGAGCGTGAGGGTGAGATCGTAGAGCATGTCCCCGTCTTCGATCCGGCCTGCGTCGTCTCCACCGCGCAAATCAAAGCCGGTCCGGCTCCGGCGCGCCGGTCCGGACCCGCGCCCGCTCCCTGCGCCAATCCTGAGGCCGGCTGCCCAGCAACCGAAGGCCCCGTTCCAGGCAAAACCCTGTCCGTCGTCGAATTACACACCACCGGCAAGCTGGAGTACGAGATTCGTCCGGCGTAAGAGAAGCTCAAACGCGGCGCGGCTCGAAACAACCGCGAAATGTTCGGACGCCATCTCACTAGGCAAGGAGATGCGATGGCGTCCAGCACACCAAGACAGAGTTCCACCGGCAAAAGGAAATCATCCCGCAAGTACTCGCCTGCGGCGGGAAAAATGGTCGAGACCGAGATGCGCGCGATGGAGCAAGGGAAATTGAAGAGCGGGCGCAGCGGCAAGAAGGTCACGAGCAGAAAGCAAGCGATCGCGATCGGGCTATCCGAGGCGCGAAGGGCGGGGATGAAGGTTCCAGCCAGGAAGGGCTGAATCGCAAGCACTTGTTCTTGCCAGCCCGCCTGTGCAGGTCATTCATGCTGAGGGATTTACATTTTTGGCGCGATTTCCAGTGACCGCCGCGATTCTTCACAGGCCGCTGTAGAGGCATTCTGTCCTACACTCATTTTTGAGATGGCCACCATCCCCGACCTCAGACTCGATGCCGGATTGCCCGCGAACGTAGACGCGGAGAAGACCATCCTGGGCGCGATCCTGCTCGATAATGCCGCCCACGCCGAGGCTGCCGAACACATCAATCCGGACGATTTTTCGCTTGACTCGCATCGCCGCATCTTCCTGCGGATGAGTGAATTAGTCGATACAGGTCGGGCTGTCGATATCGTCACGCTCTCGAACGAGCTCTCCCGCTACAAAGAGGTTGAAGCAGTCGGTGGCGTGGCCTACCTTGCCTCGCTCACGGAGGGCTTGCCCCGCCGTCCCGTCATCGAAGACTACATCCGCATCGTCAAGGACAAGAGCCTGTTGCGCCGGCTCATGGGCATCTGTTCGGCCGCCATCGCCAAGGCCGCTGACCAGAGCCAGGATGCCATCGGCGTCCTCGACGAAACCGAATCGCAACTGCTCGAAGTCAGTCAGGCCGGCCTCACGCAGGGCCTGCAGCCGATCGACATCATCGTCCGCGACTCCTTCGGGTCGATCGATAACTTGTACACTCACAGCCGCGACATCACGGGCCTCGCAACGGGTTTCACCGATTTCGACCGTATGACCAGCGGCTTGCAGAAGGGCGAGCTCATCATCATCGCCGCGCGTCCGTCGATGGGGAAGACGGCACTCGCCATCAACATCGCGGAGAATGCCGCGCTACGCTACGGTTCCACTGTGGCCATCTTCAGCCTGGAAATGAGCCGCGAATCCCTCCTGCGCCGCATGTTGGCCTCGCAAGCCAGCGTTGACCAGCAAAAAATCCAAAAGGGTTTCTTCGGCCGCGCCGAGCAGGAAAAACTCCAGTCTGCGTTGGGCCAGCTGGTGGAGTCGCGCATTTACATCGATGATTCCGCCGGTTCGTCGCTGGCCGAAATGCGCGCCCGCGCGCGCCGTCTCAAACAGAATGCCGGCGGCCTCGACCTGATCATGATCGACTATCTCCAGCTCATGTCGGTGACGATGCCCGGGGCAAGCAAGAGAGGCTTCGAAAACCGCGTCCAGGAGGTTTCGGCCATCTCGCGCGGTCTCAAAGCCATGGCCAAGGAGCTCCAGGTTCCCGTCATCGCGCTCTCCCAGCTCTCGCGTAGCAACGAGAAGCGCGACGACAAGAGGCCCATGCTCAGCGATCTCCGCGAGTCGGGTTCTATCGAGCAGGACGCAGATGTGGTCGCCTTCATCCACCGCGAGGCCTATTACAACCGCGACCCGAATCAGTCGGCCGAAGAAAAGGCCGAGGCGGAGATCATTGTCGCCAAGCAGCGCAACGGCCCCACGGGCATTGTCAGGATGCATTGGAACTCATCCTTCACCCGCTTCGATGGCGTGGATACGCACCACGATACGCAACATGATGCCGGATAACCGCGCCGTTCGCGCGCTTGCCTTGCGTCCCCTTCCCCTGCATCGCTATCTTTGACCAAGTATCTTGACGAGAAACAGGGAAGCCGTTCATGGACGCTCTTAAACGCCTCTTCGAGCAACACTTTCATGCGCCGGCTGAACGTGCGCAGCCGCTTCAGGGCCAGCTTGGCGGCTCGGGACGTAATATCATCCGTCTGGCCGGCTCGGGCCACACCGCCGTCGGCATTCTCTACTCCGTGCGCGAAGAGAACCTTGCCTTCCTTGAGTTCTCCCGCCACTTTCGCCGCCATGGCCTGCCCGTCCCCGAGATCTACGCCGAGGATCTAGCCCACGGCGCTTACATTGAAGAGGATCTGGGCGACACCACGCTCTTTGAATTCCTCAGCGCCCATCGCGATGGCGATGCCATCGCGCCTGAGGTTGTCGCAGCGTATCGCAAAGTTGTCGCAGAGTTGCCGCGTTTTCAGATTGTGGCAGGCCGCGATCTTAATTACAAGGTCTGCTATCCGCGCTCCAGCTTCGACCGCCAGTCCATCGCCTGGGACCTGAATTATTTCAAGTACTACTTTCTGCGCCTGGCCGGCGTGCCCTTCAACGAACAAGCGCTTGAGCTCGACTTCAGTCGTTTGACCAAGCTGCTGCTTGCAGCTCCGCACGATTATTTTCTCTATCGCGATTTTCAATCGCGCAACGTGATGCTGCGCAACGGCAGCCCGTGGTTTCTCGACTACCAGGGTGGCCGCAAAGGCGCGCTGCACTACGACATCGCCTCGCTGCTCTACGACGGCAAAGCCGATCTACCGCCCGCTCTGCGCCAGGAACTGCTCGACCATTATCTTGACGTGCTCTCTGCTTACATCGATCTGGACCGCGACGCTTTCATGGAGCACTACTACGCGTACGTTTACGTGCGCATCCTGCAGGCGCTCGGGGCCTACGGCTTCCGAGGCTTCTACGAGCGCAAGGCGCATTTTCTGCAAAGCGTTCCTTATGCGCTCAAGAACCTGCGCTGGCTGGCTCACAATGTTCGCCTGCCGGTGGCGCTGCCTTCGCTGCTCGACGCCCTCCAGGCCATGCAGGCTTCGGAAAAGCTACGCAACCTCTCCGCGCCCGCTCCCGGTCTTACGGTCCGCGTCTTCAGCTTTTCGTTTCATAACGGCATCCCCGCCGACGAATCCGGCAACGGCGGAGGCTTCGTGTTTGATGGGCGCAGCCTGCCTAACCCCGGACGCGAAGAGCAATACCGCCAACTCACCGGCAAGGATGAGCCCGTCATCGAATATCTTGACCGTCAACCGGGCGTGCATGAGTTTCTCGATCACGCATTCTCTCTTGTCGACTCGAGCGTGGCCAACTATCGTCAACGCGGCTTCTCCAATTTGATCGTCTCGTTCGGCTGTACGGGCGGCCAGCACCGCTCGGTGTATCTCGCCGAGCATCTGGCGGAACATCTGCGCGGCACGAATGGTGTGGATGTTAAGGTGCGCCACATGCAACTCGAGAAACTCGGCTGGGAGAATCCCCCGCAATGAAGGCCATGGTGTTCGCGGCGGGCCTGGGCACGCGCCTGCGCCCCTTCACCGACGACCGTCCCAAGGCGTTGGTCACCGTTGCCGGCCGTACGCTGCTTGAAATCACGCTCTCCCGCCTGCGCACCTTCGGCGTCCGCGAAGTCATCGTGAATGTCCATCACTTCGCGGATCAGATCGTTGCTTATCTCGCCGCCAACCGGAACTTCGGCATGAGAATCGAGGTCTCGCGCGAGGAGTCTCTCCTCGACACGGGAGGCGGATTGAAGAAGGCCGCATGGTTCTTCCTGGATGGAAAGAGCCCCGACGACCCCACTCTCCAGCCGTTCATCCTCCACAACGTCGACATCGTCAGCACTATCGATATCGATCGCCTTGCCGCGGCTCACAGGGCAGGGAACGCGCTCTCCACCTTCGCCGTGCAGGACCGCGAGACCGTGCGCTATCTGCTTTTCGACGAGCAGGGTATTCTCTGCGGCCGCCGCAACGGACGCGATGGTCCGGTCAAGCTTGTCCGGCCAGTCGCCTCGCAGCATGCGCTCGCGTTCTCCTGCATTCACGTCGTATCCCCGCGCATCTTCGCAAAGCTGACGGAGGAGGGTGCCTTTTCCATCATCGACGCCTATCTCCGCCTCGTCGCGCAGGGCGAGAAGATTGCCTCCCTCCGCGCCGACGGCGCTTATTGGCGCGATCTCGGCCGGCCCAATGACCTCATCGCCGCCGAACGCGACGTCGCAGACGGAACCTATCCCGCAATCAAATGACGCGACTGCTGACGTTGTAGCGCCGGTCTCCAGACCGGCTGTCGTGCGGGCGTCCACGCCCACGCATCCGGCACTACACCTTGCAAATCAAATGATTGTCCAACAAGTCGAAATCGATCTCCGCGCCCAGGCCGAGCCCTTCCGGCACATGCACAAACCCCTCGGCATCGATTTTGATCGGGTTCTTCACGCCAAAGCAGAACGGCTCCTGTGGGATCAGCACTTCGAAATACTCGCAGTTGCGAATGGCGCAGCTCACGTGCAGGTTGGCCGCGTCCAGCAGAGCATTCGTCGTGGTATGCACCTCGCAGTTCACGCCGAAGGCCTCGCACAGCGCCGCCGTCTTCATCAATCCCGTCACGCCGCCCTTCCACGACACATCGCTGCGCACAATGTCCACGGCGCGCTGGGTAAGGTACTGCGTGGTCCCGAACAATCCTCCCGGCGTTGACTCCACACCCGCGATGGGAATCTCCAGCACCCGGCACAGTTCCTGGTAGCCGTAGATGTCGTAATCCGAAAGTGGCTCCTCGAACCAGTAGTAATTCAGCCGCTCCAGTTCCCGCCCTATGCGCAAGGCCTGCTGTTGCGTGTAACCGGCCACAGGATCGCTCATCAGCACCATTGCTTCGCCCAGTTCCGAGCGCAACGCGCGGTATGCTTCCACGTCCCGCGCCGGATCACCCCAGGGATGGATTTTGTACGCCCGGTAGCCCATCGCGCGATACTCCTGCGCCTGCTGCACGAAAGCATCGATCGTGGGCAGGATCAACGAACTGGCATACGCCGGCAGTTGCGTGCGATACGCGCCCAGCAAGCGGTAGAGAGGCAGCCCGGCAGCCTTCGCGCCCAGGTCCCACAGCGCCACGTCCACCGGCCCGTGCGCGTAGATGGGCAAAAATCCCCACCAGCGATCCATGCGCCGCACCTGCTGCCATAGCAACTCGCGGTTCAGCGGATCCTGCCCGATGAGCAGCGGGCGGATAATTGACCCAATCAGATGGGCCGTCGCCTGCCCCGAGCGACCGCCCCACGCAAAGGCGTGGCCCTCCAGCCCCTCATCCGTTTTGATCTGCAAAAAGACGATGTCGTGCGCGGCCTTGCCGCCTTTCACGCCCGCCGTCACCATCTCGGAATGCGGATTGGCGATCACACTGATCGCAACGTCGGTAATCTTCATGCCCATTCACTCTTTCACTCATTCACTTCATCACTCAAACAATCGCACTCACACTGTTCACTCGTTCACTTCGCGTCCACCGGATATCCGCGGCTCGCGTAGCTGTCGATGATCTTGGCATACACGTTCTTCCATCCGCCCTCTCGTTCCTCCGGCGGAATCCCATCCGGCCAAACGCTGATATAGAGATAATGCAATTCCCGATCGGCCAGAACATTCTCCACCCAGTGTTCGGTGCGCGGTGGCACAAACGCCACTGCCGGAGCCCGCACCTGCTGCATCTCCTCGCCGATATACACTCTCGCCTCGCCGGCCCAGAATAAATAAATCTGCATGAAGGTCTCGTGGCTGTTCGGCGGCGTAGTGCCGCCTGGCCGCACCATCTGCAGCACCGCCTCGCAGGCTCCCGTTTCGTCGCGGGGCAGCAGCATCACAAACTCGTTCCCCGCACAGCGAAAGGGCTCTCCTTCGCTGAATTGCCTGATGAACATCGATCGCTCCCGTGACTCTTGCCGCATTCGGCGCTTCGCGCGGCCATTCCCGAATGCTACGGCAGTAATGTATCAGGTGCGCCGCCGCCGCCCAACTGCTTCAGAAGCCCCATCACATCTCATTCAAATTCAGTGCAATCCGCCCCGTCAGCAAATCGCTGGGCGACTCCTCCGGACCCATGGCAATCAGCTCCACCGGAGTCGCAATGTTGTGCGGGCGGAGAATCAGACGCCCCGCTTGAAATTCCGCATAGCGGAGCGTAACGTGCGACCCGTGCCGCACCGCATAAAGGTTGGGACGGTTCGGCCGGTAGGGAAGAAGCACATTGTAGTGACGGTCAATTAGCGCTATGGCTTCGGGCAGCACCAAAGGCTCCATGGGCAGGGCGTCCGCCGCCGAAACCCGGATAGCGACAAAGCGCTGCCACGCGCGGCGCACGTTCGAAGCCTTCGCATGCACCGAATTCAAAGCCCCCGGCGGCAAATGCAGCATAAACTGGACGGCCGATGGCCGGATCACCGGCTCGAAAAGCGCCGTTGCGTGTGAAACCACCGGGACTGCCCCTGCGCTCTCGTCCTCCGGCCAGAATCCGCCCCGTGGCAGCGCGGGCAGCAGATCGGCAACTGTCAGGCGCTGGGCGGCCAGGATGCGATCCATCGCTTCCAGCGAGAGTTGCCGTCGGCTGTGCAGAAAATTGGAGAGGTGCGCCTGCCCGAAGCCCGTCTGCCGTGCCAATAAGGAGACGCTGACTGTGCCTCGCTGGATCCTGCGCAGCAGTTCCAGGCGGAGGCGCTCGTGCATCTGGTTGAAGTTCATCAGTGGAAAATTTGCCACTAGCAATGAGTGTCAAAGCTCATTGCTTTCCCATGGAAAACTTATCAGGGCTGGTAGTCCTTCATTTTGAGCATTTATGTGTCGATTGGAAAGGGACAGGTTGGAAATCTGTAGAGTCGCGTTGACGCAGAGGAAGCATATCCCTACATTGGGTTTACTTAATCACGCATTGACTTGTGGGAATCTTTAGGAAAACGTTCTTTCGCTGTTTCTTAAGCGGAGGCGCAATCGTGCCTCCGGAAGCAGCGAATGAACATTTGCCGGTTCAATTTGTTGAATACCGCTTTTCCTCCCATCCCGGCGCCGCTTCAAAACTGCGTCGGAAAACTCGCCAATCGGGAAATTCCAGGATCTGCGCACGAATGGTCATGACAGACAACAAGAGAGCACAGGTGGCAATCCCCCATCAGGACAGGAGAAATCTGAGTTGCCTCGCCTGGTTCTCTTCACCCCGCGGAACAACCTGCAACACAAGCCTCCGTCGGGAGATGAAACCAGTACGGAGAATCAGTCATGGAAGTGCGCGTGCAATTGAAGGTTTGCGAAGGATGCGGTTGCCTTTGGTACCGTGCCCAGACACTCGACAGCGTCTATTGCAAAGAGTGTGTGACGAAGTTGAGAACGTTTCCAACCCCGGAGAGCCGCAAGCGGCGCGGTCGTCCGGGCCGTAAGCAGCTTGCCAGGGTTTGGGCGGTCGCTCAGGCTGCGGGAGGTGCGCAATGAGCGCAGCTCTCCAGTTGCCCATGGTTTCAGAACCAGGCACCTCCCGGGCAGTATGGCGGATCGAGCGCAGAAGATGGGAACGAAAACCCGCGGCGCGATCCGAGGTAGAGCCGGAAGTGGCCAATCCACCGGTCAACCTGGCCTTTTACAGGAAACACACCGAAAACTTGTTACGGCGCTACCTGTACGCATCCATGCAGGTGGGCAGGGCGCCGTCCATCCTTGCCGATTCGGTCGGGCGCGGTTGGGCTTCCAGTCGTCCCGTCCGCACCTTTGAAGACGCTGTCATCTTTGTCCTCGATATCGAGAAATGCCTCGGCCAGCTCGGGCGGCTCGATCGCGAAATCCTGGCCCGGGTCGTACTGCAGGAGTACACTCAGGCTGAGACCGCCGTCATGCTCGGCATGGCGCTCCGCACCATTTCCTACAAATACCCATTGGCCCTCGACCGCCTCACCGAGAAGTTGCTCGCGGCCAGTCTGCTGGTTATACCGCATTAAATAAATAAAGACCGCCGAGTGCTTCGGATCTTGAAGGAGCAAACTCACGATGATTTGGGGTGCCCCGGGTCTCGATTTTGAGACCCGGGAAACCTCAATGCAAAACCACGAAGGCAATAAGACGGTAGAAGACCAGGCTGACTTATAGTTCTTCTCTGCCGGTCATACCATTCGTCCCCCAGTTCCGTACAAACTGTTAACACCAAAGCGTCTCCCCCAGGAGTGCAATCCAATCTCGCGGCATTCCTATTTACAATGGGCTGCAGCTAACATGTTGATTCGCTCCAGAGCGCTGCTTCGGTTGGGTTTGGCTGGTGGCGGCACCGACGTCTCTCCCTACTGCGACGAGTTCGGCGGCGCCATCCTCAACGCAACCATCGATTACTACCCCTACGCATGCCACTTCACTCCCGGCAGTGTGCAGGTATGGAGAGTGCCATGAGCAATCCAAAGCCCGATTCAACGACCGATCTCATCCGCGAGAAACTCCTCGAAGGCGTCGGCGTGATGGAAGCCGTGGCCAACGACGCCGCCTTGCACGCCGCTCTCGTCGCGGCTGCCGAAGCCACGGCCGAGGCATTGCTCGCCGGCCGCAAACTCATGGTGGCCGGCAACGGAGGCAGCGCCGCCGATGCCCAGCACGTTGTCGCGGAATTCGTCAGCCGCCTGGTTGAAGACCGTCCCGCCATGCGCGCCATCGCTCTCACCACGGACACCTCCATCCTCACCGCCATCGGAAACGACTACGGCTTCGAGCGCCTCTTCGCCCGCCAGATTGAAGCCCTTGGCCAGTCGGGTGACGTTTTCATCGCCATCTCCACCTCCGGCAACTCGCCCAACATCCTGCGCGCCCTCGAGCAATGCCGCGCCATGGGGGTCATCACTATCGGGCTAACGGGGAGCAACGGCGGCAAAATGCCGCCGCTCTGCGACTACTGCCTGCGCATGCCCTCCGGAGTCACGATGTATATCCAGCAGGCGCATCTGGCTCTCGAGCACATCTTCACATTGCTGGTGGAGCGCCGCTACTTCGCCGCCAAGCCTGCGGCCAAAGGCTGAATCGCCATGGAAGCCATTATTCTTGCCGGCGGGCTCGGCACGCGGCTCGCCTCGCGCCTTCACGGCCTGCCCAAGCCCATGGCGCCCATCGCCGGCCGTCCCTTTCTTGAAATCCCGCTCACCCAGTTGCGTCGCTCTGGCTGCACTCGCGTTCTCCTCTCCGTCGGCCACCAGCACACCTTCATTCAAGACCATATCGGCGCGTCGTTCCACGGGATGCCCATCAACTATGTGATCGAAAGCGTTCCTCTCGGCACCGGTGGCGCCATTCGCCTCGCGCTCGCGCAAGCCCGCGAAGAATCCGTGCTCGTGCTCAACGGCGATACTTTCCTCGATGCCGATTACGCCGCCATGCTGCGCTTCCATGCTGCCGCAGGCGCGGCAGTCACTCTCGCCGTCGTCCATCGCGACGACGTGTCCCGCTATGGCGGCGTGACGATTGAAGACCAGCGCATCGTGGGCTTTCAGGAGAAGGGAAGTTCCGGCCCAGGCACCATCAGCGCCGGAGCCTACGTCCTCGCGCGCAATCTCGCATGGCCGCCCGGCCTCGCGGAAAATTTCTCCATCGAGACCGACTTCTTCATGCCCGAACTCGCGCGTCTTCGCCCCGCAGCCTTCAAGGTCGATGGCTTCTTTCTCGACATCGGAATCCCTGAAGACTACGACCGCGCCCAAACCGAACTCGCGCAATTCCTCCAATAAGAGTCTGGGATGAAGGTCGGCTTCGCGAAAGGGCGACGACGCTTCAGTTTGCTCACAATGGCGCCGTCGAGCACGAAGTGTCAGGGCACGACTTTAGTCGTGCCGATAACGCAGCAATTTGAGTGGGGCTTTAGCCCCTGTGGGATGCCCTTTCGGGCGATCTCGCGTTTTGCGATAGACCAAAAGTCGCTTATACTCCACTCGTTGACTGTCCACTGCCTGTCAACCCCTTCCGCCCTCCAATTCCCTTCAACCCTCTCCCTTCCAACGAGATAGGAACCCGCCCGACAGTGCAGTTTATTTCCCCGCAATCGCTACACTTTTATTCAGGTGGCGATATGGGCGCGGCGGATGGATATTGGGCGGTGCGGGCCGCAATAGTCCTAATCGCCTGCGTTGCGGGGTGGGATACCAGATCCCGAGACGAAATTGCAGCCAAAACGGTGCAAACCGGCAAAAAGCCCGCCAAAGTCTCTATTTTGACGACTTTACCAGGTAACCCATTTATTTTCAATCGCTTACGGGAACACTCCAAAACAACTAAACCCCTTTGAATCAAGACTTTACCAAAAAAGGGGAGGGGGGGGTAGGTGGGGGTGACTGGTAGGTATATGGAACGTGGCTTGCCCGATTCCTCGAGAAGCAAACTCACCAAAGCAGGGGTACCCCTGGTCCGGATTCTCGGACCCGTGAGACACGAAGGTCTGCATTCATAAGCTACGGGCCATGAGCTGTCGAGGGCCCGTTTTTCCTTGTTCCCTTGTTCCCTCGTTCCCTGTCTTTACACCACCGCATTCCGCGCAATCACTTCGTGGTACCACTCGGCGCTGAGCTTGGGCGTGCGCTTCAGGGTCTTGTAGTCCACGTAGTGAATCCCGAACCGCTTGCTGTACCCGTCCGCCCACTCGAAGTTGTCCATCAGGCTCCACAGGAAGTAGCCCTTCACCGGGAAACCCTCCGCGGCGGCACGTTGCAGGTGCGTCAGGTGGTTGCGCAGGTACATCACGCGGTCGGTGTCTTCAATCCGCCCCTCCGCCGTCATGACGTCCGTAGATGAGCAGCCGTTCTCGGTGATAAACACCGCCCGCGGATTCCAGATCTCGCACACGTTGCGCACCGCCCAGTAGATGCACTCGGGACCGAGATAGAGCCAGGGCGAAGCCATCTTCGGGTACGAGGCCGGATACGGATCAATCGCGTAACCCTTTGCCGACCCATCGGCGCGCACATACGTCGGCGTGTACACATTCAGCCCCACAAAATCGAGCCGGCTGCCGATGGCCTTCATGTCGCCCGGTTCGACATGCGGCGCGTTCGCACCTTCGCGCTGCAAATAGCTGTCCGGGTAAGCGCCTTCCATCAAGGTCGTGAGAAACGGCGCGTTTTCTTCGCGCGTGGCGCGCCGCGCCGCCTCCATGTTGGCGCGATCCTCGATCACCGGCACGCAGACCCTGGCATTCTCCGCCAGTCCCACCTGCGCCGCGGGCGCGTTAGCGCGGATGGCCTCGACTGCTAGTCCGTGCGCCAGAATCCCGTGATGCCGCACCTGGTTCACCTGCGCGGGCGGCAGCCGCAGCCCCGGCGCAAACTGGCCAACTTGATAACTGAGGTCGGTAAAGCAGGCGAACTCGTTGGTGGTCATGAAATG
>JBEKEP010000049.1:0-24718 GCA_050013775.1 Occallatibacter sp. | reverse complement strand
CGGGTGCAGGATAGGCAACTCCTCGCACCGTCTCTTGGATCCCTTCGATTTCTTCGCCATTGGCTCCTCCGAGGTGCCGGTCGGATGCCCGGGGCGCGAATCAAAGACAAACTCCCAATCGAGATCGTCGTCCGAAGGACGAACGTCATCACAAATCTGTACGCAAACCCCGGACCCACGCTTATCGGTCGGGCTTCAAAATCGAGCACCAATGTCGGCGCGGGCTGTAGCTGTCATCCGACCAGCGCCAACCATCATCGCTCTGCTCGCGTTCCTTTGCATCCTGTCTGGCCAGCGCCAGTTGCACGCTTATCATTACCTATCTCGCCGCAGCGCAACGCGCCAGCACACAGAAGGCTTGGCCTCGACCCGATGACGGGATCAATGTGGGCAGCTTTCCATGCCCCCTGCCGTGGCCTTTCCTTCGACGTTCAATTGATGTTGCTTGCGATATGCTGCCCACTCTTTTTCCAGCGCTCGGGTTTGATCCTTCGGGGCGATTTCGAATCGGGCCAACGCCAGGATCAGGGCACGCACACTAACACGGGGTCCCGCCGCAAGTCCGGTTAACCCGCTTGGTGTCTGGATATTCCGGCCAGCGCGAATCCGCTGAAGCGCTCCGTCCAGTTCGTCCCGCAGAACGATGAGCGGCGGCATCGACATTCCCGCGTGCCACTCTGCCCGCAACCGCACGATCATTTCCGGAAACCAAGTTCTCTGCGCGTCGCCCGAAGGCATTTCCCCAGGTTCTCCTCGTCAACAGTTTTCGGTTCTGACCGTAGTCATTGTAATCATGCCGGGCGCACCATAGCGATATGGTCTTCATCGACGTGTGGCACGTCACCCGACTGATTCACCAGCAGACCAGTCCTCCCACACGTTGAAGTAATGCTGGCTTCCCAGAAGCCGGTTTCGGGGGACATTGAAGATGATCTGCTGCCGTGGCCGAACCACGGGGGCGGAAGCAGGCTGAGCGGCGAGTTCGCTGCCGCCGGTTTGGTAAGCGCCATTGCGGCTTCACCCGAACGGTTCTATGATCTGGGGATCTTCTGTGCTCAACACCGCCTAAAAGTCTCCGCCCATCTACGTCATCCAAGCCATTGTGGGTTCTGGATTGTGCCATCAAAATGATGGCTCGTCTTGTAAAGTTCAAACTCGCCAGATTGAGCCGCCTGGGCGGTTTTTGCCAACAAACTAGCGACATCTTTTTCGTTCATCGGTCTAAAACTGCGGGCCGCATCCAGGGCCTGCTGCAGGATGGCAGGCGAATCGCATCCAGTAATCACCACACTAGTCGGCAGATTCATAGAATAGTGCAGACACTCAATGGCGGTGACCGTTTTACTCTGAAGAATGAAAGGATCCCCCATGGGCTTCATGCCAAGCACACCAATGTGTTGATGCAGCAGAACCGGAAGAACCTTGGCTTCAAAGCTATTGAAATGATGATCCATTACGTTTAGCGGCATCTGCACCGCATCGAACGTGAATCCATGGGCTGATGCGGTGGACAACATCTTCAGATGAACTTCGGGACTCTTGTGTCCGGTGAATCCGATGTAGCGCACCTTTCCTGCTTTTTGCGCCTGCACCACGGCTTCCAGCGCACCTCCAGTTGCAAAGATGCGATCCGGGTCGGAGTCGCGAATTACCTCGTGAAATTGCAGGAGATCAATGCGATCGCTCTGAAGGCGCTTTAAGGATTCATTGATCTGATTTGCGGCCGTCACCTTGTCGCGGCCGTCAATCTTAGTCATCAGGAAGGCCTTCTCCCTGTAGCCACCGTCACGGAGTGCGCGTCCCAACCTGATCTCGCTTTCTCCTCCGTTGTAATCCCAGCAGTTATCAAGAAAGTTGATTCCCTCATCGATTGCCTTGTGAACGATGTGAATGCTTTCCTGTGTGTCGAGGCCTGGCTTACCCAGGTGGTAGCCGCCAATCCCAACGAGGGAAACTTTTTCGCCGGTTTGCCCGAGGGTACGGTAGGGAATTCCACCTTTTGTCTCAGCCCCCCACATATCTTTCCTCCACGACGCAGTCACAACTGTAGCCGCAGCGAGTTCCAGAAATTGACGTCTCGTTGTCAAGCTGTGCCTCCTCCTTGAACATCCGGACCTCCTCCTTTCGCCCCAGGAGAGCGGGTCGGCTTCGATCGAGCAACCAGCAATGCACTCTGTGTTAATCGCCTGTTGCTAATAGCGGAACCGAATCTCCGCGGATTCTAATCGGCCGCGTCGGAACGGAGTTCACCCGCCATTCGCGACAACCCGGCACTTTGTGCGATTACCAGTGTCAGCGCTGACCAATCCAAATCACCGTATCCGTTTGCGATTGCCGTGAGGAAACGGTCACGAACGATATTCGCGAAGGGCATTGGCGCAGCCAGTCCCTCCGCGGCCTCTAGCATCAGTCGCACATCTTTCAGTCCGAGCGGTAACTTGAATCCAGCCGGTGAAAACTTTTCCTCAATGATTCTTGGACCATAATTGTTATAGGCGGGAGCACCGAACATCGTGCCGCTCAGTACCTCAAATACGGTATTCGGATCGATTTCCGCTTTTCGTGCGACGGCAAACACCTCCCCTAGGCCCTCCATCACGCAGGTGATCAGGAAGTTTCCAAACAACTTGATGAGGTTTGCATCTTCAGGCCGTTCGCCAACTGTGAACGTGCGTTGACCGAGAACATCAAACACAGGTTTTGCGTTTGCCAGAGCCTCCTTGGTCCCAGCACCGACGATAAATAGTTTCCCTGCGGCAGCAGCTTCGGGTCTTCCGAAGACGGGCGCGGCCATGTAATGCAGCCCGCGCTCTTTATGTGCCGCCGCGAGGCGCCGCGACAAACCAGGACTGATCGTACTCATCGAGACATGCAAGCCATCGAGTTGCATGCCGTCTAGAACACCATGCGCACCCAACACAACGGATTCAACTGCATCATCGTTGGCCAGCATCGTAATCACGATCTCCTGGCCGGCAGCATTGGCTGGGGTATCGGCAATTCGCGCTCCTTCACTGGCCAAAGCCTCAGCAGAGTTGCGGCTTCGGTTGTACACAGTTAATTCATGACCGGCGCGAATGAGATTGCTCGCCATCGCCCGTCCCATATTGCCAAGACCAAGGAATCCAATGCGCATTTTCTGATCTCCTTTGTACAGGGGTGTTTTCCCACGGCTAAAACCATCGCGTCATCAGCTCACCGACGGTAATCGCGTGGAAATTCGTCAACAAGGCGCATAGAGACAACCTAAGCTGCCGGGAGTCGTCGAGGTTAGGTAGTCTGAACTTCTTCGACGGCGATACTCCAGCGATTTGTCATAACCTTCCTACTTTAATTTTGCGGAGTCTGACTCTCTGATGATTGGAGGTGACGTCCAAATGCCTCCAAGAAGTCGATGGCAGCCGCTAGACCGCGGAGAGTATCTTTGTTGCTGAGACGCCGAAGCAAGCTAAAGAAGCTGACCGGTCGTTCTCGCTCCGCTGTCGCTTGGGCTAGTCCTTCGGGAATTGCCTGGAAGACACCCTTGAACCATTCCGGCTCGATGCTCCCGAGAATGCGCCGCCAAAAGAGAAGATTCCTGACGCCTCGAATGGCTTTGGGAGTTCTGACATTGTCTACTACCTTCTCCAAGAGTTCGTCGCTCGCAGCCAAGGCGCCGCGTATGATTTCCAGTACACCGTGATTGTGCAACTCTTGGAGCACTTCGTATGCGGCCAACACGGCTTCAGCATGTTGTTCCGGAGCTTGATCCAGCCGAGAACGTAACTCCGCACGCGGATTGCGCGGCTGAACTTCCAGAAGAATTGGTTGAGCCATTGAGTTCTCCTCTCGTCATTTCTTTGTCTGCAACTGCACCAGACCGTTTCCCGGAGGGGCATAGTCCGGGCGCTTCCACTTACGTTCGACCTCCACCCCGTTCTGTGGCGTCGGATGACCAAAGCGAGAGTTGACGCGGGGTAAGGGATTCTCGCCAACTTCGGGCAACACGTTCAGGTGAACGCTGGTCTCCTTGTAGGCTGGCGTGTTGGTCGCGGAATCAGTGTGGCTGCTGGTTAACCGGTTCACGGAACTTTCAACGGAGTTCATCGGCATATACAGTTCTCGCCCATGTACCCGGTCGGTAACTACAGCGCGCACTCGAACTCGACCATACCGCGAGACCAGTTGCACCCATGTCCCGCTTTGAATTCCACGTTCTTCGGCGAGTTCTGGGGAGACTTCCACAAAAGTGTCAGGGACCTTCTCTCGAATCCCTTCGGTGCGGTAGGTAAGGTTGCCCTCATGGAAGTGTTCGAGAAGCCGCCCGTTGTTTAAATGCAAGTCAAATTCAGAATCCTGTGAATCCGTCGGGCCAACCCAGGAAACCGGAAATAGCCTCGCTTTTCCGTCGGGGAAAGCAAAGCGCTTGGTATAGAGCAGGGGCTCGTCGCTTCCATCGGCCGCGACCGGCCACTGCAGGGATTTGTACCCCGCTAGCCTCTCGTAGCTGACGCCGGCGAACATCGGGGTGAGAGAAGCGACCTCATCCATGACCTCGGAAGGATGTTGATAACGCCAACCTGCGCCCATTTGGTTGGCCACCTCTTGAATAATCTTCCAATCCGGCAGACAGCCCTCAAGCGGTTCTAACACTTCATAGAGTCGCTGGATGCGTCTCTCGGTGCTGGTGAAGGTGCCTTCCTTTTCCAGGCTCGGTGCTCCTGGCAGCACAACATCGGCATACTGGCAGGTGTTGCTGAAGAAGATGTCTTGCACAACAAAGAAGTCGAGCTTAGCGAATGCATCTCCGACGTAGTTGGCATTGGAGTCCACAATGCTCATCTCCTCGCCGATGAGATACATCGCTTTGAGCTTGCCGCCATGAATGGCTTCCACCATCTGGTGGTTGTCCAGTCCCTTGGTGGAAGGCAACTTGACCTTCCAACCAGCCTCAAATCGCTGGCGCACCTCGGGATCATCCACAGATTGGTAGCCTGGCAGCATGTTCGGCATGGACCCGTGGTCGCTGGCACCCTGAACGTTGTTGTGGCCGCGCAGCGGATATGCTCCGGTTCCCGGCCGCATGTAATTACCGGTGATAAGTAGCAGGTTCGAGATGGCCGTGGAGGTATCGGAACCCTGGCTGTGCTGAGTTACTCCCATCGCCCAGAGTATGCACATCCGTTCGGCCTCAGAGATCATTCGGGCAACGGTTCTGAGAGTCTCCTCAGGCACACCGGAAATACGCGCAGCGGCTTCCATGGAGAAGGGCGCCAGGCTCTTCCGATACTCGTCTAATCCGTTGGTCCATTGATCGAGAAACTTGGTGTCCGCAAGACCATTGTCGAGTAGATATCGGCTGATCGCACTCAACCAGACCAGGTCTGTACTTGGTCTTGGGTGCAGGAAGAGGTCTGCGCGTCTTGCCATCTCATGCTCACGCAAGTCAGAGACGATGAGTTTCTGACCGTGCAGTTTGTGAGAGCTCTTCACCCGTGTGGCAATGACCGGATGACTCTCCGCCGTGTTACTGCCAATGATGAGGACTAGATCAGCCTTCTCTATGTCGCTAATGGAACCAGAATCGCCGCCATAGCCTACAGTGCGGAATAAACCCATAGTCGCCGGCGACTGGCAGTAGCGGGAACAATTGTCGACATTGTTCGTGCCGATCACGGCTCGCGCCAACTTTTGCATCAGATAGCTCTCTTCGTTTGTACACTTGGAAGATGAGATGAGAGCTATGGAGTCCGGCCCATCGTGCGCTTTGATCTCTGATAATCTGCGGGTGACGAGACTGAGCGCTTCGTCCCAGCTAGCCTGACGAAACTTGCCTCCCTCGCGAATTAGTGGCGTGGTCAGGCGGTCCGCGCTATTAACGTGACCCCAGCCAAACTTCCCCTTCACACAAGTGGAAATCCCGTTCGCTGGGCCGTGCTCAGGCGCCACCTTGAGGATGTGGCGATCTTTAGTCCAGACGTCGAAGCTGCACCCTACGCCGCAGTACGTGCAAACCGTTTTCGTCTTGCGAATGCGGTGCTCCCGCATCGCCTCTTCCGCCTCAGAGACCTGAAGAATGCTTCCGTAGCCGGTCTCCGGTTCAACGCCCTTGACCACGTCGATCATGCCGAGGAGCGCGGCCTTTCGGAGAGAAGTGAAAAAGCCGGCGTGACCCAGCATCGTTTTTTCCATCAGCGCATTGCAGGGACAGACGGTGACGCAGTGGCCGCACGAAACGCAGCTCGATTCTCCAATGGTTGAGCCTCCGTCCCAGAGCACACGGGGGTTCGGATCTTCCCAGTTGATGGAAAGCGTTTCGTTGACCTCGACGTTCTGACAAGCCTCCACGCAACGGCCACAGAGAATGCATTGATCTGGATCGTAGCGATAGAACGGATTGGTGTTATCGACCTCGTAGGGCTTCGGTCGAAACGGGATTCGCTGATGTTCAATGGCCAGCAACTTCGTCGTGTTATGGACAGTGCAGTTACCATTGTTGTTGTCGCAAACCGTGCAGTAGAGCATGTGGTTGCTGAGAATGCGATCAAATGCTTCCACTTGGGCAGCCGCCGCCTTCGCCGACTTAGTGGACACACTCATTCCATTGGCGACTCGGGTAGCGCAAGCCCGGACCAGGCTGCCGTCCACTTCCACCATGCAAGTGTCACACGTCTGAACAGGGCCGAGTTGAGGGTGGTAGCAGACCTGCGGGACCAATCCGCCGGTGCGGTTGATTACCTCAATGAGAAGCTCATTAGGTTGAACTTCCTGAACGACGCCGTCCATCGCAACGTTGATCAAGCTTTTTCCTTCCCCACGACTAGCGACTACGACCGTGGCAACTTTCTGCTCAATCCGCCCAGATATCAGGAATGTTGATGGGGTTGCCCGGGTGTCGTGCAGGACTGTTGAGCAGCAATCGTCCCCGGGGCACGCTGGCTTGACGTGTGAGGACGGTTGCATGGAACGAAACAAGCACCGGGGCCTTGCCTGCCGCAGGGTTTTCACACTTCCAGCAGGCGGAGTAGAACCGGAGGCGCCTGATTCTACGTTGGCATTGCTCCTTGCCCAGTTCTACATCGAGGACTTCAGCTACACGTCCGGCGACTTGGTCGCCGCCAGCTTACCCCACCTCACAACTTTACATGCTCTCTCTGCCAACCCATTACATGCAAACTTGGTTCTGATCCTGGGTACAGTTACAGGGCACTGTGATCGAACACACCGGTATTCAGAGTTTAGAACCGTAAGGGCGTGCTGTCTTAAAGTGGACGACAGAGATCGCGAGAGTACGAGGGCTGTGGGTCTGGAGAATCTTGGCAGACAACCGACGGCCGTCGACAAAGTTTATGTGGATCGTTCGACTCGCATTGCGACGGCCGTACACGTTTGTAGTTCTGGCCATACTCATTCTGATCATGGGGATCATAGCGATTGTTCGCACCCCAACCGATATTTTTCCGAACATTAACATTCCGGTTATCAGCATCATTTGGAACTATAACGGTCTCGTCCCTGAGGACATGAGCGACCGTATTGTTAGCGTCACAGAACGAGCGCTTACCACCACCGTTGATAACATCGAGCACATCGAGTCGCAGTCGCTCTATGGAGTTGCGGTTGTTAAAGTGTTCCTGCAGCCGACCGCGAACATTCAACAAGGTATTGCGCAGATTACGGCAATCTCTCAGACCCAGCTGAGGCAGCTGCCCGCAGGAACTACACCGCCGCTCGTTCTCGCCTATAGCGCATCGAGTGTGCCCGTCTTGCAATTGGCTCTATCAGGGCAAAATCTCTCGGAGCAACAATTAAACGACTATGGCCTAAACTCCATCCGGACACAGTTAATCACGGTGCCGGGGGCTTCGGTGCCTTATCCCTATGGCGGGAAACAGCGCCAAGTGCAGGTGGATCTGAATACGACAGCGCTGCAATCGAAAGGGCTGTCTGCGCTGGATGTGGTCAATGCAATCAGTGTACAGAACCTAATTCTGCCCACCGGAACGTCCAAGATCGGCTCCCGGGAATACGACGTGTCCATTCCCAATGCAGCACCGCAGACGATTGCTGATCTAAACCGCATCCCCATCAAGAAGATCGGCGACACCACCATCTACGTGAGAGATGTCGCTTGGGTGCGCGATGGCTTTCCTCCGCAGACCAATATCGTGCGCGTAAATGGGCAGCGCTCAGTGCTGCTGACAATCCAAAAGGCTGGAAATGCTTCAACGCTGAATGTGATCTCTGGTATCAAGGCTCTTCTACCTCAAATTAAGATGACGGTGCCCCCCGAGCTCCAGATAACACCTCTGGCGGATCAATCGATCTTTGTTCGGAGCGCGATTAGCGGAGTGGTCAGGGAAACACTGATTGCCGCTTGCCTGACCTCTTTCATGATTCTCACTTTTCTGGGCAGTTGGCGAAGCACCTTAATCATCGCGACCTCGATCCCGCTGGCGATCCTCACCTCCATCATTGTGTTTAGTGCGCTCGGGGAAACAATCAACATCATGACCCTCGGTGGACTCGCTCTAGCGGTCGGTATCCTCGTTGACGACGCAACGGTTGAAGTCGAGAACATCAATCGCAACCGGGATGCAGAACCAGAGAAGGGCATGGACGAAGTGGTCCTCGATAGTGCATCGCAAATTGCGACCCCTGCTTTCGTATCCACGCTTTCGATCTGTATTGTGTTTGCTCCCATGTTTCTGCTGTCCGGTGTCGCAAGGTACCTCTTTGTGCCGCTCGCTGAATCAGTGGTTTTCGCGATGTTGGCCTCATATGCGCTTTCACGGACGATTGTCCCCACCATGGCGAAGTATCTGTTGCGGGGAGATCAAAAGGAGTCCCCGGAAGTTGCCTCTCGGAACCCCCTGGTCAGGTTTCAAAAGCGATTTGAAGAGGCCTTTGAGAGATTCCGTGCAAAGTATCGAAAGCTGCTGGAGAGCTGTCTGCACCATCGGCGTGTTTTCCTGATTGGGTTCTTCGCAATTTGTCTCGCATCTCTCGCAATTCTGATTCCTTGGCTGGGCCGTGACTTTTTTCCCAGCGTGGACAGTGGCAGTTTCAAACTTCATATGCGTGCTCCCACCGGCATGCGCATTGAAGAAACCGCGAATCTTTGTGATCTGGTTGAGCAGTCGATTCGACGGCAGATTCCGTCAGACGAAGTCCAGAGCGTAATTGACAACATCGGGCTGCCCTATAGCGGCATCAATCTCTCCTATAGCAATTCGGCTCCGGTTGGCACAGCGGATGCCGACATTCTCGTAACCCTTTCCGCCGATCACCATCCCACGGACAACTACATCCACCGGCTTCGTCTGTCGCTCCCGAAACAGTTTCCTGGTGTTTCGTTCGCGTTCTTACCTGCTGACATGGTCGGGCAGATTTTGAATTTCGGATTGCCAGCTCCAATCGACGTTCAGATCGTGGGAAACGATTTGGAAGCCAACCGGCGTTTCGCTGATTCACTTCTCGCAAAAATGAGATATGTTCCCGGAACGGCTGACCTGCGAATTCAGCAACCCTTCGATGAGCCTTATCTGCGCCTCAGGGTCGAACGTACCAAAGCAGAAGAGCTTGGCTTTTCTGCCCACGACATTGCTCAAAATCTACTGGTGTCACTGAGCGGCAGCTTCCAAACTTCACCCACGTTTTGGGTTGATCCCAAGAATCGTGTCAGCTATCAAATCGCGACTCAGACGCCGGAATATCGCACAAACAGCCTGCAAGGGGTAGAGAACATCCCTATCACGGGTACTAACCCCGCCGCTCCTCCGTCGCTTCTGGCCAGTCTGGTGTCCATGCAACGGGGAACGGGAATGGCGGTGGTCTCCCATTACAACGTTGCGCCCGTCATTGATATCTTTGGCGCCATTGCGGGACGTGACCTGGGCGCCGTGGACACCGATGTTAACAAGATCATTGATTCCATGCGTCAACAGTTACCGCGCGGATCCCGGATCGTTGTTCGCGGCCAGGTTCAAACGATGCGAGCTTCGTACATCGGCCTTCTGAGCGGGTTAGTGTTCTCGATCGTGCTCGTATATCTGCTGATCGTAGTTAACTTCCAATCCTGGCTGGACCCTTTCATCATGATATCCGCGTTGCCTGCGGCACTCGCCGGGATTGCCTGGTTCTTATTCATAACGCACACGACACTAAGTGTGCCTGCACTCATGGGAGCCATCATGTGCATGGGCGTCGCAACCGCAAACAGCATCCTGGTGGTGAGCTTTGCTACCGAGAAGCTGACCGAAGGGAGTGATGCCGTGACCGCCGCGCTGGAGGCGGGTTTCACGCGATTTCGACCCGTGCTGATGACAGCTCTGGCCATGATCATCGGCATGGTGCCGATGGCTCTCGGACTCGGGGATGGGGGCGAACAGAATGCTCCTCTCGGCCGAGCGGTCATTGGCGGGCTGCTATTCGCGACGGTTTCTACGCTTTTCTTTGTCCCAGCTTTCTTCAGCGTTCTGCAGGGTTCACGCCGGCATCCGTCCAATGCGTAATCGAGCAAGAGGCAGAATCAGTGTGGGGTAACTACGGTGAGTCAATACGAAGATGATACTGATAGGAGAACAACCGGCGGGCAACTACCGAATGATGTGGGCGTGACAAAGCATTCGCACGCGCAATGGCGGTCACTGACGATTCTGTTGATCGCGGTAACCGCTCTTCTGGCATGGGGAATCTGGTCACGCGTCAGGGCTGGTAAATCCTTACGCGCTGAAGCGGCTCAGTTGGCCGTGTCTTCGGTGTCCGTCGTGTCGCCAAAGGTGACCGCAAAAGCCCAGGAGATCATCCTCCCTGGAAATGTACAACCATTCATCTCCTCACCAGTTTATGCGCGCACAGACGGTTATCTCCGCAAGTGGTATGTCGATATCGGGGCACACGTCAAGCAAGGACAAGTGCTTGCTGTGATCGAGACTCCCGAAGTGGATCAACAATTGGAGCAAGCGATTAGCACCCTGGATACTGCAAAAGCGAATCTCGCGCTCGCCGAGATCACAAAGAATCGCTACCAGGATTTATTGAAGAGCAACGCCGTTGCTCAGCAGGACGCGGATAACGCAATGGGCAACTTCAATGCCAATAAAGCAACTGTTGAAGCCAATCAGGCGAACGTCAAGCGACTCCAAGCTCTGCAGTCTTTCGAGAAGATTTACGCTGCGTTCGACGGAGTTGTCACCGCACGAAACATCGATATTGGCGACCTCATCAATTCTGGTAGCAGCGGCGGGTTAAAAACCGATCTCTTTCACATCTCCCAAACCGACAAGTTGCGCGTTTACGTAAATGTGCCTGAAGAGTATTCGCAGGGCATCAGAGCTGGCATGACCCCCAACATCACTTTGGCTGAGTTTCCCGGGCGTAAGTTTCAAGGAACGCTGGTGCGCACAGCCGATGCCATCAATATGACAACTCGAACCTTGCTGATCGAGATAGACGTGAACAATCCCACGGGCACGCTATTCACGGGCTCATACGCAGAGGTTCATTTGGACATCCCGGCGCAATCTTCCACCTTCCTGATTCCGGTTAATACTCTGATATTTCGCTCGGAAGGGTTACGGGTTGGCCTCGTGAAGGATGGGAAAGTCATGCTCACTCCTGTGACTCCCGGCCACGATTTCGGTAACGAAATAGAGATTGTCACAGGACTCAGGGCGAACGAACAGGTGATCGTCAACCCGCCCGACTCGATCGTTTCCGGACAGGAAGTCCAAATTGTTCAGGCGACGTTGCCGGGGGATGTCAAGTGACGCGCCCTCGAAAGATGAATTTCGTCGAGGACTGGCGGCATGCGCCTTGGCTGGAAGTTCTGCTCGCGATAGCGATGCTCCAGTTGAGTGGTTGCACGGTTGGTCCCAAGTACCATCCTCCCGTGGCACAGGTTCCTCCTGCCTACAAAGAGCTAGGAAACTGGAAGCCCGCCCAACCCAATGAGCAGAATCTCGGCGGTACGTGGTGGACGATATTTCAAGATCCGCAACTGGATGCCCTGGAACTCCAGGTCAATGTATCGAATCAGAACCTGAAGGGAGCTGCGGCGCAGTACCGGCAGGCGAGAGCCGTTCTAGCCTACTATCGGGCTGACTACTACCCGACCGTTGTGGCCGCACCATCGGCGACTCGTACGCGCGTGTCCGCAAACAGTCCCACCCATAATTCAGTCTTGAATGGTGCCACCTACAACGACTTTGTGCTGCCGTTCGATCTTTCCTACCAGGCTGACGTCTGGGGACGAGTTCGACGCACCGTGGAGTCTTATCGCGAACAAGCGCAAGCGAGTGCGGCAGACCTTGCTACGGTCAATCTGAGCATGCACGCGGATCTGGCCATTGATTACTTTCAAGCTCGCAGCCTGGATGCTCAGGAACAGCTCCTGATCTCAACCGTTAAGCAGTACGAGCAGGCCCTGGAATTGAATCAAAGCCGCTTCCGCGGAGGCATTGCTTCGGAAGTGGATGTTGAGCAGGCGAAGACCCAACTAGAAACCACCCGCGCACAGGCCATCGATGTAGGCGTGCTGCGTGCACAGTACGAGCACGCGGTTGCAATTCTTATTGGGAAACCTCCTGCGGAGTTCAGTCTTCCTCCGCTACCTCTTACCGCACCACCTCCACACATTCCTATCAGCGTGCCCTCGGAACTGCTGGAAAGACGCCCGGACATTGCAGCTTCGGAGAGGCGTGTGGCGGCCGCCAACGCCCAGATCGGCGTCGCGAAATCGGCCTATTACCCCCTGATCAATTTAGGCGCCTCGGGCGGATTTGAAAGCGGCAGCATCACGACCCTGATCAACGGGCCGAGCGGCCTGTGGTCCGTTGGTGCATCTGCAGTGGAGACCGTCTTCGATGTGGGAAGACGCCGTTCTCTCACCGATCAGGCACTTGCCGCTTATGACTATCAAGTTGCTGCCTATCGAGAGAACGTACTGACTGGATTCCAACAGGTGGAAGACAATCTGTCAGCCGTGAGAATTCTGGAAAACGAGGCGAAGGTTCAGGATGAAGCCGTGAGGGCAGCCGAGCGCTCATTGAAGCTTTCGATCATTCGCTACAAGGGCGGAGTCACAAGTTACCTTGAGGTGATCACCGCGCAGAGTGCGGCCCTCTCGGATGAAGTAATGGCGGTCAATCTTCTGGGACGGCGGATGGCGAATACGGTCTTGCTGATCCAGGCTCTTGGTGGCGGATGGGACCGGTCGACGCTCCCGCAACCGCAATGCTGCGGCAAGCTGGTGAGTCGCAATACCAATTGAGCTCGCCCCCAGAAGGAGGTCAGAAGCCCATGCACAATCGAACTCTCACATTATTCTTGGTTGGGCTTTTCATACTTGCTGCCCTGCTAATTTCAGCGGGGAGTGAACCTCTGCGAGACCGCGCAGTACTTGCCGCTGGGACAACCTTACACGGCCGCGCGGGACAGATGCCTCCAGGATTCGACGAGGACGTTGCCAAAGTCGTCGCAGACATCGATCGGATTGAGGCCGACACCCTGCGGCAGATGAACCAAACCACGCGTGATCGTCAAGGACAGATCCGCACGCTGGGGAAGTTATTAATCTTCGACAAGCATCTCTCCGTCAATCAGAATGAGGCGTGTAGTTTCTGCCATACGCCGGAGACGGGATTCACTGGCCCGATTCAATCTCTGAATCTGAGCACAGTGTCGTATCCGGGGTCGGTGAGAACGCGATTCAGCCAGCGAAAACCGCAGAGTTACATGTACGCGACGTTCGCGCCTGTACTCCATTACAACGCGCTGCAAGGCGATTTCGTGGGAGGGAATTTCTGGGACATGCGCGCCAGCGGATATCGCTTGCAAAGTCCGAGCGCCGAACAAGCCCAAGGACCACCGACGAATCCCGTCGAAATGGGCCTCCCCGACTCGGCTTGTCTAGCATACCGGCTCTCCAAGGCTCCCTATCGAAAGCTATTTGAGGCGGTCTGGGGCGCCGACTCGTTTGCCATTCAATGGCCTCCAGACGTGGAGAAGGTCTGCGCAACCCCAGCTCCCCCGCCCAGTGACGATCCATACCCGGTCCATCTCAACGTGGCAGACCGGCAGCGTGCCGACCACGTGTATGACGGATTCGGACTAGCGGCCGCTGCTTACGAAGCTTCGCCGGAGGTCAGTCCATTCACTTCAAAATATGACTATGTGCAGGTGGGCAAGGACCAGTTCACCGCACAGGAAGCGAGGGGGTATGCGCTGTTCCGCGGTAAGGCAGGATGCAATCAGTGTCACCGCGATGGCGGTCCCGGGGAGGAGCCGCTGTTTACGGACTTCACAGCCAGCAATCTCGGAGTACCCAGGAATCCAGAGCTACAGTATTACTACGAAGACACGTCCGATCGGCGCGGCGATCGCGCTAATCCGTCGGGGCAAGCCTTCGTCGACACGGGCGTCGGGTCTTTTCTACGCACCCTGCAAAGCGATAGCGGCCAATTGAATCCAGATTCGCAGTGGGTCAGTCTTGCTCCCAAATTCGATGCCAAGTTCCAGGTACCCACATTGCGCAACGTCGACATGCGTCCTACGCAGGGTTTTGTGAAGGCCTACATGCACAACGGCTATTTCAAGAGCCTCAAAGAAGTAGTGCACTTCTACAACACGCGCGACGTTCTGCCCAGGTGCAAAGCAGGAGATTCCGGCGAAAAGGTGACGTGCTGGCCGCCGCCCGAAGATGCGACCAATCTCAACAAGAAGCAACTCGGCAATCTTAAGCTGACAGATCAGGAAGAGGATGATCTCGTTGCTTTTCTGAAGAACTTAACTGACGGCTACAAGGTTTCCAGCCCGCGAGTTTCAAAGTAGCGTATCCGCGGGAACCAGTGGTGCTGGTTCCCACCTGGCTTTCTCCTCGTCGTGTCTAAGACGAGGACAGGTCACCTGCGGCAGAGCCCGGGTCAGGCAGGCTTAAGAATAATCTTTACGTAGCCCTCCTGACGGCGGTCGAACTTTGCGAACGCGTCAGGGGCTTCGTCGAGGGAAAGGCGGTGGCTGACGACCTGGCTAGGTTTGGCCGCGCCGGTAATGATCATGTCACGGAGCTTGCTGTTCCAACGCTTATCATCGTCGCGGCCCATCGAGATACGAACATTGTTGTTGAAGAGCTTGGACCATGGCACCGTAAGTTTGCCTTCCTTGAGCGATGGCTCAATGCCGTTTGGATCTTTGAGCGGCCAAACCCCGATGATTGCCACTCGCCCGGCCGGATTAATCAGTTCAGCGATGGCTTCGGTGACCCAGAGCGGGTCCTCCCGGGAGTAATCAGTTTTGGATCGGGCTTGGAAGCCGATGCAGTCAATGGCGCAGTTGACCCCGCCGAGCGGCTTTTCCTGCCGAAAGGCTGGGCCGGAGCGCCATTTTGATTGCTGCTCCTTAATCTGTTCAACGGGGTCACCGTTGAGAAAGTTGATGGGGATCGCGCCGAGTTCGCCGGCTTTTTCCAGTCGCTCAGGGATCGCGTCAACGATGTAGACGCGTGCCGCTCCACGAAGGCGAGCGGAGTACGCGGCGAGCAGCCCGACCGAGCCTGCCCCGAAGATCGCGACGGTGTCGCTGGGAGCGACGTCGGCAATGGCGGCAGCGTGGTAGCCCGTAGTAAACGCGTCGGCGAGCAAGACGAAATCGTCTTCCCAGCCATCGCCCGGCTCTCCGGGAAGCTTTAGGCAATTGGCGTCGGCGAGCGGCACCCGGAGCAGTTCCGCCTGTGCACCCTGGTACCCACCCTTGTTCGGATAGCCGTACGCTGCCCCGGCAGCCCCAGGGTTCGTGGTGAGACAGGCGGAGGAATAGCCCGCGACGCACATGGCGCAGAAGCCGCAACAGATGTGGGTGGGAACGGTCACACGGTCACCCTTCTTGACATTTGTGACGGCCGATCCGACTTCTTCGACCACGCCGAGGGGCTCGTGACCGATGACCATGCCCTCGACGCCACGCATCCTTCCCTCGTAAAAATGGAGGTCTGTTCCGCAGATAGCGGTGGACGTGATGCGCAGCAGGACGTCGGTGGTGTCCTGCATCTCAGCGTCAGGAACTTCGCGCACCGAAATCTTGCGTGTCTCTTCAAGGACGACGGCTTTCATAACAGCTCCTATTCCAGTTTCATTTGCATCGGAGTGACTGTTTCAACGGCGTGCTTGCGGGTGCGGTTGCGGCCTTGGCGATTTGCCGTTCATGACTTCCCACGGCGTGTTCAGTTCGTGCTGGGGCGGCGCAGCCTGTCTGGCATCCATCGATGTCCAGACTTCATCTGATTCAGGTCGTGAGGCGTGGATGGCTATTTTCGTTGCCCCGGAATTTGTAAATCCACAATTCTCGCGAGTTTCACAAAATCCACAGTACGAAATGTCCGATCGGAACAGCAGACTTCAGCGCAGCGCCGAACCGATCCAAGAATTACTGGCCAGCATTCGGCAGGCGAGCTCCCGAGGCAACCTGACAGCAGACGATGCAACCCGACATGAGCACAACATCGATCGGAGCAGCACTGGCGACTCCCTCGTCCGCTCGACGCGACATCATGATATTGTTGCTCTCCGTCGCCGGTGGCAGTGTGGACGCGGTGATCATTCTTGGTTTCAACGTCCTGACCGCGGCCCAGACCGGCAACACGATTCTGCTCGCCGTTTCACTTGCTCAAGGTCGGTTCTCGACAGGGTTTTACGCTGCGGTCTCAGCTTTCGCTTACATGGTCGGTGCGGCCGTGGGTGAGTTGGTGGTAGGTAAACGCCGCGGCTCTGCATCCTGGCTGTCGCCGGTCGGCCGGGGCCTGGTTGCCGAGTTGATTGCGCTCGGCTCACTCCTCGGCTCTTGGCGCTTGGCTGGCCCCAGTCCGGCACTAGGAACGACTGCTGTCCCGGTTGCCATCGCCGCTATTGCCATGGGAGTCCAGAGTGCTGTTGTGTTGCGATTGCACGTCGGCCCGACAACCACCTATGTCACCGGCACATTGACCTCGTTAGCAACCAAGATCGTGCGTGGGCTATATATCATCAAGAAAGCACCGGCCGCGACAACCTATGCTCAAGATGCGAACTCTGCCATTCTGTGGTCAAGCAAAGGCCCTGTGATCTATGGCGTGGACTGGCTTGTCTATGCCGGAGGAGCATGTGTCAGCGCACTTCTGTTCTTGCGGGTTCGTGAAGCAGCACTTGCCCTGCCGATGGCCGCGATCGTTGCCGCAATCATAGCTGGAGTTTCCCGTCGCTGGGACCCAGAACGGTGAACGCCCGCGCTTGCCGCAGACTGGTGCGGTGCGTTGTGGGCCTAGTCGTCAAGAGCATGGGAATATGCGACCCCTTCGAGGTAAATATCCTAAAACGATTCTGGCCGACGCCGTTGCAACGTGATGTTCACAGGTTTCAAAACCGACTTGGGCCATAGCAATTGGATCTTTGAAAACGTCGGCTGGGAAATGAAAGTTGACACCGGAATCAAGAAGGCAGAGTGCAGCAAACTGGACGCTCGAGCCGTTGTTCCACGTGACGACCTTAAAACGCGAGTTCGGTCTCATCGCGGGAGACAAAATGAAAAAGACGACGAGCCTCTTATGTAAGATTTGGTTTTGCCTGGGCCTCGTGGCCGCCTTGGGAGTCGTCTGTCCCATGCAGGCGCAGGGCGGTGGCCCGAAATTCGTGGTCGATGCCAGCTGGCCAAAGCCGTTGCCTCAAAATTGGGTAACCGGACAAGTAAGCGGTGTGTGTGTGGACGCACAGGATAACGTTTTCATTGTTAATCGGAATGACAAGACAGACAAGGAAGCGGAAATTGCGCAGCAGGCGCCACCGTTCATCGAATTCGATCCCGACGGCAATGTAGTGAATAGCTTCGGCGACTGGAAAGTCGTCCCGAATATCACCCACGGCTGCACCATCGACTATGAGAACAATTTTTGGACAGCCGGCAATGGCGACGGAATCATCCAAAAATACAGTCACGACGGAAAACTACTGATGCAGATCGGCAAAAGAGGTGTTGTCGATACTTCCGATGGCACTCTCAAGGGCCGGGCACTGAATTCGAGTCACACGCAGTTTTACATGCCATCCGACATAGCGGTAGATCCCGTCAATGGCGACGTCTACGTAGCTGACGGTTACGGCAATAGCCGCATAGCTGTTTTTGATCGATCCGGGAAATTCCTTCGCCAGTGGGGGCACCAGGGGACGAAAGAAGAGGCCGACGCGGGCGTGGGTGGTGCGTTCATGCAGGTTGTGCATTGTGTGGTCATCGGCAACGACGGCCTGGTCTATGTCTGTGACCGACAGGGCGACCGGATCCAAGTCTTCGATAAGATGGGAAACTTCAAGAACAACATTTGGATCAAGAGAGGATACAGCCTTCCGGATAATTGGGGCACCACATGGTGGATCGGCTTTTCTCCCGACCGGGAGCAAGAATACATGTACGTAGACGATGGCGGCGACGAGCAGGTCAAGATTGTCGACCATGCCAGCGGAGAAGTTCTCTCGAGCTTCGGGCGCCCTGGTCACCAGAGCGGTGAATTTACCCATGTCCACACTTTGGCGGTCGATTCCAAAGGCAATATTTATGTGGCCGAGACCGACTGGGGCCGTAGGGTCCAAAAATTCAAGCCAACGAAATGATGCTACCTCGCGCGCCAATAACGATTACCTAGCGTTCCTTGCAAGGCTTCAGATGGGCTTTTAGCCGTCGGCTAAGAGTTTGCGATTCCGTAAACAGGACTCCTCTGCGGAACAAAGCGTTGCCCGACGGCTCTCATGATTCTCACGTTCCTGGGAAGCTGGCGGAGCACTCTCATTGTCGCTACTTCCATTCCTCCGCTGGGGGATTTTTGACCTCCATCATCGTGTTCAGCGCGATGGCGAGACGAACCAATGTCATAACGCTAGGCGAACTGGCGCTGGCCGTCGGCATCCTGGTGGACGACGTAACCATCGAAGTGAAGAACATCGACCGAAACCGAAGCTTAGCGCCTCCGCAACTTGATCGACGGCCTCGTTCGGCAACGCCAAAGTGGAAGGGAAACGAATCATGGAAGTTATAAACATTGGCGGCAGCGTACTTCGGAGCTCACGAATTGGCCTGGGTACTTGGGCCATGGGTGGTTGGATGTGGGGTGGCACGGATGAAGATGAGTCGATTCGCACCATACATGCCGCTCTTGATAAAGGTATCACCCTGATCGACACGGCGCCGGTGTATGGCTTCGGGCACTCGGAAGAGATTGTCGGCAAGGCGATCGAAAAGTGGGGCAAACGCGATCAGGTTCTCATCGCTACCAAGGCAGGTTTGGAGTGGCGGGAAAAGGAAGTATTTCGCAATGCAAGCGCGAAGCGTATCAACAAGGAGATCGAGGATTCGCTGCGCCGTTTGAAGACCAGCTACATTGATCTATATCAGGTTCACTGGCCTGACCCGCTGGTACAGATCGAAGAGACGGCCGATGCCATGCGGCGGTTGCATGAGAGCGGAAAGATTCGAGCCATTGGGGTCAGCAACTTTTCACCGGAGCAGATGGACGCGTTTCGTGCGGTTGCTCCGCTGCACTCGAACCAGCCTCCGTGCAATCTGTTCGAGCGCCAAATCGAGAAGGACGTTCTCCCCTACACTCACCGCAACCACATCGATACGCTGGCATACGGCGCACTGTGCCGCGGTCTGCTGAGCGGAAAGATGCGTCCGGATAGCAAATTCACCGGCGACGATCTGCGCAAGGTCGATCCGAAGTTCCAGCCTCCGCGCTTCGAACAATATCTCAAGGCAGTGGATCGACTGGATCAATTCGCACAGGAAGCGTATGGCAAGCGAGTGATTCACCTGGCCGTGCGCTGGCTGCTCGATCAGCCTGGCGTCAGCGTAGCATTGTGGGGCGCGCGCCATCCGCAACAGGTTTCGCCTTTGGACGACATGCTTGGATGGTCTCTATCCGCAGAAGCGATGCGCACTGTCGATAAAATCCTTCGCGAGACGGTTGCCGATCCCGTTGGGCCGGAATTCATGGCGCCACCGGCGCAGGCGGCCTGAGTGGGGCGAGGGGCTTTTGTCCCGGCGACATCGCGCCGTTTCGTTGCCACGCCTGCTGGATAGCAGCGTGGAGATGATTTGCAGCCCTGAGGCCGTAGTTTCCACGACTTCTGTCGCTTTGGAGAGCACGAGAGAGCAGCCGATTGGACTCACTTTCGTACGCGTTTTCGGGTAGATGGAACAGCTTCTTGGATACTAAAGGGCCGGTGGGTCCGCCATCTCAACCTGTCGGTTTTGCATCAAGTTTGTTGGCAGTAAGTCCTACACCCCAGTCCGAGAATGGCTGAAAAAAACATCCCCGCGGACTACCAGTCGCACCCGCAAGTCGAGGTAGCGAAGGAACAACGTTGTATCGTTTCGCACGGGTAAAAGAGTAGACGGAAGCCAAATGCCGAGGCTGTACGCAGTTCGTGGAATGAGATTGCCGTCTACTTCGACGAATCGATGAGCGGCTTCAGGCGATGAGAGGTGCCCCAGCATGGCAGACGAGGCAGGCTTCAAAATAAGCGAAGACGCGCCGAAAAATGTCTCGAGGCGCAACTTCATCAAAGGGGTCATCACCAGCGGCGTGGCCGTCTCCTCGGCGAGCTATTTGTTTCGCGCCTCTTCTCTCCTGCAGGGCCAGCAGTCGACTGCCGGCGTAGGCGAGCGGCTGATTACCCTCAACGTCAACGGTCAGCAGCGGCGTGTAGACGTCATGAAGCAAGAGACCCTGGCGTCAACGCTGCGTTACAAGCTGGGCCTCACCGGCACCAAGCTGGGATGCGACCGCGCTGAATGCGGCTCTTGCACCGTCCTTATCGACGATATTCCGTACTATTCATGTTCGGTGCTTACGCACACAGTGCGCGGGCGGAAAGTTTTGACCATCGAAGGCCTGGCAAGCGCCGACGGAACCTTGCATCCGGTACAGCAGGGTGTCATTGACGAACAGGGATTTCAATGTGCGTTCTGTATGCCCGGCTTCATCATGACGACAGTGGGGTACCTAAAAACCAATCCCAACCCCAGCCGCCTTGAGTTGGCGCAGGGCATCTCGGGAAACCTGTGCCGCTGCCAGGACTACGACAAGATCCTGACCGCGATGATGCGTGGCGCCGAGAATTTGCGGAGGGCGAAGCTTGGATAACAAAAAGGTTGTTGCGACTGCACAAGCCTCTGAGCATCAGTACGGAGCTGGCTACAAGCTGATCGGCAAGAACTATACGACACCAGACCTATATGCGAAAGTTACCGGACAGGCGAAATATGCTGAGGACTTTCGCGCTGAAGGCATGCTGTTCTGCAAACTGTTGCTGAGCCCAATGCCGCATGCGCGGGTAAAGCGCATCGATGCGAGCGCAGCGCTGGCAATGCCTGGGGTCAAAGCCATTCTCACAGCGGACGATCTTCCGGCCCCGGCCGATACCCTTACGGATAATGGAACAGTGATCAAGGCCAGCAAGTGGGGCGAACGCGGCCTTACCAATGAGCCGGTTTATCAGGGAGAACCGGTTCTTGCCGTGGCCGCAATCGACGAACTCACTGCTGCGGAAGCCATCGAGAAAATTAATACCGATTTTGAGCCACTTCCGTTCGTGGTTGATCCGCTTGATACTTTGCGACCAGGTGGTCCTAACCCGCGAACGGATGGCAATGTCTGGGCCCGTCCTGCGGCGCCCGCGTCGGCACAAAATCCCTCTGCGCCCGTAGTCACGGAGCTCAAATGGACTGCGGCAGAATTCGCGGAGGAAAAGTATGGCCGTCTGCCGATGGGCAAGACCCTCGAAGAATGGTCGTATGGCGATCTCGATTCCGGTTTCAAGAATTCGGCGCTCGTTCTTGACGAGACCTTCGTCACGCCGGACACCAGCCATCAGACCCTTGAGACGCGTAGTGCGATGGCTTACTGGCAGAACGGCAAGGTTTACATGCACACGGGCACGCAAAGCACGGCGCAGACCCTGCCCGCGATAGCTCGATGGTTGAACATCGATGCTGACAAAATTGTTTTCATCAGCGAATACACCGGAGGCGGATTCGGCAGCAAGATCACCGGCGGGGTGACGATGATTATCCCCGCGCTTTTGGCGAAGAAAACGAATACTCCGGTAATGATGCGCATTAGCCGCGAGGAGGAGACGTTCATCGGACGTGCACGGCCCGGTTTTCAGGGACGGATAAAAGTCGGATTCTCGAAAGAGGGGCGGATCATGGCTCTCGACATGTTCGTTATTTCCAACAACGGTCCATACGACGCGCAGGGCGATGCCCCCACATCGGGCCGCATTGTATCTCTGTTGTACCAGCCGCAGGCCATGCGCTGGCGCGGGGTGACGGTGCTGACGAATACGCCGCCCCGCAGTGCTCAGAGTTCGCCGGGTGGACTACAGGGGATTGTCATTCTTGAGCCGATCATCGCAAAAGCTGCGCGCAATCTCGGAGTTGACCAGGTGGCGATTCGCCGCATCAACTGCCCGGAAGGCAAGGCGCCGTTCGGACCGTCAGTGCAGGGGGTACGGCAGCATGCCACAAGCGCATTCCTGAAGGAAGCACTCGACCGCGGCGCGGAACAATTCAAATGGCACGAGCGGGTTGCACGCAGTCCGAAAAGAATGGGCGCGAAAGTTCGCGGCGTCGGCGTATCGCTGAGTTGTTTCGTTGGCGGCACCATCGGATTCGACGGGCTTCTGGTCATCAAGCCGGATGGCCGGGTCACCTTCCAGTCTGGAATCGGCAATCTGGGTACAGAGTCGGTGATCGATGTTCATCGCGCAGGCGCTGAAGTTCTCGGTGTGCCATGGGAGAAATGCGAGGTAGTGTGGGGTAACACGGCAAAGAACCTTCCTTTCACCTGCGTCTCCGGCGGCAGCCAGACAACCCACGCGATGACGCGGGCGGCGCATGCGGCGGCGATGGACGCCAAGAAAAAGCTTCAGGAAATTGCGGCGAAGAAACTCGGCGGCAAACCAGAGCAATACGAGGTCGCCAACGAGCGTGTTTTCCGCAAAGGCGGCGGCGCCAGTATGACCTTGGCGCAGGCCGCGAAATACGCGATTCAGCTGGGTGGGATCTACGATGGCCACGAGGCGCCCGCCGATGTCCACAAATTGACGAAAGCGTCCGTGGCAGCATTGGCGGGCCAGGGCCTAGTGGCGGCAGCCAAGGACAACTACCCACGCGACGGCACGACGTTTTCCTACGTCGCGAGCTTCGCCGAGGTTGAAGTCGATGTCGAAACCGGCAAGTACTACATCGTGGATTTCCTTGCCTCCGGCGATGTTGGAACAGTGATACATCCCCGGGCGCTGGGTGGCCAAATGCTCGGCCGTTCGACGCTGGGCATGGGCCATGCGATTGGTCAGAAGTGGGTGTTCGATCCTCACTACGGCGAAATGGTTTCCAAGCGATTCCACCACAGCAAACCGCCGACGATTCTTGACGTACCCGTCGACATGCAATGGATGGCGTTGGACATTCCAGATCCGGAGACGCCGGTGGGCGCGCGCGGTGTCGGAGAGCCACCGGTTCCTGGCGGGTGCGCGTCGGTTTTGAACGCACTCTCGGATGCGCTCGGGGACGATATCTTCCAGCGAGCGCCGGTGAACGCGGACACGATTCTGACGTCGCTCGAAGCGGGCCGGCCGATGCAACATCCGCTGATGGCAAACATTTAATGGAGATTGGAAGGAGAGTTATGGCTGTCATCCGGGACGTAATGGCCGCTTTCGAACTCTTTCAGCCGAGTTCGGTTGCCGATGCGCAGCGGCTGCTCGAACTGCACGGCCGCGATGCCTGGGTGCTGGCCGGAGGGCTCGACAGCTTCGACTGGCTCAAGGATCGAATCAGGAAGCCCAAGGTTGTGGTCGATCTGAGTGGAATAGAGGAACTGCGGGGAGTTCGCACCACGGGCGATGGAATTGAGATCGGCGCGATGACCACGCTCACGGAAATAGTCAATCATCCCGTTATCAAGCAGAAGTATGATCTGCTGGCGCAGGCCGCCGAAGTGGTGGCGTCGCCGCAAATCCGCAATCAGGGAACCATCGGCGGCAATGTATCGCAGGACACGCGCTGCTGGTACTACCGCGGAGGTTGGCCCTGCTACCGTGCCGGCGGCAATATCTGTTATGCCGATACGCCTGTGGGCCGCAACCGCGAGCATGCGATTCTGCACGCAAGCCGTTGTGTCGCGGTGAATCCCTCCGACTCAGCTCCGGCACTGATTACCTTGGACGCCAAGTTTGTGATGCGTACGCCCAAGGGCGAACGCGTGGTGGATGCCGAGGATTACTTCCTCGGTCCTGACATCGATATTACCCGGCTGCACATCCTGCGGCCCGGGGACCTGCTGACGGCCATTCGTATTCCGTCCATGTGGGCGGGCGCGCAATTCTATTTTGAAAAAGTGCGAGACCGGAACGTTTGGGACTTCCCCTTAATGAACGTCGCTTCCGCGATGGTCGTGTCCGGCGGAACGATCGCGCGGGTGCGCATAGCGGTCAACGGCGCGGCCGCTCGCCCACTGCGGTTAAAGGTGGTGGAAGACGCGGTTCGCGGCAAGTCGCCCAGCGCGGCGACTGGTGAGATGGCCGGGAGACTGGCCGTGCAGGGAGCGATTCCATTGCAGTTCAATGCTTACAAGATCCCGCTGATGAGAAATCTTGTGAAACGAGCCATCAGCGGAGTAGAGGAAGCGACATGGACTTCGTAGAGTGGGCCACGA
>JBEKEP010000048.1:0-36390 GCA_050013775.1 Occallatibacter sp. | reverse complement strand
AGCGGCAGGGCCGACAGCGAACTCGTACGCCGCGTCCACGCGGAGCCCCCGCACGCCTATCGCACACCCTTCGCGCGCGATGCCGCGCGGGTTCTTCACGCGCGCGCCTTTCGCCGCCTGGCCGGGAAGACCCAGGTGTTCACCCGCCTGCCCGCGGAGGGACTTTCCGATCATTTTCGCAGTCGCCTGACGCACACACTCGAGGTGACGCAGATTTCGCGCACGGCGGCCGCGGCGCTGGGACTGAATGCGGAACTGGCTGAAGCCCTGGCGCTGGTGCACGACATCGGGCATCCGCCCTTCGGCCACGCCGGGGAAAAGGCGCTGGACCGCGCGCTCCGCGGGCACGGGTTGAGCTTCGACCACAATTTGCACGCGCTGCGCATCGTCACCTGGTTTGAAGAGCGCTATCCGGCCTTTCGTGGGCTCAATCTCACGCTTGCGGTCCGCGAGGGCATCGTGAAACACTCGCACGATTACTCCGCCGCGGAACATCCCGAGCTGGCAGAGTATTTCCTTGATGAGCTTCCGCCGCTCGAGGCGCAGTTGATCGACCTGGCCGACGAAATTGCCTATCTGACAGCGGATCTTGACGACGGACTGGACTCGGGCATCGTCGCGCTCGAACAGGTGCGCGAATCCGTGCCACTCTTCCGCGGCTTTCACGACGCTGCGCTGGCCAGCTATCCCCATGCCGCGCCCAAGGTCGTGGTGTATGAGGCCCTGCGGCGCGTGTTGAACGTATTTGTTACGGACTTGATTGAAGAAGTGCGCACGCGCGTGACGGCGCTGGGCGCGACCACGCTCCATGAGATCCGGCGCGCACCCGAACGGCTGGCCGCATTCAGCCCGCAGATGGAAGCCGCGCGCGTGACGACGAAGGATTTTCTCTATGCCAACCTTTACAACTCTCCCGGCCAGGAGCATGTGCACGCGCAAGCCGAGAAAGTGATTGCCGAACTCTTCGCTTTCCTGATGGCCGAGCCGGGATTGATGCCGGAAGACCACCAGGCGCAGATTCCCACGGAAGGTTTGGCACGCACCGTGGCGGACTACATTGCCGGCATGACCGACAGCTACATTGTGCAGTTGTGGGAACGGTGCGGGGGACGGTAGGCCAGCCTAGTAGCCCTCCTCGCGCAACTCGCGCTCACGCTCGAGACGGCGATCTTCCAGTAACTCGTCGCACAGTGGTCGCTCGCCCGGCAGACGCTTATCCGCTTCCTCAGCAAGCCTCATTTTTTCGGCGACTACCTCGGGCGGATCGGTAATTTCGAAATCAGGGTGTCTTGATTTAATGGTTGACATAGCCACTTCTGTATATCGGCGTAATATTCGCTCACTACAATCATCGGATTTTCAGGGGAATCCGAGAAGTGCAAAGGCAAATGCAGGTCCTTCGACTCGTCCGCCTGCGGCGGGCGCGCTCAGGATGACCGGGGTTGATTGGGGGGCGCGCTATCCCACCCATTCGCCCCAAAAAAGGGGCGAATGGGTGGGGCACGGGTCAGTGGTGCTGGGACAATAAGATTACTGGACCGTCCCCTGCGGCCGCAGACGACGCAGGTCGAGGGCGCATTGCACGGCGTTTTGCGCATGGAGCCGTAAATTGTCGGATGCGGCCCAGAGCCAGAGCCGCGATGTCTGATTGGAGTTGCGGCCCAGCATCTCCGGACGCAGGCGCACCAGGACATCGTTCTGTCCCGTGGCCGCCAGATTCGAGGGCGAATCCGTGTCCTCGAGCACCAGCTCGATGTGCTCGCCGTTCAGCGCCTCTTCGAGGGCGACGATTTCCACGGGGCGCTCAAGCTCGATGGCGATGGAAAAGGTGTGGCCGTGGAAGACCGGCGCATGGATGACCTGGACGGCCAGGGACGGTCCGCGGCCGCCGGTGAGCGCCTCATAATGGCGGCGAATCCGCGCTTCCACTTGAGGCAGACTGACGGTGGCGTCTTCGCCCATGCCGCCGAGCAGGTTAAACGCGATCTGCGCGTCGTAAATGCCGCGCGGTACGGGCTGGAAGTTGAGAAGGTTCACCGTCTGTTGATGCAGCTCATCCATGGCGGTGCGGCCGAACTCGCTGGCCGGCTCAAGAACCGTGGCCGCGGCAAAACGGATGGGGGCGGTCTGCTGCAGCCGATCGAGCAGCAGGGCGATGGCGATGACGGCGGGATGCGCGGGCACGATTGCAGGAGTGAACAGGTCGACGGCGGCAGCTTCCGTTCCCAGCCAGGGGGCGCGGATCAAAACGCCGGTCTCCTGATCGAGGGCGCCGGAGAGATCGAGGACCGTGGAGCCGGCGCGAAGCGCGTGCTGCCAGTGACGGCGCGTGAGGCCCTCCGAGCCGCAGAAAAAGGTGAAATCGACGCGGCTGAAGGATTCGGCGTTGATGGCCTGGATGAAGGTGACCTCGTCACCCACCTGCTCGAGCTGGCCCTGGGTTCCTTCATCGTCGAGGAGAGCGAAATTCGAGGCGGCAAGCGGCGACTCGGAGAGAACGTCCTTCAATTCCCGGCTGAGCAGGCTCGATGCGCCGACGATGGCAATCTTGTACACGGACATCCTTTTAAAAAGCGGGTTTGCGAGTTAGCAAGTCAACGTTGCATCCTTAGCGCCGGAGCCCTGACCCGCCGCAGGGCATGAACGCAAGGCCAATTCTATTCGGAAAACTTGGGTCCGAGTGGCTTCGGTTCTACTGCGGCGCCCTGATCGAGCGGAACCTTCTGGCGCCAGCGCCGCCGGCGCTGCCAGCCATACGCGGCTCGCGCCCAGATCCCCGAAAACATGTAGACCAGCGCGATAGCAAACAGAGTTACATTAGAAAACCGGACCAGGACGTACGTAATTAGCGCCAGCCACAAGATCAGCCGGAACGGATGGCTGCGGGAGAGATTGATTTCCTTGGCCGACCAGAAGCGCCAGGTGCTAACCATGAGATAGGCGCAAAGCCCGACCATGACGAGCCAGGGAATGGCAATGTACCAGTAGACATTGGGGATTCCGTAGCACAGGTGCACGCTGGCGGCGAGCAGGCCGGCGGCCGCGGGAATGGGCATACCGACAAAATACTTGCGATCGGGCCGGCCAGGGTTGCGCGGCTGCGGGTCGTGGCTGATGTTGAAGCGTGCCAAGCGCGACGCCCCCCCAAGTAGAAACAGGAAACAGATAAAAGCACCGGCCTGGAGCAGATGCATGTGCAACTGCGGATTCAGCGAGTCGGGCAGGAAGTGAAAACCCCAGACCAGGGCCAGCAGGCTGGGCGCCATGCCGAAGGCAACAATGTCGGCCAGCGAGTCCAGCTCCCCGCCGAAGGCGCTGGCGGTATTGGTCATGCGGGCGATGCGCCCGTCGAGCGCGTCGAAGGGGATGGCGAAAAGGATCGCGATCGCCGCCCAGTCCAGGTGCCTCTGCGCGTCGCCGCTGACGGCATCAATGGTTTGCGTGATGGAAAAGAAGCCGGCCGCAATGTTGCCCGCGGTGAACAGCGACGGCAACAGGAACATACCGCGGCGCAGGCGGGGATGCGGCTTGGTCCGGATTTGCGCAAGGTCGAAGTGGTTCATGCAAGCTCTCCCGGTGGGACTGCGGCGAGCACGCTCGCGCCGCCCTTCACCCGATCTCCCACCTTGACCCGCAGTTCGGCATTTGCCGGCAGCAAGACGTCGACTCTGGAACCGAATTTGATGAGGCCTACGCGCTGTCCGCGCTCCACGGTCTGGCCTTCAACACAACGGCAGACGATGCGCCGCGCCAACAGCCCCGCAATTTGCTTGAAGGTGATTTCCAGCCCCGCGTCCGCACCCTGGCCGCGCAACGTGATGGCGCTTTGCTCATTGCGCTCGGCCGAGGCCGGGTTCATGGCGTTGAGGTACTGGCCCTTCTGATAGTGGACGCGGCTCACCGTGCCGCCTATGGGCGCACGGTTGACGTGGACGTCGAAAACGCTGAGGAAGATGCTGATGCGCTGCCGCGCGCCTTCAGGGGTGGCGATGGATGCAGTCTCCGTGACCAGGCCGTCACCTGGAGAAACAATCAAGCCTTTGCCGGTGGGGATGGTGCGTTGGGGATCGCGGAAAAACCAGAGGAAAAACGCCGCCAGGAGGACCGGGAGAATGCCCCAGGCCCAAGCGCCTGTAAGCCACGCAAGCGCCGCGGCTACTGTCAATAAGCTAAGAGCGTAAATGTAACCGTCACGAACCATTGTCCCCAACGATTATACGGTGCTTCCGGGCAACGGTTGCGGGGGTAGAGCATTCGGCGAGCACACACTGCACAACGTAACGCCAGCGGGGCGTTGCGATGAGCAATTGACCTTCAAGAACCCTTTATCCTGCGATCTACCCTGGGATCGACCTTGCGGTCTAGGCCACGGCCGGCTGACGCCGTTCGAGCGCGAAGATCAGATCCTTGGCGTGCAGCTTGAGTTTCTTGAGCCGCACTTCCTCGAGCTGTTCGTCTTCGGTGAGGTAGGGCTTTTGAAGCAACTCTTCCAAACGCTGAGCGTAGCGGCGATGTTCGGCGTGCAGACGATCGAGCTCATCGCCCAGCGTGGAAACCTGTATTTCGTCCATCCAGCACCCCCAATGGCGACTCAGTTTGGACGATCTGCTGAAAACGCCATTTTGTTAGAACATTTACATATATCGCCGAAATGGTGGAATCCGCAAGCGGCAAAAGCACCGATGGTAACGGAGGCCTGTGGATTTCAGGTCAGGAGATGGCGGAGCTAGCGGCGTCGGCGGTGTTAGCGGAGTTAGGCCGAATCGGCTGACTCGGAGGAAAGTTTCTCAACGAGCGGGAGGGTCATTAGGACCGCATCTTCAATCGGATCTGCATAATAGCCCGGCCGGAGGCCGGTTTTTGCGAAGACCAGGGACTGGTAAAAAGCCAGGGCCGGCTGGTTCGAGGCGCGCACTTCAAGCACAAGCTCGGCCACTCCAGCGGCCTTAAGTTCGGCGACCAGCGCCTGAAAAAGACTTTGGCCGAGGCCGAGCCGCTGGCTCTCCGGGGTGACGGCGATCGATTCCAGCTCTGCCTGCGGTGGCAGGAGGCTGACGACGGCAAAGCCGAGGATGGCGCCGGGCTGAGGACCCGCGGCGACCAGGGCGATGCGATGTGGCGTGGATTCCGGGTTGATGGCGTTCAGGTAGGCCGAACGTGGCCAATGCGGCGCTTGCGGAAGGTGCTCGGCGATGGCCAGCACGCGATCGAGGTCGCTGGCGGCCATCGGCCGGATCACGATCTCGGGCTTGACGATTCCAGTCTTCATGGGCCCTTCGATTCCGCCCGGGCTACCTGGGCGGCGACATCGGCGCCGAAGATCTCGGCATCGGAGCGGCGCAGGTAGTGGCCGTCGAGCAGCGCCAGATCGACGGCAGCGCCGGCGATAAGGCGCGCCTCGCCGGGACGAAGCGCATCAGAGGCGAGGGGCGGATGCGTGGTGACGAGCTGCGTTTGCGGCCAGACACGGGCCAACAGGGCCGCGGCGCTTTCATCGCATACGGCGACGCGGGCGGGGGCGGAATGGACGGCGGCGAGCTCCTCGGGGCCGGCCAAAAGCTCGACCGGCGGCGCGCCTGTGCGCTCCAGACGCAGGAACACTTCGCCGCGATGCGCATCGAGGGCTGCGGAGGGCACACCGGATTTACGGGAGAGGATTTCGAGCCGCGAGATTGCCACCACGGGTATTCCTGCGCCCTGGGCGAGGCCCTTTGCGGCACTGACGCCCACGCGCGCGCCGGTAAAGCTTCCGGGGCCGTTCACGACCACGATGCCGTCGAGGTTGCTGAGTTCGAAGCCTGCGGAATGCAGTAACCCTGCGATGGCGGAGATCAACGTCGCCGAGTAGGTGCGTCCGGCAAGCTCCGTCTGCCCGAGAATCTCCAGATCGCGGCCTGGAATCCGCCCCAGCGCTACTGAGCCCGAAGGGCCGCAGGTGTCGATCGCGAGCAGGAGCGGAAATGTATTCATGGAACTTTCAAATCATTGCGAGCAGGTTTCAAAGCTGCTTGTCTGAAAACCACTCAGGGGCTAAAGCCCCCATCGTTTTCTTGCCGCAGTTCGGCACGACTAAAGTCGTGCCCTGACACTTCTTGCTTCTTCCTGCCGCTTCCTGGGGAAGTTCAAGAGTTGTCCCCGGATGCGGGGCCGGATTCCTAACCCGCATTGGCTATACCGCATTCAGTGCCTGGTCGAGGTCGGCGATCAGGTCTTCTTTGTCTTCAATCCCAATCGACAGGCGGATGCGGCCTTCGTTGATGCCCATCTTTCGGCGCACTTCCTCGCTCACCGAGCCGTGTGTAGTGGTGGCGGAGTGCGACGCCAGCGATTCCACGCCGCCCAGCGACTCGGCGTTGAGGAAGATCTTGATCGCTGTGAGGAACCGTGCCGCTTCTTCGCGCGACTTGAGCTCGAAGCTCATCATGGAGCCGAAGCCCTTCTGCTGTTTCACGGCCAGGTCGTATTGCGGATGGCTCTTGAGGCCGGGGTAGGCGAGCTTGCTTACCTTCGGGTGCGTCGACAGGAACTCCGCTATCGCGCGGCCGTTTTCCTCGTGCTGCTTTACGCGTAGCGGCAGCGTCTTGATGCCGCGCAGCACCAGGAAGCACTCGAATGGCGACATTACGCCGCCAGCGGCCTTCTGGACGAGCAGAAAACGATCCTTGTGCTCGGGCTTGGAGCCGATGAGCGCGCCGCCGAGGCCGTCGGAGTGGCCGTTGAGATATTTCGTCGTCGAGTGCATCACGATGTCGGCGCCCAGGGCGAGCGGGCTCTGCAGCGCGGGCGACAGGAACGTGTTGTCGACGCTGACTTCTGCGCCATGCGCGTGGGCGATCTTTGCCACGCCCGCAATGTCAGTGAGCACCATGAGCGGATTGCTCGGCGTCTCGATGTGTACGAGCTTGGTGCTCGGCTTCATGGCTGCCTCAACGGCCGCAAGGTCGCTGGTGTCGACGTACTCGATCTCGATGCCGTAGCCGCTCACGATCTGGTCGAAGAGGCGAACCGTGCCGGCGTAGACGTCGCGCGAGCAGACGATGTGGTCGCCTGAGCGATACATGGCTACGAGCGCGGCGATGGACGCCATGCCGGTGGTGAAGGCATGGGCGCTGGTGCCGCCTTCGAGCGCAGCCAGGGCCGTTTCCAGCCGGTCGCGGGTGGGATTGCCGGCGCGCGAGTAGTCCCAGCCGCGGTCGCTGCCGATGCCGGTGAGTTCAAAGGTCGAGGAAAGGTACACGGGCACGTTCACCGCGCCCGTCAGCGGGTCAGGGTGCTGCCCGGCATGGACGGCAAGGGTCGAGTACTTGTACTGAGCCATGATGAGGTTTTGCTGCGATCTCCTGCATTTAGAATATCGTGGCGAAGCTGGATGCAGCCCAGCGGTTTTCTGCCAGTGGGGATTTGGGGGGCGTCAATTGCGGTTAGGGCAGTTAGGTTGCGATCTGAAGCGGAATCCGCACTCCCGCATCCAGTGCCAACTCTTGGACCCGCCACCAATGATGGTCATCCTGAGCGATCTGAAGGGAAGTGTGGCACGAAGAGTGCCGACTACGTGAACTGGCTGCGGAACACTGCTTTGATATGCGCCAGCCGCCCTTCGAGTGCTTTGGTCTCCTCTTCAAGCCCCAACCGCCGGGCCAGCCCGATGGCGTCGTAATAGCACTCCTTGGCGTCGCTGTAGCAGACCGTTGCGCCGCTCGGCGAATGGGCCTCGTACATGTCGTCGTAGGCTTTTTCGCCCATTGCCTTCAGGTGCGCCAATTGCTCCAGTTGCGCAGCGCGTTCCGTTGTGTCGGTCATCTGGTCCTCTATTTTGGCGCTGGTGTGGTCTGGCCGACTGGCCGCGGTGTGGGGAAGTAGCCGGTGCGGGTGCGCACCGTAAGCTTGCCTCCGCTTTGGGAATCGGCCGTCAATTCGACCTTGCGAAACCCCGGGACTGAGGTGGGCTTGGTGGAGTGGTAGCCGATCGTGTACTGGCTGCGAATGTCGCGCGCTACTTCGGCCGCGATCTGATCGACCTGATCGATGGACTTGGGGAAGAACGCCAGGCCTCCGGTTTCCTGGGAGAGCATCTCCAGCGCGCGGCGCGCGTGGCGCACCTCGGCGCGGGTCATCTCGGGACCGAAGAGCAATCCAATCGAATAGATGACGGGGCCGGAGAGTTGCTGCACGCGGTGGATGGTCTGTTCCAGGTCCAGGCTTGAAGCGTTGTCTTCGCCGTCGGTGATGAGGATGAGAACCTGCTTGGGCTGCTTGGCATCGGCCGCCAACTTGTCGGCCGAAGCGGCCACGGCGTCGTAGAGCGCTGTGCCGCCGCGGGAATCGATGTGCGAGAGCCCGTCGCGCAGCTTCTTGATGTCCGAAGTGAATTCGCAGTCGATGAAGGCTTCGTCGGAGAAGTTCACGACGAAAGCCTCGTCATGCGGGTTCGAGGCCTCGATTAAATCAAGCGCGCTCTTGTTGACCGAGGGCCGCTTGAGGTACATCGATCCGGAGTTGTCGACCACCAGGCCCATGGAGACGGGCAGATCGGTGTGCTGGAAGCTGACGATGTTCTGCTTGACCCCGTCCTCGGAGACCTGGAAATCGTCTTTGGTCAGATTTTCGACCAACTGCGTGCCGTTGAGCACAGTGGCGTTGAGCACCACTTCTTCGACGTCGGTGTGCAGCAGGTAGCCACTGGCTTGCTTGCTGATGGTTCCGGCGGGCGCTACGGGAGGCGTGGTGTCGGGCGAGCGGACGGGATCGGTTTCCTGCGTGAGCGCCGGCGACTGCGCGGCCGGGGGCGCGCTGGCCTGGGCATGAGCCTGCTGGTCGAGAAGCGCGGGGAGCAGAAGCCCCGATGCGATGAAGAGCGCGGCGAAAACCGCTTTACTGCAATGGCGCATAGTACCCGGTTCGAGCATACACGGTGAGCGGAGGCAATCCTGGTGGAGGATTTACTTTCACCTTCACTTTACGCCACTTGCCGTCGCGGGTCAGATCCTTGGGCTTGTAGCCGATTACGTACTGGTTGCGCAGCTCGGTGGAGATCTTCTCGGCAATGTCGCTCATCTCGTCCACATCGTCCACGCGGAACATGCGGCCGCCGGTGGCGGAGCTGATGTCGTCGAGCAATTGCGGGCCGGTGCGCTCCTCGGGAGTGGGCGCATAGGGATCGAAGATGCCGATGGAATAGATTTCCACGTCGGCTTCCCGCACCTCTGCCCGCACTTCGCCTTCGGTGTAGCGCGAGCGGTTGTCGCCGCCGTCGGAGACCACCAGCAGCGCCTTGCGCTCGTGGTGGGCGTCCTTCATCTTGGCCAGGCCGTAGTAGATGGCGTCGAGCAGCGCGGTGCGATGGGCGGCATGCACCGTGGCCAGCCGCGCCTGAATCTCTTCGACGGAACTGGTGAAGTCCTCAATCAGCTCCGGGCGGTCGTTGAAACCGATGACGAAGAACTCATCCTGGGGGTTGGCGGTTTTGATGAACTGGAGGATGGACTCCCGGGCGCGGATCAGCTTGGAGGTCATGGAGCCGGAGAGGTCGAAGATGATGCCGATGGAAACCGGCGCGTCTTCAGAGGCAAAGCTCGCGATGTGCTGCTCGCCGTTGTTCTCGTAGATCTGGAAGTCCTCTTTTTCGAGGCCCGTGACCAGGCGGTTCAATGGATCGGTGACGGTGATGGGAACCAGCACCATATCCACGTTCATACGGATGAACGATCCGGGATGAATGCGGAGCGAGGCAGGCCCGGATTCGGGGCCTGCTTCAGCGCCTTTGGGCTCGGCGGCGGGCGCGGTAGTGCTGGCTGGCGGCTCGACGTGGACTTTGCTGAGCGGATCTTCCTGGGCATGGGCCCGTGCCAGACACAATACCGCGGCCAACAGCCAGAAACCCACGCGGCGGCAAACCTGGGAAAGGTTGCCGTTCCCGTTGTGGCTAACGCGCTCTCGGGGAAGCGTCATCATGGGGCACCATGAGCGAATGAAGGCGATATTACCACTGTCGGCATGCCTCTGCTGTCAGCGGATTGTCATTTCCGCATCCTGCATTTCAAGATGCGCGGACACTGGCCGCGCGCGCCGCCGCGATACAATCAAGCCTGAACGCCCCGCGATCCTACTGCCGGGAACGGCTTGGCGGGGGCGCAAATTCAACTTTTTCAATGGCGGAGCTCGACCTTCCTCATGGCTCGCATCTATCCTTTTCGCGCCTGGCGCTACAATCCTTCTTCGGTCCGTTTGACCGACGTGGTCACGCAACCTTACGACAAGATCTCGCCGGCCATGCAGCAGGCCTATTACCAGCGCAGTCCCTATAACCTGGTCCGCATCATTCTCGGACTGCCTGAGCTATTTGACGCTGAGAAGGGCGAAAACGTCTATAGCCGCGCGGCACGGGATCTTCGCGCCTGGCGCGAGCAGGGCGTGCTGACGCAGGAACACGAACCTTGCGTGTTTGCCTATTCGCAGCGTTTCCAGGTTCCGGGAACCGATATCGTGAAGGAACGGCGCGGGTTTATCGCGCTGGGCAAGCTGCAGGAATACTCGGAAAAGGTGGTCTTCCGGCACGAGCAGACGCTTTCTAAGCCCAAAAGCGACCGGTTGAACCTGCTCAAGGCGACGCAAGCGCACTTCGGGCAGATTTTCATGCTCTACTCCGACCCCTCGGGCAGCGTGGAGAAGAACCTTTACGACGGCAATGGCGCGGCCGACGCCGAGGTGACCGATGAGTACGGGGTGCTGCACCGGCTGTGGCGCGTGAACAATCCCGCCACCATCCGGCTGCTGACCACGGCCATGGATGACAAGAAGCTGATCATCGCCGACGGGCACCATCGCTACGAAACCGCACTCAACTATGCGAAGGAGCACGGACACGGGGCGGCGCAAGCGGAATTGACCGGCAACGGCCTGCCCCAGCCGCCGTATCCGGAGTCGGCGGTGATGATGACCTTCGTGAATATGGATTCGGATGGCCTTGTGATTCTGCCGACGCATCGCGTGGTGCACAGTCTTGAAGGATTCGATCCGGCGGCATTTCGCGCCAAGGCTGGGGAGTATTTCACAGTGGAGACGCTGGCACCGGGCGACGCGCAAGGCTACATGGCAACGCTGACCGGCCAAAGCGGCACGGCTTTTGTGGCCGTTACGCGCGCTGGCGACTTTTTGCTGCGAGCAAAACCGGAAGAAATGGCAAAGGCGCTCGCCGATGCGCCCGAACGGCAGCGGCAACTCGACCTGACGCAGTTGCATTCCATCGTTCTGGACCGGCTGCTGGGACTGGACGCCGAAAAGGTGCGCGAGCAGACGAATCTGCGCTACCTGCGGGACGCGGGCGAAGCCGTGGAGCAGGTGCGCAAGGGCGAAGCGGACGTGGCGTTCCTGACCAATCCAGTGACCATGGAGCAACTGCGCGAAGTGGCGTTTGCGGGCGAAGTGATGCCCCAGAAATCGACTGACTTCTTTCCCAAGCTGCTGAGCGGCTTGACGATTTATGCATTGCGGTAAGAGGTTCAGCCGGGAGATCGCGGAGCCCGGCACAACGTTCGATGACCAGCCGCGCACGACAGGCGAAAACATGGCAGGAAAGCACCGTCGCCGCAGTCTTCCCGGGTCGCTTGCCGCCCTTCTTACACTGCTTGCATGCCTGCCCCCCCCCCCCCCGGCGCCCACGACTCTGGCGCGCAGCTCGGCAACCAGGCGGAAAAGGACTATACCTTGGCGCTCAGCGTGAAACTGCGCTCGCTGCTGATGGCGCGCGGCATTGCCGTGGTGACGACGCGCGAGTCGGGCGCAGACGTGGATGCAGAGCGCCGCGCCGAGATCGCCAACCGCGCCAATGCCGCGGCCTGCTTGAATCTGCACGCTGCGTTGGTCTACTCCAAGAGCGGCCCAGCCGTGCACCTGTTCCTTTCTTCCCTGCCCTCCGCGGCGGATACACGATTCCCACCCCAGCGACAAAGACCCGTCGCCGGGGACCCCGGATTCGTGCCATGGCGGACTGCGCAATCCGCATGGATCCCGCGCAGCATGGCGCTGGCCGGGGTATTGAATTCAGCGCTCACCCATGCGGGCATCACGGTGACTCTCGGCCGCACCGCGCTGCCGGCGATCGACAGCATGGCTTGCCCTGCGGTCGCGGTTGAAATTTCGCCGCAACGACCAACAGATGAGGCAGGCTCGGACGATGCGGGGTTCGAGGCGCAAGTAGCCGATGCGCTGGCGGCGGCATTGGTGGAGTGGCGCGCGAATGGCGGGCAATCCGGAGGACCGCAGCCGTGATCCCCCGCCACCAAACCGTGTTGTTCATCATCCTGCTGCTGGCCTCGGTCACCATGGGCGCCTTGCTGTGGAACCAGTTGCGGCGCGCGCATGAGCGCCTGCTGCGCAGCGAAGATGCAGCGCCTACGCAGGCGCCGCTGATTGCCCCGGCGGAGCAGGCGACGCTGATGGTGGCGAACGATGCGGATAATACCGTGCAGCCGCGGATTCTGACTTTGCCTTTGCCGCAGAATCCTGAAGCCCGCGCGCGGGCGGTGCTGGGCAAGTTGTTCGACCTGTATGCTGCCCCCGATGCCGCGCATCCGGTTCCCGGCGGCGCCAGTTCCGTCGCGCAAGTGTTCCTGATGCCAGTCACGGCGGACAATGGAAAAGCCGCGCCCAATGGGTCCGAGCTTGCTGTAGTGAATTTGACCGGCGCGTTTGCGGCGGGGCATCCCTCCGGGCTGGAGACGGAGACACTGACGATTCTTTCCATCTGCACTACGCTGAGCGCCAACCTGCCGCGCGTGACCGAAGTGCGATTTCTGGTTGGTGGCCAGACCCGCGCTACATTGGCCGGACACGCCGACCTGACGCGCACCTACCTGACCGCCGATACTGCTCCAACCGAGGGAGCGCACTAGTGACCACGATTCCAAGCTCAACTGCGACTCCGACCATCGGCGTATTCGATTCCGGCTTCGGCGGATTGACGGTGCTGCGCGCGCTCATGGAGCGGATGCCGCGTGCGCGCTACGCGTTTCTTGGCGACACGGCGCGGTTGCCCTACGGCTCGAAATCGCGGCGCACGATTGCGCGTTACGCGGCGCAGAGCGCGCAGTTTCTGGTGCGCGAGCAGGGCGCGGAGTTCCTGGTGATCGCCTGCAACACGGCCAGCGCCCTGGCGCTCGACGCCATTCAGGATGCAGTTCCGGTTCCCGTGCTGGGCGTGATCGAGCCGGGCGCCATTGCCGCGCGGCAGGCTTCCGCCACGGGCGATGTGCTGGTGATCGGCACGGAAGCCACGGTGCACAGCCACGCCTACGCGGCGTCGTGCCAGGCGCGGGGATTGCGGGCGCTCGAGAAGGCGTGCCCGTTGCTGGTGCCGCTGGTCGAGGAGGGATGGACAGACCATCCCGTGACGGAACAGGTGATTGAGGTTTATTTGAATGAGTTGCGCGCCGAGGCTGCGGTAAAGGGGCTGAACCCAGACACGCTGGTTCTCGGCTGCACGCACTATCCCCTGCTGCGGACGCTGATCGAACGCGCGGTGCGACCGGGAGTGAAGGTGATCGATTCCGCGGAAGCTGCCGCGGAGGCCGCGGTCGAACTCTTTAACGGAGGCACTGCGGCGGCGGCAAGCACAACTGGCCAGACCGAGGTGCGCTGTTTTGCCACCGATTCCGTGGAAAAATTCGAGCGCCTCGGTTCGCGATTCCTGGAGCGGCCCGTGGGGCATGTGGAATTGATCGACCTCGGCGGATAGCGGCTCCGCGGGACGCGGAAAAGAAGGGGCAACCCACGAAATTCGCTCTGGTATTCTGACACTTGCGGCTCCGCCGTTTTCCCCTTTGGACTAGACTCTCGGAGGAACGAACTCAAACATGATTAACCTGGCGGGCAAGACTGCCGTGGTGTTCGGGCTGGCCAACAAGCGCTCGATTGCCTGGGGCATCGCCCAGAAACTTCACGAAGCCGGCGCCACCCTCGCGATCTGTTACCAGAACGAGCGCATGAAGGCCGAAGCCGGAGAGCTGATCAATGAGCTCGGCGGCGCCAGCGGTTTCCAGTGCGACGTGTCGAACGACCATGACATTGCAACCCTGTTCGCGACGCTCAAAGAAAAATACGCGAAGATCGACATTCTGGTGCACGCCGTTGCCTACGCACCCCCCGAGGACCTGAAAGGCGAGTTCATCAACACCAGCCGCGAAGGTTTCCGCATCGCGCACGACGTGAGCGTCTACTCGCTCATCGCCGTAAGCCGCGGCGCGTTGCCCCTGATGACGGACGGCGGCAGCATCATCACGCTCACGTATTACGCCGCCGAAAAAGTGGTGCCGCACTACAACGTGATGGCGCTGGCCAAGGCTTCGCTGGAGTCTGCCGTGCGCTACCTGGCGTATGAGCTGGGACCGAAGAACATCCGCGTCAACGCCATTTCGGCCGGACCCATCAAGACGCTAGCCGCGCGCGGCGTGGGCGCACTGGGCGACATGCTCAAAGCGCATGCCGAGCGAGCGCCGCTGCACCGCAACGTGGATCAGGGCGAAGTGGGCGGGACGGCGCTTTACCTGGCCAGCGACCTGGCCAGCGCAGTGACCGGCGAAGTCATCTACGTCGATTGCGGCTACAACATCATGGGGTTCTGATCGGAGACCAGCGGAGCTAGCGGAGTTAGCAAGATTAGCCGAGCTGGATCGGCAAGAAGATGCTTCAGGCGATGGGCTGAAAGCCGAGGTCGTCGACCTGGGAGCGGCCCGGATTGCTGTCGGAGTATAAAACGGGCTCAGTACGAGCGGAGACGAGGTTGCGACCGCGCCGCTTTGCCTCGTACATGGCGGCATCCGCGCGCCGCATCATTTCCTCCCAGCCGCAAGCGAGATCGAGTTGCGCCACTCCGGCGCAGACCGTCATTCTGACCGGACCGGTTTCGAATGGCACTTCAAGCCCTTCCACCATGCGCCGCACGCGCTCGGCGGTGATGAGCGCCGCTTCGCCCGTGGTATCCGGCAACAGGATCGCGAACTCTTCGCCGCCCATGCGGGCCAGCGAGTCCTGTTGACGCAGCAGACAGTGAAGGCGGTGCACCAGGAGTTGCAGAGCGCAATCGCCCGCGGCGTGCCCCCGGGTATCGTTCAGGTGTTTGAAGTTGTCGATGTCGACCATGATCATGCTGAGCGCATTACCGTAGCGCTGGCTGCGCGCAGTCTCGCGCAGCGCGTTTTCTTCCATGGAGCGGCGATTCAATGCGCCCGTGAGAGGATCCGTGCGCGCCCGCGTGGCAAGTTCTCCCTGCAATTCGGTCACCAGGAACCACATTTCGCACATGGCCACGCAGGCGGCGAGAAATGCAGCCGCGGCCAGCGAATAGAGCCAGCGCGGGTCGCTATGGGCGTCAACGGTCTTCCAGGGTTGCGCATAGCTCAGGTTGGTCAGAATGGCGCGATACGCGGCCACGCACATCTGCCCGCTGACTACGACAGTGCTCACGCGCGCTACCACGGCGAACGGTCCGCTGCGGTATTTCCACAAGGTCCATGCCGAAAAGCCGCACAACGCCACGAAGGGAAGATTGATCACATTCCCGGTGTAGGAGATTCTGAACAGGTAGGTAAAGGTGTACGCCGCCAAAACCACGCCGATGGGAATCCACAGCCGGCGATGCTGGAAGGGCTTGCGCACCACAAACCAATACAGGCCCATCCATTGCATGGCCATTGAAACCAGATACAGCTCGTTGGGGGTCATGCTGGTCCAGATTGCCGGAGCCTTGCCTTCCAGGCCTTGCAGGATGAGCTTGATTAATCCAACTACTTGCGCGCCGGCGAACCACAGCATTCCCGTGGCGCGGCGGTTATTCCACGCGAGGACGCCAATGCACACCGTGAAGACGGTGACCGAGGCAATGTTCGTAAAAAAGAACGTCCCGTAGTCCATACTGCGGCACAACTCTCAGTCAGTTCCCGTTCCTTCTTGTCCTATCTATCGGCAGGAAATCGGTTTTGATCGGGTTCATCAACCACCCGTTTCCGGCCATATCTAAGACGGCATCGATTGCGCCTGAGGAATACAACGAGTTTACCGTTAACGTTGCGGTACTGGATAGCACTTTCCGGGTGGGGCGGTTACTGTTGGATTGCCAGAATCTCGGCCCATACGGCGGGTTCGACGGGCAGCCCCAGGCGCAGGTTTTCCTCTCGGATGCGGAGGGTCTGCTCGCCGGGATAGCGCACCTTGCCGTGTGGCGCGGCGGCCTGGGAGTTGTGCAGGGACGCGACGACCCCGTCGGCAACTTGCTCCGCCTGTTCTGCCGGGCCAAAGGCCGCGGGATTGAAAGCCAAAAACATCTGCGAGACACCGGCTTCGCGCTCGGGGTCGGGGGCGATTTCGTGCGTGGCGCGGCCCAGCGCCATCATGGCGGAGGTCATGTCGAGCACGACGGCGAGCCCGGATCCCTTCCAGTACCCGGTGGGCAAAAGCCGCCGCGACTGCTCCACGGCGCCAGGATCGCGGGTGAGGTTGCCTTCAGAATCGAAACCGCCGTCGACGGGCAGCAACTCGCCGCGTTTGCGATAGCTCTCGAGTGCGCCGTAGGAGAACTGGGACATGGCCATATCGAGCACCACCGGCCCGGCGGCTCGCGGCACCGCGATCACTAGAGGATTGTTGCCAATGACCGGTTCGACACCGCCCCACGGGGGTTGGTTGGGCATGGTGTTGGTCCAGCAGATGCCGATCATGCCGGCCTTCGCCGCTTGCCAGCCGTAGGTACCGCCGCGCATCCAGTGATTGGTGTTGCCCATGGTGACACAGCCAACGCCGTGTTCGCGGGCGAGCCCAATGGCGCGGTTCATGGCGGCCAGCGCATTCAGATTACCGGGGCCTCGGTGCCCGTCCCACCGCTCCAGCGCGCCGCACTGCGCCGTGACCGCGGGCTCGCCCGCGGGATCGACGCAGCCATTGCGAATGGTGACCACAAAACGCGAGAAGCGATTGATGCCGTGCGTGTAGATGCCGTCACACGTGGTTTCAGCAAAAAGGCGGGCGCAGGTTTGGGCGCGATCGGAGGCGAAGCCGAGCTGGATGAGGACAGCGGCAAGGGTTTGTTGCACTTCGGCGAAAGGGATGCGGTTCATGGTTTGTCGGGCAGCGAAGCTATTCCTTCAGCGTCACCGTGATCTTGCGCGCGTCGCCGCCCTCGGAGGCGATCACGATTTCGCCGGTGGCACGCTTGCGGATGCTCTTGAACTTCTCACCCCACTCCACCACCACCAGTGCATCGGGCGAAAGCAGATCGTCGAGGCCGAGCGTCTCCAACTGGCGCTCGCCTTCCAGGCGGTAAACATCGAGGTGATAGAGCTTGACTGGCTTGCCTTTGCGCGTGCCGTCGAATTCGTGAATCAACGTGAAGGTGGGACTGGTGACTTCGTCGGGATCGGCGGCGTCAAGGGCCTGGGCGATGCCTTTGACCAATGTGGTCTTGCCGGTGCCCAGGTCGCCGCGAAGCAGCAGCAACTGCGGTGGCTTGAGCAATTCGGCCAGTTTGCGGCCCACGGCGATGGTGTCCGCGCCACTGTGCGTGGTGAACTCGTACGTTCTGCCTTCCGCGGCCACTGCGGCGTTGCTCATTCTTTGACCTCGCCGGGAACTTTCACAAGGGCATTCGACTGCTGCATGCAATGCCCCCCTGCAACCAAACATACCCGTTTTTGCCGCCTACTTCAAAACGATGCAAGCGCGATTTGTACGCCTGGGCCAGATACGCAAGGGAATCGGTGGCCAGCACGGTGTGCTCATCGGCCTCTTGCACCGCCAAATCCGCAGCCAGCCCGTGCAGATAGACCGCCGCTTCCACGGCGTGCACGGGGTCATCAGAATATTGCGCCAGAAGGCCGGCGATGAGACCGGTAAGCACGTCGCCGCTTCCGCCCTTGGCCATGCCGGGATTGCCGCTGGTGTTCACGGCTACGCGGCCATCGGGATGCGCGATGAGGGTGCGCGCGCCTTTGAGCACCAGCGTGACGCCCATGCGCTGCGCGAAGCTCGATGCCACTTCAAGCCGGTTGGCCTGAACCTCGGCGACGGTGCTTCCAATGAGCCGCGCCATCTCTCCGGGATGGGGCGTGAGCACCAGCGTGCGTCCCTTCGCCAGCTCGGTCAGTCGCGAAGTGTCAGAGGCCAGAATATTCAGTGCGTCGGCGTCAATGACGGCGGGAATCTTTGTGGCCGACAAAAGGCCGATGGCAAATTTTGCTGTTTCCGCGCTTTGCCCCAATCCCGGACCGATGGCGAGGACGGTCTTTCCGGCAGTCAGCGCGGCAATTCGATCGGGCGCGAGATTCTCTGCCGCAGCCTGGCCTTCATTTGTCGCCGCGAGCGGCCAAGTCATCAGCTCCGGCGCAATCGAGGACACCACCGGCAACGCCGGCGCGGGAACGGCCGCGGTGACAAGGCCTGCGCCGGCGCGGAGCGCAGCCAAAGACGCCATGGAGGGCGCTCCGGCCTTGCCACCGGCCGAGCCGAAGCTTCCGCCCACCACGAGCACGTGGCCGAAGTTGCCCTTGTTGGCCGCAGCCGCGCGCACGGCCTGCACGATCGCCAGGGACGAGCCCGCCCAATGGAGGTTGCGCTGCGAACGGATGACATCATCGGGCGAGCCGATGGGGGCGATGACCACAGGTTGATCCCAGCGGCGGGTGAGCTGCCCGAAGACGTGCGCCGGCTTGGGCGCGGTAAAGGTGATGACAGCGTCAGCGGGAAAGACCGGGGTCCCCACAGACAGGTCTTCGTCTGTGGGGTGGAAGACCGTGCCGGAGGGAGTCGCGCTGGTTTCATCCGCGAGCCAGCCGGAGGGCAGGTCGACTGAGAGAACCGGACACGTGCAGCGCTGCACCCGCTCGAGCACTGCCAGCGCCAGGGATGGCAGCGGCGGTCTGAACCCGGTCCCGAACAGCGCGTCCACGATCAGATCGGTCGAGAACGCATCGTCCTGCTTGGCCGATTCGGGCGCATGGGCAACCACGCGCACTTTCCGATAAATTGGATTGTTCAGTTCGCTCCACGCTAGGGCGGTGTCACCCTTCAGTTTTTCGGGCTCACCCAGCAGCAGGGTTGTCACTTCAAGGCCGGCATCGGAGAGCAGCCGCGCGGCCATCATGCCGTCGCCGCCGTTGTTGCCGGTTCCGCAGAGCACTGTGACGCGCCGCGCCAGCGGGAATTGCTCCCGCGCAAAACCGGCCACGGCCGCCGCCGCATTCCGCATCAGATCAATCGACGGAATTCCAAACTGCTCCGTGGTGGCGCGGTCGCAGGCCTTCATATCGGCTGCGGATAAAACTTGCATCGCAATCATGGTACAGCAGCGGTTAGTGGTTAGTGGTTAGTGATTAGTGGTTCGTGGTTTGCGATTAGGAGCGCACCGAATGTCTGCTGGCGACTGATCACTAACCACTAACCATTAATCACTGCTCCTCATCACTTGAGCAGCCGGGCCTGCAGGGAGACATGAGAGTTGGTGCGGGTGAGGACGCAGGAGCCGTTCTTGTCGCAGCGGAAGTGAATGGGGGCGGGAAAGACTTGCCAATCGGCCGTGCGGTTGCGCATGTTGGCTATGCCTAGAAAGAAAACCCGTCCGCCGCTGGTTTGGACCGTGCCGCGCGAAGGATTGTCGGCGACGATCACATCGTCGCCCTCAATCGCGACGGGCAGGTGTTGACTTTGCGGCGAAAGTTCTCCGTTGCCTGCGTGGGCTTTCGGGTTCAACCCCTTCTCGTGCTGCAACCATTCGTCCTGCTCGGCAAGGGTGGGAAAATCGGTGAAGAATTCCCAACTCTTGAACGATGAGTAGGCTTTCTCCGGACAGGGAAGCGGGCCTGTCAAATCGATCTCTGCAATCAGACCGTCCGCGCCGGTCATATTTTGCACGACGTCGTCGGTCTGGGTCTGTCGAGGTTCGCGTGGCGCGACGAATTTCGTGCCTGGGGTGTGTGCCACGGTAGCGGGAAAGAGAATCTGTTTTTGGCAGGCTACGAGGCCGTCGGCATCCAGAATACGAAGCGTTACCGAGAGTTGGCGAGACGGATCCTGAGCCACGGCCGCGAAGCTCTCCACCTGTTGCGGATCAATGGGATCGAGGAAGAGTTGGTAAGAGTTGCCGCCGTCCCAGCGGGCGATGAGGCGGCCGCTGAGCCCTGCAGGATCGTACCTCTGGCTTCCGAGATCGATGTAGGGAACGGGCGGCTTGGGCCGGAGCACAGAAGGAACAGAGAGAACAACAAGTACGATGCACGCCAGGACCACGACTCCAAGAAGAATTTTGACGATGGGAAGCGATGGGCTTTTTTTCTTCTGCTGCTTCGGATCCGGTTCGGCGGGCGGAGGCTCCATGGTTTCGCGGAACGAGTACAGCTCCTTCTGGTCTCCCTTCTCGGCAACCGGCACAAATTCAAATTTGGAAACAGGGGGAGCTTCGCCGGAGCCTGCTGACTGGCCACTGGCATCTGATCCTTGATTAGGTTCGTTTTGATCCGCATCACTCATAGTGTTGGGCACGCGATCATTTCAATGGGTTGGGGGATCGTGCGCGGAGATCACAGCCATTGAAACACGAGATGGGCAGAGCCGCAACAAAAGTTGTGCACAGGGAACGAGAGAAGGTGCAACTTCAGTTAGCTTCCGGGAATGGGAACCAGGCAGCAGCACCGCGCCCCAGTCGAGTAGTCAGACCCTAGAATTCGATTCTTCCCTGAAAGGCGATCATGCGCGGCGAGCTGTCACCGCCCAGGCCGACACCGAGCAGTCCGGTGGGCGTGGTGGTCAAGCTCTGAAGCGTTCCGAACCTGGCCGGAACCGAGCCGGGCACGCCGGCTTCGACTGTGCTGGGCAGCGCAAAGTTGGGATGATTGAATGCGTTGAAGAACTGGCCGTCGATGCGCAGTTTGATCCCCTCCCGCATTGAAAAAGTCTTCGTGATGTACATGTCGGAATAAGTAAAGTGCGGCCCGCGCGCCTCGTTGCGGCCGGAGTTACCGAACTGGCAGATTGCCGGGCTATCACTTTGCGCGCCGAGAACGCCGGAATAACATGCGCCTGTCGTGGGATCGACCGCAGAGACGAACGCATCAGGGTTGAGCCACTGCCTGGTTCCGTTGATGGTGACGCCGGGATAGGGAGTCTTGCGATAGAGCGGCGTGCCGGGGACCCGATTGGCATAGTTCGGCACGGCGAACTGGATGGTCTGCGCGGGGTTCGACGCCTGAAGGACGCCGTTGCCGTTGGCGCTATATTGCTGGCTCAGCACGCTGAAGGGCAGACCGGAGTGAAGGAATCCCGTCTCCGAAAAAGACCAACCTGCAAAAACCTGACGCAAGATCGGATTGCCGGAGCGGAACGGCACCTGATACACGCCGAATGCTGAGATGTTCTGCCGCACATCGTAGTCGCAACTGGCATGCTGCCGGCTTAACTCTCCCGGTAACGGCGATTCCAGCCCCTGCGTGGAGAAGGCGAGCAAGCCACCATTCGATACTTCGTCGAGGCAGTGGCTGAAGGAGTAGTTGCCACGCAGGGTCAAGCCGCCCCATTGCTGCGTGTAGACGGTCTGCAATCCGCTATACGTGCTGTTCGCGCCTGTCTGGAACTCGGTGACATTTCCAAAACGCTGATCGAGCGGCTGCTTGTAGGGAAATGGCGCGAAGCAACCCGCGCACACGTTCTGGTAGCCGTTGAGCTGCACCTGGTAGGGCTCGTGCAATCCGCGCGTGCCCACGAAGTCGGCGCGCAGGTTGCCGCGCTCGCCGATCTGCTGCTCGACGCCGAGATTGTACTGGTAGTAATGCGGGGTCTTGAGCGTTCCCGTAGGGAAGGTGTTCAGGCTGACGGCCAGAGGACAGGTTGGAGCGCCGGGCAGGATTCCAGCGCAGGGCGCGCCACCGGAGTTGAAGGTTGCATGAAATGATTTGTTGGCGCTGGCGGCTGCATCAACGGCGCTTGCGGGAACGCCGGGAGCGATCCCCAGGCCGCCGACCTGTCCGCCGATTCCGCCGGTGAACGAGGGATCGTTGGGAGCGTTCATCAGGCCGCTATCGGCAATCTGCTGGGGGATGATGTCGCTGAAGACGCCGATTCCGGCATGAACCGCGGCACGCGGAAAGAGCTTGTAAGCAATCGAAGCGCGCGGCTGATAGACAAACAGAGGTGTTGCGGGGAACAGGTTGTGAACGTTGCCTAGAACAACCTGATTCAGCGGCTGATTGGTTGCATGCGAAGCATTCAGAAAGGAACCGGCCATGCGGGAGAATAGTGCCTGCGAGCTGGTGACGTTCGTATTCCACGTCACGCGCATACCGAAGGTGATGGTCGCTTTCGTCGAAGGCTTCCAGGTGTCCATTCCGTAGTATTCGAGATTGCCGACGGACACTCTTTCCTTCAGAGAGACGGGGAAGTTCTGCTGGGCAGTAAATGCAGCTCCGTACGTGAACTCCGCCAGGTCGTTGTAGGCGACTGTGGGTACGGTGCCTTCGCCGAGGTCGTAATCGCTGGTGTCGACGCGGCGCGTATTGACGCCGAAGTGTAGCGTGTGCCGGCCGCTTGTCCATGTCAGGTTGTCGTTAATCTGCCATTGCGTAATTTTGCGCCCCTGCGGAAACGTATCGTTCAGGCCGCCGATGGTCGTGAAAGGTACGCTGTCGCTGCCCGAGGCGAGCATGATGGGAAAGGTCGCGAGGGCCTGGGTGTAATTGTTCGGCTCAAAAATGCTGGAGTACCAGCTTGCGCCGGGGTTGAGTTGGTTCACCAGCGCTGAACTGAAGATGTGCGTGTAGCCCGCAACCAGCGTGCGCTGTGGCTGCGGCGAATAGGAGTTGAAGATGGAGTTGATGGGGTCTGTCCACTCCGCCTGCAGGCCTGTGTCCTGCTGAAAGCGGTACCAGACGGTGTTATTGGCGTCGATGGTGTGATCGATTTTGATCACGATCAGGTTCTCACTGTCGCTATTGTTCAGAGAGCGCTGCTCCTGGGACGCACAGCCGCTGCCGTTGAGCAGCGTGCCGGCTGGAGGAGCGGGCAACAGGGCACCGGATGCGTCCAGCGGGCAGGCTGTAATTGCCACCGGCGACCCGCCGGGAGCCGGCAGCAGCGAGAACATGTTTTTGTAGAAGGGAATCTCCGCGGGTTGGGCGGGAAGGTTGGTTCCTGTAACTGGATCATTTCCGCCCGTGGCAAGCTGTCCCAGCAAATATTGCTGATAGGCGGTTGTGGGCAAAGTGATCGACGAAACGATGGGCAAAGCGATGCGAATGCCTTCATAGTGGGCGAAGAAGAAAAGCTTGTTCCTGCGGATTGGGCCGCCCACGCTGACGCCGAACTCATTCACCACGGAACGCGGCTTTTTCGCGATGTTGCCCGGCGAGTCGTTGGCGTGGAGGAAATAATCCTGCGCGTTGGTCAGGGAGCCGTTCCAGATCTCGTAGAGATCGCCGTGAAACGCGTTGGCGCCGGACTTGGTGAAGTAATTCACCTGGGCCACGGCGTATCGGCCCTGATCCACGGAAAATGAGTTGGTGTTCACCGTGGATTGATCGACTGCGTCGAGCCCGATGACGAGGTTGGTGGAGAGGCCGATATTCAACCCCAGCCAGGGATCGTTCGAGTCGAAGCCATCGAGGATGTAACCATTCGAGGTCGCAGGAAGGCCATTGAACTCCACATTGCCGTAGCCGCCCGGAGCCTTGGCGTCGCTCGACGAGCCGGCGGTGTTCATCAGAGCGCCCTGCGAGAATTGCGTGACATACGTGAGATCCTGGCCGGGATTAGGCAGGTTTTCGATGGTCTTCGATTCGAGGGTGGTGGTGGTGTTGGAATTATCGAGAGCCAGCAGGCCTTGCTGCGCGGTCACCTCCACGGTTTGCGATGTGGAATTCACCTGCAGCGTGAAATTGAGCGCCACGGTGCGTCCCACGCCAACCGGCGTCGGCTGCGACTCCGCGTCGGCAAAGCCCGTAAGGCGCACCGTGACCCGGTACGTGCCGGGATTCACCTGGGAGAAAAGATAGTGTCCGCCGGCGTCGGTCTGGCCGACGCGCATGGCCTTGGTGTCGACTTCCGTCGCCGTCACCGTGGCGTTGGCGATGACCGCGCTGCTGGCATCGGTCACCGTCCCCGAAATGGCGCTGGACGTGCCGCTTTGCGCGCCAAGTCCAAGCGAGTTAACCATGATTAACAACAGAAAAAGGAGGGACGAATGCCAATTTATCTCGCGCTGTCGCATCGCAACCTCCGGGGAACAGGGAAAAGGGAAGAAGAATCAGCGCCCGAGCGCCGTCTCCACCAGCAGCCACACGTTGAGACCGGCGATCACCACGGCCGTAGTCCAGGCCAGCGCCTGCAGCCAGCGGGCGTTGACGAATTCACCCATGCGCTTGCGGTCGCCGGTGAAGATGACCAGGGGCACGACGGCGAAGCTTAGTTGGAAGGAAAGAATGACCTGGCTCAGGATGAGCAGCTTCTCGGTTCCCCGCTCGCCCATGAAGGCTACGACGAGGATGGTGGGAATAATGGCCAGCGAACGGGTGATCAGGCGGCGCAGCCACGGCGACAGGCGGATATGAATGAATCCTTCCATCACCACCTGGCCGGCCAGGGTTCCGGTGATCGAGGAGTTCTGGCCGCTGGCGAGCAGCGCGATCGCGAAGATGGTGCTGGCCGCGCCCGCGCCAACCAGAGGGCTTAGTAGCTTGTACGCATCCTGGATGGCGGCGACTTCGAAGTGCCCGCTGCGAAAAAACACCGCCGCAGCCACGATGAGAATGGCCGCGTTCACGAACAGGGCGATGGTGAGCGCAGCTGCCGAGTCGATGTTGGCCATGTGAATGGCTTCGCGCTTGCCTTTGGGCGTGCGCTCGTATTGCCGGCTCTGCACGATGGACGAGTGCAAATAGAGATTGTGCGGCATCACCGTCGCGCCCAGAATGCCGATGGCGATGTAAAGCATGGCGGGATTGGTCACGATGGACGGCGAGGGAATCAGCAGGCCGTGCAGGGCCAGCCAGTAGTCCGGCCGCGAGAGGAACATCTGCACGCCGAAGAGCACGATGATGGTGCCGATGAGCGCAATCACAAGCGCTTCAACGTAACGGAATCCCCAGCGCTGCAGGAGCAGGATCAGCAGCACGTCGAGGCCGGTGATGAGCGTGCCGTAAAAGAGCGGAATGTGGAAGAGCAGCTCGAGCGCGATGGCCGACCCGACGACTTCGGCCAAGTCGCAAGCCGCAATGGCAACCTCGGCCATCACCCATAGCGCAAAGCTCATTTTGGGGCCGTAGCTCTCGCGGCAAAGCTGCGCCAGATCGCGTTCAGTGGCTACGCCCAGCTTGAGCGAGAGGCTCTGTAGCAGGACCGCAATCAGGTTCGACAGCATGATGACGAACAGCAGCGTGTAGCCAAACTGCGCGCCGCCGGCGATGTCGGTGGCCCAGTTGCCCGGATCCATGTAGCCCACGGAGATGAGGAAGCCCGGACCGAGAAAGCCGAGCAGCCGGCGCCAGAAGATGGGCGAACGGGAAACGCTCACGCTCGAATGCACTTCGGGGAGCGAGGGCTCGGTGAGTACGGTTCGGGTTACGACTTCTGTGGACATGAGGCTAAAGGTTGGGACCGCACGGATCTGTCAACCTCAGTATGCCACACAATGTTAATCATGGTTAATAGTATTTTTTATTTTTACTTACTATTAAAGTTTATCTTCGTTTTATCGACTCTTCCAGCTCCCGGGCTTTCCTATTCCTTGGCCCCTGCTGCCGGTTTTTCCGCCTTGAGCCACACCGCTTCCGCGGCTGGCCGACCCAGGATGGAAGTTCCCGTAGGCAGCTCAATCAAAACGGTTTGATCGTAGTTCTGCCGAAGAACTTTCAGGGTTTTTCCAGGTCCTATTCCGGAGGCGTGGAGGAATTCGAGCAGCCGGGGATCGCGCTCCTGCAGGCTGATGACGGCATAGCGCTTACCCTCGGCCGCCTGCGAGAGCTGGATCTCGCCTTTGCGCTTGCGCTCGGCGGGATTCACGGGCAGCACGGCGTTTCCATGCGGGCATGCTCCGCCCTCACCTAGTTTTTCTTTCAGCTTGGCCTCGAAGGCCGGGGAAACCGCGTGCTCCAGGCGCTCGGCCTCCTCGTGAATCTCGTGCCAACCCATGCCGAATACCTCACTCAACATGCGTTCGATGAGGTGATGGCGGAGGGCAGTGCGATAGGCCGTCTCGCGCCCCGCCGTGGTGAGGCGCACAATACCGTCTTCGCCCACTTCCACGAGGCCGTCGCGCTTCAGGCGCTTAAGCGCCATGGTCACGGCGGGCGCCGAAACTTCAAGCCAGTGCGCCAGCGTGGCGGGAATCACCTGGCGACCTTCGGCCTCCGCCTCAAGGATGGCCTTCAGGTAGTTTTCTTTGGAAACGTGAATGGAATCTTTCATGGCGGTTCTGCATTCACTCTACATGGTGGATGGCGGAGTGGTATCCCACCCTAAACGCAAAGAGCGCGTTTAGGATGGGGCGCGGGCGAAGTCACTGAGGGCCGGAAGGCCCTCAGTGCAGCCGGTCAGCCACCCCACGGACGAAGACCTTTCCGTGGGGACCCCGGTCAGGAGACCGGCGGTTCGGAAATGCAAAGATCGAGCTACTTCACTCGCACCGTGGGCTCGACGGACAGGCCGGGGCGCAACTGGTGCTGTGGGTCCTCGTTGGCCAACTCGGTGAAATCGATGCGCACCGGGACGCGCTGCACCACTTTCACATAATTGCCGGTGGCGTTCTCCGGCGGGAACAGCGACAGCACGGAACCGGTAGCGCCGCCAATCTGCGTCACTTTTCCTTTGTAGTTTTTGCCGGTCGCATCGACGTGAATTTCGACGATCTGAGCATTCTGCATGTGCTCCAGCTGGGTCTCCTTGAAGTTGGCGATCACCCAAAGATCCTGCAAGGAAACCAGCGTGAGCAGATTCTGCCCCGGGGCGACGTTCTGGTCGATCTCGACGCTCTTGCGGGTGATGATGCCGTCGGCCGGCGCCACGATTTTGCAGTAGCTCCGATTGAGCTGAGCCTGATCGAGCTGGGCCTGCGCCTGCTTCACCTGCGCCTCAGCCTGTTTGGCGCGGGCGGTCTGGGCCTCCACCTGTTTTGGAGCAGTCTCCGCGTACTTCTGCTGTGCCTGCGCCTGACGCTCCCTGTCCAGAGCCACGTTCACTCCGTCGGCCGCAGCCTGTTCATTGGCCAGGGCGTCGGCCAGCGCGGCTTTGTTGGCGTCGGCCGCGTCCACGGCCGCATCGTACTGCTGCTTGCTGATCACGTCTTTTTCAACCAGCGGCCTGTAGCGCTCCAGGTCCAACTGCGCTTTGGTGTAGTTAGCCTGGGCCTGGGCCACACGGGCGTGCGCAGACTCCAACTGCTTTTCCGCCTGCGCCACGGTGGCCTGGGAACCGCTTACATCAGCGTTTGCCGAGGTCAGGTTACTGCCGGTGTTGATTTCGATAATCGGCACGTTTACATTGGCCGCAGCGGCGTTGGCCTGGGCGCTGTCCAGTGCGGCTTGAGCGTTCTCCACCGCGACATCGTAGTCACTCGGATCCAGCTCGGCGATCGTGTCGCCCGCGTGCACAAACTGGTTCTCATCCACATCCACCTTGAGCACATGGCCGTTGATGCGCGTGCTGACCTGGATCAGATGGCCTTCCACCTGCGCGTCGTCAGTGTTCTCGCTGTAGGTGGAGTGCCACCACACGCCGAGAGCAATGAGCACCACCACGATGGCCGCGATGATGAGTATGCCCCTGCGTCGCGACGGCGGCGCTTCGATTTCCGTCTCTGCAGCCGATTCTCTTGGTTCCGGGTTTGGGGTTGGGTCCGCCACTTCACTTCCCTCCTACGTATTTCTTGTAGTCCTGTCCGGCGCCCAGCGCACGCGCCAGGCTCAGCTTGGCCACGTTGTGGCGGTAAAGGCTGGCCACATATTGACTGTCGGCCTGGGCCACGGACTGTTGCGCCTGGCTCACGGCCAGATTGTCACTTACGCCGTTGGCGTAACGTTCCTGCGCTTCTTTCAGAGCTTCGTTGGCCAGGGCCATGCTCGACTGTGCTACCTCGACTTGTTTCTGCGCCGAGGTAATATCCAGCAGAGCGTCGCGCACATCGGCGTCAACCTGTGCCCGCTTGTCGCTCAGTTGCGCCTGCGCGGTATCGAGCTGCGCCTGCGCCTGCTCGGCCTGGCCGCGTAATGCAAATTCCTCAAAGACCGGCACGCTCAAGGTTGCCGTGGCGTCGACGGTGCCGTGCGAGTGCCCCAATGTGGGGCCGATGTCGCCATAGTCGGCGTCGGTTTCCACGGTGGGCAGCCGCGCCGCCGTTGCCGCTTTGCGCTGCTCGGATGCGGCTGCTGCGACTTCCACCAGCGCGGCGAGATCCTTGCGATTCTCTTTGGCCTGCTTGATCAGCGCATCCGCGTCGAGCCCGTCGAAGGGCGCGTAGGGCGCCTTATCCGTCAAATTAAAACTCTGGTCGAGAGGTAAACCAATGGTGCGCGCCAGAGCCAGCTTATCTTTTTCGAGGGCGTTCTGGGCCGCGATCAATTGCTGCTCCAGCGACTGATAATCCACACGGGCGCGCAGCTCATCGAGCAGCGGAGCGGTGCCGGCCTGGTGATTGGCGACGGCCTGGTCGAGCGAAACCTTCGCGGTGGCCACCTGCGCCTCGACACTACTCACCTGGGTCTCGTCAGCCAGCACCAGCAAATAGGCGTTGCCTACGGTGAGCACAACCAGATCGCGAGCGTCCTCCGCGGACAACTGGGCGGCGGCAAAGTTGTGGCGCGCGGCAAGATAATTACGCAGCGATTGCACATTCACGAGCGACCAGGTCATGTTGGCGCGCAGATCGATATAGGCGAAGGGCCCGATAATCTTGGGAAAGCCCGGAATGCGCAAACCCTCGGCCGGCAGATCGGTTTCCGCCTCCGCTTCCCGGGCGTTGAAATCCACCGAGGGCAGAAGAGTCTGCAACTGGCTCAAACGCTGAGCGCGTGCGCCTGCGGTTTGCGTGCCGCTCAATATGATGCCCAGGTTCGCCTGCAACCCGCGCTGCATGGCGTCATCAAGTGACAGATCGATGGGCTGCGCCGTCGCCTGACCCTTGGGAACACTGCCCTGAAAACTCGCGGCCGAAGGCGGCCCGGGGGCGGGCGAGGGCGGAATAGGCGCAGTTTGCGCGGCCAAGGCAGAGTACGCCGTGGCCACGATACTCAGCAAAAAGCCGGCGGCCCAGGGGCGGATTCTGCATTGGATGGAATGCTTTGGCAATTTGAACCTTACTCAAGAACAACGGCTGCGGTGGCCTGAGAATAGCGCTTCCCCTAATAGATGCATCACGGTCCCGGCGCGTTTCTTAAATGTAGTGTATCCAATCGGTGCTTCGTTTGGCTTGCACACCGGAGGACAACTGCCGCGGGCCGGAGATCGGGTCCCCTCAATACGTGCCGGGCTGCCTGTACGGCGAACCAGCGGCGTAACGGCGTTCGTCGCCGCGCGGATCCTTCTCAACGTGCGGCGTGCTCTCCCAGATCATCGTGCTGCGCTCTTTCAGGTCGTACGCGGGCCACGTTGGCAGATCGGGATGGTTGGGATTGCCGGTTGCAGCGTAGTGAATCAGCATGCCCGACATGGCGTCGGCGAGCGGCTGCGCGGCCGCTAATTCTTCGGGCGTGGTGCCGATCTGGCCTGGCGAGGCGGAAAGATTGTCGAACATAAAGGGAATGTCGATGGTGTGCATGGCGCGCGCGCCGGGGGCGTTGCGGTGCCAGTTCATTTGATACACCCAGGTGTGCGGCTGGCTCTTGGGATTGCTCGCGCGGCGTTCGGCTTCCATCACCTGTCCGGGCCAGGCGCGAAAAGCCGTGGCCGCCGCAATCACAATTTCGATGGGCGATTTGTCGGGATAGATCGTGCGGTATTTCGCGATAACCTCTTCGGCCGAATACGGTCCGAGATAGATGGCGACAGCATTTTTGAGCGCCGCGGGCGCGTCGTCCCAGGTGAGCGTTCCGCGCACGGCCACGGCGGTTTCATCGTGTACGTTGCCGAGGATCATGGGCACGTTTTCTGAAAGCGGCGGCGCGTCGGGCGTGAAAGGATTGCGCGAGAGCACGACGTTGTCGACGACCGGCAGCCAGTCGGAGCTGGTGGCGATGGCCGCGGCCTGAATCTTTTGCCACGGCACGGTCTTCAGGTCTGCAAGATTGGCCGGTGTGACGCCGAGTTTGCCCAGTATCAATTCGGTCCGCTTGGACGCGATCTCGATCGAAGCGCCTTTCACTTGTTGCCCGCTCATGGTCATGACGCGGTGAAAGAGGCCGTGACCGGCGGGCATGGCCATCAGCGTGGCACACTTGGCGCCGCCTCCCGATTGTCCAAAGATCAAAACCCTGGAAGCGTCGCCGCCGAACTCGGCAATGTTTTCGCGCACCCACTTGAGGGCCAGCACCAGGTCGAGCATGCCGACGTTGCCGGAATCGGGATACTGTTTGGCGTCGATGGCGCCGAGATAGAGAAATCCGAAGGCGTTGAGCCGGTGATTGACCGTGACCACGACCACGTCGCCGCGATGACAGAGCCGCTTGCCGTCGTAGAGGGGGCTGTTGACCGAGCCGTTGTTGTAAGCGCCGCCGTGAAAATAGACCAGCACCGGGCGCTTGCGATGATCGCGCAGTGCGGGGGTATAGACGTTGAGATGCAGGCAATCCTCGCTTTCGACACCGGCCTCCGGCGCCACGCGCGGCGCGGTTCCCGCTGGCGGCATGCCAACGGCTCCCAGGCTGGGCGCGGTATTTGCGCCTTGCGGCCCGCGGAGCATCGTGAGCTGCGGCGCACGCGTGGTGAACGCGTCGCACACCTTCACGCCGGTCCAGGGAGTGGGGGGCAGTGGGGCCTGGAAACGTACCGGCGCGGTATCCGCGCCATAGGGGACGCTGCGGAATACGTTGATTCCGTCTTCGAGCGTGCCGCTGATCGATCCATAGCGCGTTTTCGCCTGAGGGGCCGATGCAGACGGCTGGCCGGCCGCGGCGAGACTGCCGGGAAACGCAAAAAGGCTGCGCTTGAGCGCAAAGGCTGCGGCGGCGGCTGCGGTGGAACGCAAGACGGCGCGGCGATCGACGGGGTTCATAGTTTCCTCACGGTCGCAAGACTATCAAATTTCGTCCAGAATTGAGTTTTTTCCTCCGTTTAACATAGCGGCCGCCCTGCGCCTGTCACCATGGTTTCGCGGGGACTTCCCCTCCCCCGGTTCCGGCGCACATCCGCTCGGCCGCGGCGTCGCTGGGCGCAATCCCCGGCGGCGTACCAATTGCGGAAGAAGGACTTGGCCCGGGATTCGGCGCAGATGCAAGAGGGCGCGGAAACGCGATAGACTTTCCAACACGGCTCAAGAGACGGGCGTATGGCCAGAAGTGCAAAGAAAAAAGAGCTTTTTAACGGCCGGGACTACTCCTGGATGCAGTTCAACCGGCGTGTGCTCGAAGAGGCTGAAGACCCGACCAACCCCCTGCTGGAGCGCGTTAAATTCCTGGCCATTACGGGCTCCAACCTCGACGAATACGTGGAAATCCGCCAGGCCGGCCTGCTGCAGCGCATTGAGGATGGCTACCGCGAGCCCGGCTATGACGGGCTGCGCCCTGACGAGTCCCTGGCCACGCTCACCGCCGAGATTCACAGTTTTGTGGCCTCGCAGTACCACTGCTGGAACAAGCAACTGGCGCCGGAACTGCGCAAGCAGGGCATCCGGCTGCTCACATGGGACGAACTGAGCCAGGACGCCACCGACTTTGCTCGCGGCTACTTTCAGCGCGAGGTCGATCCGCTGTTGACGCCCATCTCCATCGACCCCGCGCATCCGTTTCCGCGCGTGCTGAACAAGGCGCTCTGCCTGGCTTTGCTGCTTCGCGCCAAGCGCCGCAGTTCAGGGCCGCAGGTGCTGGGCGTGGTCACAGTGCCACGCGCCCTGCCGCGCTTTGTCCGCCTGCCGGCCAACCACGGGCACCACGACTACCTGCTGCTGCAGGATCTGATCGAACAGCACCTCGGGGGCATGTATCGCGGCTACGAAGTGCTTGCCTCCACGTCGTTCCGCGTGACGCGCAACTCCAACCTCTACTTCGAAGAGGAAGAAGCGAGGTCGCTGCTCGAAACTATCCGCGTGGAACTGCACAACCGCCGCAAAGGCGACGCGGTGCGCCTGGAGATTGAAAGCAATGCCGATCCCGAGATTGAGGAGCGGCTGCGGGTGAACTTCGAGCTCGACGAGGAACAGGTCTTCCACGGCGAGGGTCTCCTGAATCTCTCGCGCCTGATGTTCCTCTACGGCGACATCCAGCGGCCCGACCTCAAGTTCCAGCCCTTTGCGCCCAAACCGCTTGTGCTCAGCCGCAAGTCCACGGGCATCTTCGACGAGCTGCGCCACCGCGACATTTTGCTCCACCACCCCTACGACTCCTACGATCCGGTGGTCGAGTTTATTCAGCAAGGCGCGCAGGATCCCGCCGTTGTGACCATGAAGCAGACGCTCTACCGCACCAGCCACGACTCGCCGATGTTCCAGGCGCTGACCGAAGCCGGAGCTAGCAAGGAGGCGACCGTGGTTGTGGAGCTGATGGCGCGCTTCGACGAGGCCTCGAACATTCGCTGGGCGCGCAGCATGGAGGACGCGGGGGTACAGATCTTCCACGGCGTAGTGGGCCTGAAGACGCACTGCAAGCTGGCCATGCTGGTGCGCCACGACGAAGACGGCGTCACCCGCCGTTACTGCCATCTCGGCACCGGCAACTACAACCCCGAGACCGCGCGCTTCTACACCGACCTGAGCCTGCTCACCAGCGATCCGCAAATCGGCGAGCGCGTGCACATGGTCTTCAATTACCTGACCGCACACGCCGAGCTCGACGATTACTCGCCGCTCCTGGTGGCGCCGCTGACCATGGCGGAGAGTTTTCTGCGCCTCATCCGCCGCGAACAGGAACACGCGCAGGCCGGACGCCCCGCGCACATTGTGGCCAAGATGAACGCCCTGCTCGAGCCCTCGATCATCCAGGCGCTCTACCAGGCTTCGCAGGCCGGAGTCGAGATCGACCTCATCATTCGCGGTCTGTCGATCCTGCGGCCCGGCGTGAAAGGCCTGTCAGAACGCATTCGCGTGCGGTCGATTGTCGGACGTTTTTTGGAGCACTCCCGCATCTTTCACTTCGCCAATGGCGGCAGCGACGAAATCTATCTGGGCTCGGCCGATTGGATGCCGCGCAACCTGTTCGAGCGTTGCGAAGTGGTCTTCCCAGTGCGCGACCCGGCGGCGATCGCGCGCATCCACAACGAAATTCTGCCCGCCTATATGGCCGACACGGTCAAGGCCCGCATCCAGCAACCGGATGGCAACTTCGTGCGCGCCAGCAAACAGATGAAAGACGCGACGCCCTTTTCTTCCCAGGATTTTCTCATGCGCCTGGCTGAAGGAAAGACGGATCTGGAAGCGATTCCAGCGCCCGCCGGCGAACCGCACGCAAAACCCACCGAGAAAGCGGCAACGGCTGCGGATTAAACATCAACGCCAATCGTTTAATACATATGCAGCGGCACGATTGAATCCGTCTCCGTGCGGCTTTTGCATGGCGACGCCGTTGGTCACCACGCGATAGCCGTGCGCACGCAGGCGCTCAAAGGCGTCTTTGCATGCCAGACTCACTCCGGCCTCCACTTCACTGTCCTGCGCCAGCGCGAGTGCATCGATGGCATCCAGCAGGCGCTCGAAGCGCTCGCCGCTGCGTGCCGCTGCGAACTTTACGTAACAAGTTTTCTGGCCGCCTTCCGATCCTGCTCCGTGCATGCACACGGCAAACGCGTCCAGCGTGCGACGGCCTTCAATCAGGACTACCTCGCCGATGCGTTGCGACCTCACGACGCGCATCTCGTCGGCAAGGTCCAGACCGCGCTCCAGAGTGTTGGTCAGCTTCGCGCATGCCGCGATGGCTTGTTCCTGCTCCTTTTTCGTGAGCGACGACAGGAGCACGGGCACCTTAACGCTCTCGACGAGCGCCCACTCGGGCGGCGCCGGAGCGCGTTTCATGAGTGCAGTGAGCGAGCCGGGCCAATAGCCGAATTTCTGGTAGAGACCCACGTGCCGGGGGCTATGCGGGAATGTGAACAAGGCGCTGCGCCGCACGCCCCAGCGGTCGAAGACTTTCATAGTGGCCGCCAGCAGTTGCTGCGCTACGCCGCGGTTCCAGTACTCAGGCAAAACAGTGAGCGGCCCGAAGAAGGCAAACGATCCCCAGCGCGTTGCCATGTTCGATCCGATGAGTTTGCCGTTGTCGCGCGCTGCCAGCAGTTTGGTGTTGCGCGCGTGCCATCGCGGCGTAACAAAATCCCGGTCGGCCATGAATTCCAGCGGGTTGGGGAGCAAAAGAAACGTGCCGAAGGCCACACGCACGATGCGACCCGCTTCCTCAAGCTCGTCTGCACGCAACGCGCCGATCTGAATCGACTGCTTTGACGCCATGATGTTTGCCTCCTCACGTGCAGCGGCGATGGGGAAAGAACTCGGGGAGGAGCCGGGGGCGCGCTCAGTTTAGCGCATCACTGCTCGTTCGCCAATGGATTCCGTGAAGGTCCATGCCCGATCGTCAGGAACAATCGCAATAATTTTTGCGAAAACCGGCATTTGCGCAGGCGCTACTGACACCCGATGGAGGTTACAATTCCAGCCAGCCCCCTTTGCGAGGAGGAAAATCTGATGCAGATGCACTCGTTGATGCAGAAGCGCTGGGTGAGAACGGTGATCGCAGCTGCGGCCCTTGTCGTCATCTTGTTGGTCCTGATTCCGTTCTTCGTCAACGCCGATACGTTCCGCCCCAAGATTCAGGATGAGCTCTCCGGTGCGCTGGGACGCAAAGTCACGCTCGGCCACATCAGCCTTTCGCTCCTCACGGGCAGCCTGGTGGCGGAGAATATCTCCATCGCCGACGACCCCGCCTTTTCCGCTACGCCTTTTCTTGAAGCCAAAGAGCTTCGCATCGGCGTCGAGCTCGAGCCGCTGGTCTTCAGCCATTCGGTCAAGATCACGACCTTCACCGTCGATTCTCCATCGATTCAACTCATTCATTCGGCCAACGGCACGTGGAACTTTTCTTCGCTGGGCAGCACCGCTTCTCAGCCCGCATCCCAGCAGACGAGCGCCCCGCCATCGCTCACGGTGAACGAACTGAAGATCGAGAATGGCAGCGCCGTCCTTTCGTCAACGCCCGTGGCCGGCAATCCTTTCAAGTGCACGGCCATGAACCTGACGGTCAAGAATTTGTCGTTTACGCAGTCTTTTCCCTTCGAACTTTCGCTCCAGGTTGCGGGCGGCGGCTCGCTCAGTCTGAGCGGCACAGCGGGACCGGTGGCGCAAAACGATACGTCCCTGACTCCCTTCCAAGCGACACTCGAGATCAAGCATTTCGATCCACTGGCCGCCGGCGCGGTTCAGCCCAGTGATGGCATTTCCATGGTGGCCGACTTCAGCGCCCAGGTCGCGTCAAAGGACGGCAACCTGACCAGTACGGGAACGGCCGCTGCCTCCCAGCTCAAATTGGCGCGCAACGGAACCCCCGCTCCCAAGCCGGTCGACATCAGCTACAACATTGATGACAACCTCTCCTCGCGCACCGGCCAGGTCAACGACCTCGCCATCCAAACCGGCGCCGTTCAAGTCCACATCTCGGGCAGTTTTCGACATGACGGCGACGAGGCCGTCCTGAACCTGCATCTTTCCGCGCCCAATCTCCCTGTCGATCAGGTGGAGCAACTATTGCCTGCCGCGGGCGTGACCCTTCCCAGCGGTTCGCGCCTGGAGGGAGGTACACTCACTGCCAATCTCGCCATTACCGGCCCGGTGAATGCCACCACCATTGCAGGGCCCATCGAGCTCGACAACAGCCAGCTCACCGGTTTCGACCTGGGCTCGAAGATTCAGGGCATCAATCCGATCGGCGGGACTTCGAACGGCACCGAGATCCAGAAGCTGAGCGCGGACGTCAATAATTCGCCGCAAGGTACGCGCTTCAGCAATATCGACGCGGAGGTGCCGAAGATTGGATCCGCGACTGGCGAAGGCACGGTTTCTCCATCGGAGGAACTGGACTTTCAACTGAATGCAAAGATCGCCGCGTTGTCTGCTGTCGGCGGAGTCGTCAATAGCGCCGTCGGCGGAATGTTGGGCAAAAGCTCCCAATCAGCATCCAAATCCAATGGCGGCGGGATTCCGCTCACCATCACCGGAACCGCATCGAATCCGTCTATCCACGCCCAGATGGGCAAGATGATCAAACAAGCGGCCAACGGGATTGTGAACAACCCCGCGACCCA
>JBEKEP010000047.1:0-45954 GCA_050013775.1 Occallatibacter sp. | reverse complement strand
CGATGGAAAGGCCGGTGTCTTCGGCCAGTGCGAGCAGGCCGTCAACATCCTCAATGGATCCATCGGCGCGGCGCGGGCAGAGCTGAGATTCGAAGCCTTCCAGCTTGCCGTTGGTGAGCCGGTAGATGGGCTGATAGAGGAATGTGAACTGGCGCTTGTCGAGGGCGGTCCGCAACTCGCGCTCGCGCTCCTGCTGGCTGGTGACGAAGACCTCGAGGTGCTTGTCGAAGATTTCGTAACGCCCGCGGCCCGCCTGTTTGGCGCGATACATGGCAAAGTCGGCGTCGCGCAGCAGCAGATCGGATGATGTGTGCTCGGGACCCGCCATGGCCGCACCGATGCTGGCGCCGGCGTGAACGGTGTGGCCGAAGATGTCAAAGGGCCGCTCCAGCTCATGCAGAATGCGTTTGGCGACCACTTCAAGATCGTAGGCGGTCACAATGTTCTCGACCAGCACGGCAAATTCATCGCCGCCGAGACGCGCGGCAGAGTCCTGAGGGCGAAGCGAGGAACGCAGCCGCCCGGCAATCGCCATCAGCAGTACATCGCCTGCGGCGTGGCCCAGGCTATCGTTGACGGACTTGAAGTTGTCGAGATCCATATAGAGCACGCCACAGCCATTGTCGGGATGGCGCAGGCGGCGAGTGAGGGTGAGGTTCAGGCGGTCAAGAAACAGCGCACGGTTGGGCAATCCGGTAAGCACATCGTGCATGGCGTCGTGCTGCAACTTGGCTTCAGTCTGTTTCACTTCGCCGATGTCGCGAAAGGTGAAGACATAACCCACCTTGGCGCCGTCCACCAAGAGCGGCGCGATTTGCATGCTGACGTCTACCAGTTCGCCGGCCTTGTTGGTGCGCACGGTTTCCATGGTGGCGCTTCCCCGATCGTCGACCACGCGCAGCAGCGTGGCATTTTCGTTCAGGCGCGTCTCTGGGACAATCAACTCGCGCAGGCTGCCGCCGCCGACCTCTTCGGCGGTGTAGCCAAACATTCGCGTGAACCCGGGATTGGTGTAGAGAACGTGATTCTGATGCTCGATCGCGACAGCCTCGGGAAGGCTGGAGAGCACATCTTCCATCAATCGCGATCTGGGAGCTCGTTCCTTTTCGCAGGGATGAGCCACGATCACAGCTTCGCGCAGTTGCGCGTTTGAGATGCTGTAGGTGCCCTCGACAGGCACAAGGCGGCCGTTGGGCGCCGGAAGAGTGGCATGGAAGGGGCTGCCGTGCCGCGTGCCGGTCAGCAGGGTTTGCGGTTCGGCTGTGCCGGGAAAAAGTCCCCACAGAACATCTTCGACGGGACGGGGAATCCACTCGCCGCCAGCCATACCCAACAACTGCCGCGCTTCGGCGTTGGCAAAGATAATCTTGCCCGCACGCTCAAGGAAGACCAGGACCGGAAGACCGTCGAGAACCGCGCGCTGCGCGTCGGGATTTGCGTTTCCGTACACGTTCAGTTCCATGGCCTCCCCAGGAACCGCCAGCGTTGGAACTGGCGAGCGTTTCCGCACCCTCCTGGGTCCGGTCTTTGGTGCAACTGATGCCATTGGTTTGATCGTAAGCGCCGTGGATTCATGCAACCATCCCCAAAAAGCGGTCACCGGGTGCAACCAAAGTCCGCACGCAAGCGCAAGTTACGTAAGCCCTTACGCACACGCACCTCCTTGTTTCCCGAGGAGAAATAGACGCCTGGCATTCGGTACCGATCAGCGCATCGTCACAAAATACGCTTGCGGCTAGTCAATTTGCGGGCGCGGCGGCTACCAGTTTGAAGCGTGAGCCGGCCCTAGGGAATCTCTACGAGCTCCATTTGGCCGTCGCGGCGACGATGCAGCACAAACGTCTCTCCTACTGCGGTGCGAAAAATCAATAAGTCGCGATCGCGAAACTCGGCGTCTTTCACGGCCTCTTCAATCGTCATCGGCCTCAGCGAAATGGCCTCGCCGCTCTTGACGATGTGCGGCTCGACCACCGTGCTGCGCATAGGAAATGAGTGCACGGCGATGGATGCCCGCGCATTGCCACGTGCCGGACCAGCCTCTTCGGTATCTCTCAGGGGCTCCACGCGCGCCTTGGGCCGCGCAACGGGAGGCGCGGTGAGCATTTTTTCTCCTTTGGGCAGGCGCTTGCTCACGATGCGCCGGTCGCGGTGCCGATGGACCTGATGCTCGGCGTGTTCAGTGGCTTCACGCAGCGCTGCGTCGGGCGAGTCGCCTTTGCCCGTAGCGGCGAATTTCTGCGAGCGGGCCATGATGGTCAATTCGACGATGTGGACATGCCTTTGCGCGCTGAATGTGACGCTGGCTCGCGCGGTCCGGCCCAGAATGCGCCCAATGCGTTCCATCCCTTCCTCGGCCTGCGTGCGCACGGCCTTGGAAATCTTGCCCTTCCTTGCGGTGAATGCCACTTCCATGGTCGCCTCCGCTTAGATATCGTCTAGTTCGCGCCGAAAGCCGGCGCTGGTGGAGCACAGTATATGACGATTCAGCTTCCAGCTGCTAGCTACTAGTTTCTAACTATTCTTGCTGAGCCATCATTCGTGTTGTCAGTGTCGACGAGCATACGCCGAATTTGCATTCGGGACCAGTTGGGAAAAAACGCGATGCCCGGTTTTGTGCGAAACGAACCGGGAGCCAAACGCTAATAGCTGAAAGCCGCCTTCAGATCTCCCAGCGCAGCAGCACCGTGCCGACGGTAAAGCCTGCGCCCACAGCGGCGAGCAGTACCAGGTCGCCCTTTTTAAGCTTGCCTTCTTCGACGGCCGTCTCCATGGCGAGCGGGATGGTTCCGGAGGAGGTGTTGCCGTACTTTTCTATATTGACGATCACGCGATCTGCGCTCATGCCAAGCCGATCGGCTGTGGCCGTGATGATGCGCTTGTTGGCCTGATGGGGAATGAAGCAGCCCAGATCGGCGCCGGCAACGCCATTGCGCTCCAGCAGCGCTCCCGTAAGTTCGGCCATTTTGCGCACCGCGAACTTGTAGACTGCGGGGCCGTCCTGGTGGATGAAGTGCATTTTCTTGTCGACTGTCTCGTGGGTGGATGGGTTCAGGCTGCCGCCGCCCGGCATGTAGAGGCTCACGCCGCCCGCGCCGTCGATCTCGTTGAGGGAGTCGATGAAGCCGATCTCGCCGTCTTCGCAGGGCTCGACAAGCACCGCGCCGCCGCCATCGCCGAAGAGCACGCAGGTGGCGCGGTCGGTGTAGTCCGTCATGCGCGTGTTGGCGTCGGCGCCGCACACCAGGACCTTGCTGTGCATGCCGCTCTCCACCATCGTCACGCCTGCCTGCAACGCATAGGTGAATCCCGAACAGCCCGCGGAGACGTCAAAACCCCACACGCGGTGCGCACCGATCTTGTTCTGCACCAGGGCGGCGGTGTTGGGGTACATCATGTCCGGCGTCACCGTGCCCACGATGATGACTTCGAGTTCGTCCGGCCCAATGCCGCGCGCCGCTAGACATTTCTTTGCAGCTTCCGCGCAAATGTCGCTTACACCCTTGCCGGCGGCCAGCTTATGACGCGTCTTGATGCCCGTGCGCTCCATGATCCACTGGTCGCTGGTTTCCACCAGCTTCTCCAGGTCTGTATTGGTGATGACATCGGGGGGAACGTAGGTTCCGAGCGCCGAAATCTTGGCGCGGCGGCCCACCACGGGGCGAACGGTCAGGCTCAATGCACTTCTCCTTGCGGCGTACGCACCGGTGGGGAGCCGGCTGGCCGCCTTTCGTTCAAAGGCGATCCGCTAAGAATGCTGACGGATCTGGAAAAAAGTAGAAGCGCCCACGGCGCCCAAAAAAGTACCGGGTGACCTACTGCACACGCATTAGCCCGTTACCGTTGCTTCCTTCCGGACCTGGCGGGGTTGGCGGGATTACGTCGCGTAGGACCCGGCACTGATAGATTTTAGCATTTGCGCTTGGTTGGAGCGGAGATGGCCAACGGGCCAGTTTGAAAGAGACCGTCCCTCAAGGGAAGAAGCCCATCATTCATTTTTTGGATCTTTGCGGCACGACTAAAGTCGTGCCATTTCACGACGGCTTCGGGCGCCGGGCATCTGACCGAGGCCGAAAAAAGGCTGGCGCTTTCCGTGGCGTAATAATTCCGGCCCTCTTATCCACATCGGTACCTCTTATCGACGTTGACCCTGCGATTCCACGTCCGTAAAGTCTCTAAATGAAGTAGTGAATTTGCGCGTTCGTGCGGCTGTTTGCGAGGCCGTCCGCGGACGCAAAATCAACCTTCAAGCGCAGGCGCGTCGATTCGGAGTAAACATGCTGAAACTAAAGAAGATTCACATCCTCGGCTTTAAGAGCTTTTGTGACCGCACCGAAGTGACCGTGGCGGGCACGGGGATTGCCGTGGTGGTGGGTCCGAATGGGTGCGGAAAGTCGAACATTCTGGACGGCGTGAGTTGGGTGTTGGGTGAGCAGAGCGCGAAGACACTGCGCGGCTCGCACATGCAGGACCTGATCTTTGCTGGGACGCGCGACCGCAAGCCGCTGGGCATGGCAGAAGTAACGCTGACCATGATCGATCCCGAAGCGTACGAGGGGCCTGTGCCGGTTGAGCCGGAGGTCGTGGTAGATCACGAGGGGCCGGCGGACTGGGATGAAGAAGAGGTGCGCCGCCAGCGCGCGGCCGAGGCCGAAGAGATCATTGCCAGCGAACAGCCGGGGCAAGTGACAGAAGAAGAGACTGCGGAAGGGACCGGAGCGCAAGAGTCCGACGAAAGTGCTGACCAAAAGGCTGCCGGACCGCAGGTCCTGCTGAAGATCCGGCGGCGCAAGTTCCATAGCAAGCCGCAAAAGGGCGAAGTCGTTATTACGCGGCGGCTGTTCCGCACAGGCGAAAGCGAATACCTGCTGAACGGCAAGCTCTGCCGGTTGCGCGACATTCAGGACATCTTCATGGGCACCGGCCTGGGGCCGGAGAGCTACGCCATCATCGGGCAGGAGCGGATCGGACAACTGCTGAGCTCGAAGCCCTATGAGCGCCGGGCGATTATCGAAGAGGCGGCCGGCGTAACGCGCTTCAAGACCAAGAAGCGCCTCGCGGAACTGCGCCTGGAAAGCGCGAAACAGAATCTGGCGCGCGTGGACGACATTTTTGAAGAAGTCACGCGGCAGATGAACAGCCTGAAGCGGCAGGCGGCCAAAGCGGAGCGCTATGCCGCGGTGCGTGAGGAGCTGCGGGGAAGATTGCGCGTGGTGCTGGCGAGCCGCATGGCAGCCATGGACGCCGACCAGGCGCGCTTGGAAGCGGAGATTGCGGCGCTCACGGAGCAGGTGAACCGCTCAGTCGAGGAGATTGCGCAACAGGAAACGAGCCAGCACGCGTTGACCGAGCGTGGATATGAGTTGGACCGCGAGGTCCTGGAGTCGCAGACGCGCGCCAGCAGCGCAGCCGTGGAGTTGGAGCGGGCCGCGGCACGCGAGCGCAGCAATACGGAGCGCGTAAGCGAGCTTGTGGCGCGGATTGCGGCCTCGGGCGCGGAGCTGGAACAGACGCGCACGCAGTTGGCCGGAATTGAAGAAGAACGCACGCAACAGAAGAGCTTTCTTGAGACCGCGGCCGGCGAGGCGCACGAGTTCCACGCCAAAGTAGAAACGCGGCAGCATGAGGCGCGCAGTGCGGCCGAAGAAGTCTTTACCGCCGAGCGGGAGCTCGAAGCCGAACGCCGCCACGCGATGCATCTGCTCACGCTCTCAGGCAACGCGCGCAACTACATTGCGCAAGGCGAAGAGAGCCTGGCCGCGCTGGAGCGCGAAGCGGAACGACTGGAATCGGAGATGGGCCAGGCGCGCATTGAGAGCGAGAACCTGGGCGTGCAGACCGGCGAGTCGCGCCTGCGATTTGCATCGGCGGACGCGACGTTGAAGCGGCTCGAGCAGGAGATCGCGACGTTGCGCGAGACCTTGCAGGCCAAGCGCAGCGACGAAAGCGCGCGCCGCGCGCAGGCCAACCATTTCCGCGGCGAGCAGGCCGCTGTGCTGGGCCGGCGCGACTCGCTGCAGGCGTTGATTCGCAATCACGGCTACGCCACCGACTCCGTGCGGCGGCTGCTGAAGCCGGGAGCGCTGGGGCCGTCGGTGGCTCCGGTGGGAACGCTGGCGGACATTCTTGAAGTAAGCGGCGAGCACGAAGGCGTGGTGGACGAATTCCTGCGCGAAGAACTGAATTACGTGGTGGTGGAAAGCTGGGGCGCGGCGGAAGAGGGCGTGCGCGTGCTAAAGACCAGCGACGGGCGAGCGACATTCCTGATTCACTCCGACGCGCAGGGCAAGCTTTTCGAAACCACCACCGACCCGACGGGCGAACCCGGCGTAACGCCATTGCGCGATGCCGTGAAAGTGCTCAATGGTTTTGGGCGTTCGCTGGAAGCGGTGCTGCCGAAGCTGCGGCACGGCTACCTGACAGAGAATTCCATGGACGCGCAACGGCTGGCGTCGCGTTACAGGCATGCCTATTTCCTGACGCCGGATGGTGAGTGCTTCCACAGCTCGACAGTGACGGGCGGCAAACCAGCCAGCGAGGGTCCGCTGGCGCTGAAGCGCGAGCTGCGCGAGACCGAAGGCCGCCTGGCGAAGCTGGAAGCGGATCTGGAGCACGCGCAGAAGGAAGCCGATACGCTGAGCCGCGCCATCGAGGAGCTGACGGCGCAACTGGAGACCCACGGCGAAGAACGGCGAACAGGCGAAAGCGAAGCAGCCACGCTAGGCGCGGCTCTGAAACAGATGGAAGCCGAGGCACAGCGCATCGAGCGGCGCTTGCAGGAGTGGCAGGCGCAGGCGGCGCGCAACAAGGACGCGCGCGAAACCAAGCGCCAGGCCATTGCCGAGAAGCGCGAAGAAGCGGCGCGCCTGGAGTCGGAACACAGCCAGGCGGACAGCGGATTGAATGCGCGACTGACGCAGTTGGAAAGCTTGCGTCTGAAGCGCGAGGCACTGCAACAGGAAGCGGCGCAGATGACGGCGGAGCTGGCCGGCCTGGAAGAGCGGCGGCGCGGCGCAGAGGCGGCCTTCCAACGCATCGACCGGCTGTTTGGCGATTTGACCCGGCGCGTGCAGGCGATCGAGCAGCAACGCACCGCGGCCGACGCGGAGCGCGAGCAGCGCATTCAGGAAAACACTGAACTGATCGGGCAGCAGAAGCAATTGACCGAGGCGCGTGCGGCGGCGCTGGCCGCGGCGCAATCTCTCAGCGAGCAGGCGCAGGCGCTGCGTCAGCAGCTGGCCGCGATGGAGGCACAGCTTAAAACCGGGCGCGCGGCGCTGGACCAGTTGCGAGAGAATCGCGCCGGACTCTCCAGCGAGCTAGCCAAGCTGCACTCCGATCTGGAATATCTGGAGGGAAGTTGCCTGGCCGAAGTGAATGTAGAGGCGCAGGTGTTGCGCGCCGATACGGAGATCGTGCGGCTGGCCGGCGAGGAGCTGACTGCCGAAGAGGAAACCTGCCGCGGCTTGAAGCAACGGCTGGAACAGATGGGCCCCGTGAACATGATGGCGCTCGACGAGTACAAGGAAACGGCGGAGCGGCATGCGTTCCTCGAAACGCAGCGCAATGACCTGATCGAGTCCATCGAGAACACGCAGGAGACCATCAAGGAGATCGATCTGATTTCGCGTACCAAGTTCGACGAGGCGCTTGTCCAGATCAACGAGAACTTCGGCAAGGTGTTTGCGCGGCTGTTCCAGGGCGGGCAAGCTTTCCTGCGCGTGACCGACGAGGAGAACCAGGCGGAAAGCGGGCTGGACATCGTGGTTTCGCCGCCGGGCAAGAAGCTGCAGAACGTGCTGCTGCTTTCAGGCGGCGAGAAAGCTCTGACCGCACTGGCGCTGCTGGTGGGCATCTTCGAGTTCAGGCCAAGCCCCTTCTGCGTGCTCGACGAAGTGGACGCGGCGCTGGACGAAACCAACGTGGGCCGCTTCGCCGACCTGCTTGACTCACTCAGCCACAACACGCAGTTCCTGATCGTCACACACTCCAAGCGCATGATGCAGGCCGCCGACATGATCTATGGGGTGACCATGCAGGAGCCGGGCGTGTCGAAGATTGTGAGCGTACGGCTGGGACAACGCGAGCTGAAGCGGGCGACGGCGTAAAAACAGCCAATAGCCAGTAGCCAATAGCTAAAGACGCGATTTCGCCGCGATCAGCTACTAGCTATTGATCACCGGCTGCTGGCTTTGTCGCGGCCCGACGTGACATCAAGGCGGAGATGACTGTGCTTGGCAAACTGGAAATGATTGTCGGGCCGATGCGGAGCAACAAGACAGCCGAGTTGCTGCGCAGGATCGAGACCCGCCGCGAATACGCTCAGCAATATGTGATGCTGCTGAAGCCGAGCGCTGACACCAAAGCCGCCGCCGGCCTGGTGGAAAGCCGCAATCGCAATGGCTGCGGAAAGATGGAAGCGGTCGAGTTCCCTGGCAACGATCCGTGGACCGTGCTGCCGGTCATCGCATCCACCGAGCAGCGCATCGGCAAGCACATTGAGTGCATCGCTCTCGACGAGGGCCAGTTCGTGCAGGATCTGTTCCTGTTCACCAAGCGGCTGCTCGACTCCGGCTACGATGTGATGGTTTCGGGTCTCGAACTCGACTTTCGCGGCATGCCTTTCGGCGAAATGCTCGAACTTTCGTGGCTGGTGCGCACCTATGCGGGCAACGTGACCGAACTGGTGGCGTATTGCAGTTGCGGCGCCAAGGCGCTTTATCCGCAGCGCCTGGTCGACGGCAAGCCGGCGCACTACACAAGCCCCATCATCATGGCAGGCGACAACTACGAGCCGCGCTGCGAGGAGCACTTCGTGCTGCCGGGAAGGCCGCATTAGAAAGACAGCGGAGTTAGCGTTGTTAGCGGAGCTAGCGGGGTTAGGGGAGTCCGCAGGCCGGTTAGTCGCGCGGGTAACAGATCAAGGTGATGACGCTGCCGATCACGATGCCGGCGGCAAATACAATGCCTGCGGCCTGCAGGGGGTTCCGCTTGATGGCGTGCCTTGCATCGTCTATCTTGTCTTCGGCGTACGCTCTTCCCTGCTTGGTCGCACGCAGCGCAGACCGAACGCCTTCGTCCACTGCATCGGTAACAACTGACTTGATACGGGAAACTTCGCGAAGAACCTCATCGACCGAAGCCTGTTTATCAAACATTTCTGCCATCGCTTCACCTCTTCCTTCGATAATGCCACAGTTTCAGCCGGGTTGCGCAAACGGCTAATACTTTATGGCTTCTCTTTATCGGGTGTGCTCAGGCGTATTGCTGTTGCATGGCAGTAAGCTCGGCTTGGGTGAGCGTGCGCAAGCGTCACGCTATGCGAGTTGAAACGCGATGGTAACGTGCGTGGTTACGTCCACGGGGCGGCCGTTCTCGGTTGCGGGGCGGAAGTGAATCTGCTGCGCCACACGAATGGCTTCCTGATCGAGGCCGTGGCCGAGACCGTGGACCACGCCATGGACAAGGACCTGGCCGTTCGCAAGAAAAGTGACGCTGAGAACGACGTTGCCCTCGATGTGTAATTGGCGGGCCTCGGGGGGATATTGCACGGGCGGCTTGGAGAGCACCTCGACGCTTGTGGTTTGGCGCTCTGTGGAAGCGTAGACCGGCGCAGACGAAACCGGCGCGTAGCCGGGTATGCCGACGGATGCAACCTTGCCGCCATATCCTCCTCCGCCACCACCGCCTGTTCCGGCCCGCGTGAAGTCGCCTATACCAGCAGATTTAACGACACCGTGAGGAGCGACGGCCGGACCCTGCATGCCGCCATAGGGATTGCCGAGAGCGGCGACGGTGGCCGGGCGCACGGCATTGGGATTGGGCGTGACCCCGAATGTTTCGCCGAGATGGACAGGGGCCACCGAGGGATGGACGAGCTTGTTCTGTGCGGGCATGGCTGCGGCCAGTGAAGGCAGGGGCCGCGGCGTGAGCGCCATGTTCGGCCTGATGTGCGGCATCGGCGGAGCCGTGAGCTTGGCCTCCATGCGGACCGGCCTGTGCTCAGGCATGGGCTTGGGAGGCGCCGGCAGACGCGGCTGCCTGATCTTCATGGGAGGCGGCATGACGGGGGCAACCAGTTGCGTTTCTTCGTAGTGCCGCTCCATCACCTTCGGGGCCGACATACCGGCGAAAATGCATACGCTGAGTATTGCGAGGTTGAGGATGGAGCTGGTGACAAAGGAACGTCTGCGGCCCTCGGGCTGGGGCAACAGGCCAAAGATGGCATGGTCGGGAGAGTCGGTCATGATTTCAGTCCTCGCGTTTATGCGCTATAGGAAAACTGAACTGACCAAGGCAGGAATACGAAACAGCTCAACGTGCAGGGTTGCTTTTATTTTAGTTGAAGCAGAATGGCGTCGCAACGCAGAGGGCACCCGATTTCCTTACTGAAGGGTTGGATGCAGGACTTGCGCGCCGCGAAGAAGAATGGTTTCTTATTCTTAGCGGAAGGCTAGCGAGTCAAAAGATTTTTGGATTGGCCGCCGAAAGCCTGCGATGCTAAACTCGCCAGATTCCGATGGTTCTGAAACAGTATTATCTCGGATGCCTGGCACACGCCTCCTATCTGCTCGGTGATGAGGAGAGCAAGACCGCCATCGTCGTCGATCCGCAGCGCGACATCCAGCAGTACGTCGCTGACGCCGAGCGGCTTGGCCTGCAAATCCGCCACGTCTTCCTCAGCCATTTCCACGCGGACTTCGTCGCCGGTCACCTGGAGCTGCGCGACTCCTGTGGCGCCACAATCCACCTGGGCGCACGCGCGAAGGCGGAATACGAATTCGTCGCCATGAAGGATGGCGATACGCTTGAATTTCCTGGGCTTCGCCTGACGGTGCTCGAGACTCCGGGGCACACCATTGAGTCCATTTCGATTCTCGTGTTCGACCGGAGCAAGGATGAGGCAAGGCCGTACGCAGTTCTCACCGGCGATACTCTCTTCATCGGGGATGTGGGCCGTCCGGACTTGCGCGCATCGCTGGGCTGGAGCGCGACCGAGCTGGGCGGATTTCTCTTCGACTCTCTCCATGACAAGCTGCTGACCCTTCCGGACGAAGTTCTCGTTTACCCGGCCCATGGAGCCGGATCCCTCTGCGGCAAGAAGCTTTCTTCTGACACCTTCTCCTCCCTGGGCGATCAAAGGCGATTGAATTACGCGTTGAAGCCCACCAATAAGGAAGAGTTCGTGCGCCTGGTAACAGCGGACCAACCGGATGCTCCGCCCTATTTCACCTATGACGCTGTTCTAAACACCCGCGAACGCGCCACACTGCAGGAGAATCTCGAGTTGGTCCACAAACCGGTCGCACTGGCTGAGGTCCTTGCGATGGGAGAGAGGGGTGCTCAGTTACTCGACGTACGCGACCCGGAACAGTACGCCAAGGGGCACCTTGCAGGCAGCATCAATGTTGGGCTCGGAGGCCAATACGCCACCTGGGCGGGCACGGTTCTGGACCGCGCGAAACCCATCGTGATCATCGCCGAGCCGGGACGCGAGCAGGAAGCCGCTTTGCGACTGGGCCGGATCGGCTTCGATCATGTGAGAGGTTATCTCGACGGGGGCATGGAAGCGCTTGCGGAAAGACCCGATCTGGTGTGGCCAACTCAGCGCGTCAGCGTCCTGATTGCAGCGGAGGATCTGACGGCTAACGAACTGTCGCTGGTACTCGATGTTCGTACCCCGCGCGAATGGGCCGATAAACATATCGAAAACAGCCTGAACATTCCGCTGAACCATCTGCAGGATCGGATCGATGAGATACCGCGCGACCGTCGTATCGCGGTCCATTGCGCGGGCGGATACCGTTCATCGATCGCCGCAAGCATTCTTCAGCAGTATGGGATGACGAATCAGATAGAACTTGCAGGCGGCCTCGCCGCATGGGAGGCAGCAGGACTGCCGGTGGTATCAGGAGTCTAGAGCCGGCTGTATCAATCCTCGGCGCCGAGTGAAAGACGCCCCTCAGGGGCTAAAGCCCCAGGGTTTATGAGCCTTCTACAGCACGACTGAAGTCGTGCCCTTTCACGACAGATTCAGGCTGACCCACTGCGCCTTTCAAGGCGTCTTTTATTCGCCCCCGAAGGAACTCTTCTCTTCGGAGGCGCTTGTAGAACGAACTTATAACACAAGATAAAGACGGGGACCAGTAGCCGGCACTGGAGGTCGGTAGCACGCGGCTACTGGTGATCCCTGCACTAAACGAGACTAGCCGCGGCTTCCCCTTTCCACTGCTGCCTCGTGTCGCCCGGCTCAAAGACGGCTCAACTTACACGCCGTCCGAACCATGTTGACAATGGAAGTGTCTCCCATGTCGTGAAGGCAGGCCGTGACGGCCGTCACAGGACTTCGATTGCAGTCCGGAAAGCGTAAATGGTCGGTGTTTCGACCCGGTTTTGCGTATTGCGCGCGGACTTGCCGGAGCGCAAAACTTCCGGTTTCGGGAAGGCGCCGCGGAAGATTGACAAAGCTTGTCGGCGGCACGAGAATCGGAGTTTCGAACCACTCCGAGGTAGTTTCCCCATGGCAGCATTGCTCACGACGAATCTGGGCCCGACACCGCTTGTGGGGCGGGGTAAGGTACGCGATCTCTATTCTGTGGACGGCGCACTTTTGCTGGTGGCCACCGACCGCATTTCTGCATTCGATCACGTGCTGGGCACGGGGATCCCGGATAAAGGCAAGATCCTGACGCAGATTTCGCTGTTCTGGTTCGATCTGCTGAAGGATGTGGTGCCCAACCACCTGATCACGGCGGACGTTAGTGAGTTTCCGTCGTCGCTCCAGCCCTACCGCGACCAGTTGCAAGGCCGCTCGATGCTGGTAAAGAGCGCCGATATGTTTCCTGTAGAGTGCGTGGCGCGGGGCTATCTCGCGGGATCGGGATGGAAAGAGTATCGCGCCGACGGTACGGTCTGCGGCATTCGTCTTCCGGGCGGGCTTCTCGATGGCTCGCGACTGCCGGAACCGATTTTTACGCCGGCCACCAAGAGCCAGGACGGCGCACACGACGAGAACATTTCTTATGACGAGATCGAAGCTATCGTTGGCGCGGCGGAGGCAGCGGAATTGCGGCGGTTGACGCTCGCGCTTTACGGCCGGGCGGCGGCACACGCCGAGTCCTGTGGACTGATCCTGGCCGACACAAAATTTGAGTTTGGCAAAACACCGAAAGGCGTTATTCTTGCCGATGAGGTTTTAACTCCGGACTCCTCGCGTTTCTGGGACGGCAAGACCTGGAAGCCCGGCGGGGCACAGCCATCGTTTGACAAGCAGTTTGTTCGCGATTACCTGGAAGAAATCCACTGGAATAAGCAGGCGCCGGCGCCGAGTTTGCCGGACAAGGTGGTCGAACGCACGCGGGCCAAGTATTTAGAAGCCTTCAAGCGTTTGACCGGCCGGGAACTTGCATCGTAGTTTCTATGAACATTGCCTTGGGAATGAGCGTTGCGGTGAGAGAACGCGGAGTGCGATATGGAATGGGTGGATTGGATCATTCTCGTGGTATTGATAGTGTCGGTGCTGGGGGGAATGGCACAGGGATTCTTCCGCTCGATTTGCTCGTTGCTGGGCCTGATCCTGGGAGTTGTACTGGCAGGGTGGAATTACGCGCGCGTGGGCTTGGCGTTCATGCCCATCGTGCACTATGAAGCCGTTGCCAATGCCATTGGATTTCTGCTGATCGCCGTGATCGTGATGTTTCTGGCGAATGTAGCAGGGGCCATGCTGAAGAAAATGTTCCACTGGGTGGGGTTGGGCTGTCTGGACGTCATTGCCGGGTCCATTGTGGGTTTTGTGCAGGGAGCATTGCTGGTGACGGTCTGCATCCTGGTCACGGTAGCGTTTTTCCCGCAGACAGAGTGGTTGACCCAGGCCACATTGCCGAAGATCTTTTTCGGAGCCTTGCATGTGAGCACGGAAGTGAGTCCGGGCGGGCTGTCGCAGCGCATCGTCGACGGACTAAAAAAGTTGGAGCACGAATCGCCGAAATGGATTCACGAAAAAAGTGGCGCTTCTTGAGAAAATCGGCTGCAAGACGGTTACACTATTTGAGCAACACAAGCACGAGGGAAGCGTGAGACGAGAACTGGACAGCCTGGTGACGCAAATGCACTCAAGCGGCATCCGCTATGAGGAAGCAGTGCGGGAATTTAAGAGGCAGTATCTGCGCGAGGTGCTTGTGGCCCACCGGGGAAACCAGTGTAAGGCGGCCGAAGAGTTGGGCATGCACCGTAACACGCTGAGCCGCGCCATGGCTGACCTGGGACTGGATCTGGCCGAAGTGCGAGCCGGGCTCAAGCGTCCGCCGCGCAGCGAACGTCCTGTATTCAGCGTTGTTCGCCAAGGCTACCGCTAGGGTCTGCCAGCAGGCCTTAAGGCTGAAGACGCAGCCCAACATGATGCCAACAACTTCGCAGAATCCCACAGCCCGCATCGCGATAGAGCCGGACTTTGCCTGGGACGGGCAGGACGCCTATCTCTTCGACATTGACGGGACCCTTTTGCGCAGCCGCGACCGCGTGCACTTTGACTCCTTCGCCGCCAGCGTGCAGCGCGTGACGGGCTTTGAGATTACGCTGGGCGGCATCCTGCTTCACGGCAATACCGATACCGCCATTTTGCGCGAGGCCTGCCGTCAGGCCGGGATTCCTGCCCAGCTGCTGGAAGAGCGCGTGGAAGCCATTCTCGAGGCCATGCGCAACAGCGTTGCCGAGCGGCGTCACGAGCTGGACCTGGCGTTGATGCCAGGCGTAGAGGACGTGCTGCGCCACCTGGCCCAGAAGGGTGCATTGCTGGGCGTGGCCACGGGCAATCTGGAAGCCATTGGCTGGATCAAGATTGAGAAGGCCGGCCTGCGGGAATGGTTTCGCTTCGGCGGCTTCAGCGATCACTTCCCCATCCGTGGGGAGTTGATTGCCCACGCGGCGTGGAAGGCGCGCGAGATGGCCGGCAAGGACGCAAAGATATGCGTTGTCGGCGACACGCCGCGCGATATTGAAGCAGCGCGGGCAAACTTCCTGAGCGTGATCGCCGTGGCGACCGGCAAGTTCAGCTTCGATGAGTTGAAGGAGCACCAGCCTGAAGTCTGCGTCACCTCGCTGGCAGATTTGCTGGCCACGGTCAAGAGCAGGGTATGAAGGACAGGCCATGAAGCCGCGGCGGCAAAACCCAGGCGCGCGGGCGTGCGGTCAAGCCGGATCCCTGGCCCGGAACTGTTTCGCAGGCTTGGCTCTGGTCCTGTTTACAGGCGCGCTCTCGGCGCAAGCCTCGACTCCTGCTTCGGCGCCTGCAGGTCAAAACGCGCCCGAAGGCCGGTCCACGCAGGCGACCGCTCCCCCCAGTGCAGCTACGGACAACGTAACCACGCAGCCGCGTCCGGAAACTACGCAACCGCGCTCGAGCGATAGGCGGCGCGCTACCAAACTTTATCTCGATGCGAGCAAATTATTCCTTGATCGCCAGTTTGAAGCGGCCATGAAGGACTACGAGCAGGCCGCCGTACTCGATCCGACGAATACGAACTATCGGATGGCAGCCGATGTGGCGCGCAGCCACGCTGTCACGGAATTGATTCAAGAGGCGGCCAAGGATCGGTTGCTGAACAACGAGGCCGCCGCGCGTGCTGCGCTGGAGCGCGCCCGCACGCTCGACCCCACGAACATTGAAATCAACCAGCATCTCGACGAGTTGGCCGACGATGCCGTGCGCAGCCAGCCGCAGGCGGTTTACGAGCAAAGCGGCAGTTCTCTGGCAGGCCCCGTGCAGTTGGAACCCGCCCCGGGCGTGCACAGCTTTCATCTGCGCAACGATCGGGAGCAAATCATCTCCCAGGTCTTTCACGCCTACGGCTTAACGACCATGCTCGACAGCAGCGTGCACCCATTCCTGACCCGATTCGATGTAGACGACGTCAGCTTTGAGCAGGCGGCGAGCGTATTGAGCCTGGTCACGAACACATTCTTCGTGCCGCTGGATGCGCATCGCGCGCTGGTGGCCGCCGACACCACCGCGAACCGCACTCAGTTTCTGCGCCAGGACGTGGAAACGGTCTATCTGAGCGGGTTGAGCGACGATGAATTGAACGATGTGTTGTCGGTGGCAAAGAACATTTTCGTGGTGCAACAAGCGACGCTTTCGCTCAGCGAGCGCGCGATTACTCTGCGCGCTCCCCAACGCACACTGGAAGCCTTCAACGACACCATGCAGAGCCTTCTCGACGGGCGCAGCCAGGTATTGCTCGATGTGCGCCTCATCCAGGTGGCTCACACCAGCGATCGCAACACCGGTGCGCAATTACCGCAGAGCATTGCGGCTTTCAATGTGTATGCGGAAGAGCAGTCGATTTTGAACGCCAACCAAAGCCTGGTGCAGCAGATCATTTCTTCAGGATTGGCTTCGCCCAACGATCCCCTGGCAATTCTTGGCATTCTCATCGCCTCGGGCCAGGTTTCAAGCCCTCTGCTCTCCAGCGGCTTTGCCTTGTTCGGTGGCGGGCTTACGCAGTCGGCCCTGGTTCCGGGTACAACTTCCTTCAACCTCAACCTGAATACTTCCGACTCGCGCGAGCTCGATCAGGTCCAACTCCGTCTTGAGGACGGCGAAAAGGGCGAGCTCAAGCTTGGCGAAAAATATCCCATCCAGACTTCTTCCTTTTCGAGCCTGTCGGGAAGCGCGGGGAGCATTCCCGGATTGACCGGGGCAGGAACGTCGAGCAGCCTCAGTTCCCTGTTGTCCTCTCTTACAAGTACAGTGCCGAATGTTCCCATGGTGCAGTACCAGGACCTTGGTTTGACGTTGACTGTCACGCCCAAGGCGCTTCGCAACGGCGACGTGGCGCTGACCGTTGAAATGAAGCTCGACGCGCTTGCCGGAACCTCGATCGACGGCAATCCGGTGCTCAATAACCGGGAGTTTTCCGGCGTGGTGACGCTCAAGGCGGGCGAGGCGACGGTGGTGGCCACCGAGATGGACAAGTCGCAGAGCCAGGCGATCAGCGGAACTCCCGGGCTTAGCGAGATCCCGGGGATGAACAACGTAACCGATAAGGATTTGCAGAAGAGCTACGCGACACTGGTGATCGTGATGACGCCGCACGTGGTCCGCGGACCACAAGCCGCGGGGCACACGGTGATGATGCGGGTGGAAAAAAGCGCAGCGCAATAGAAGGCCTCCACGGCGCGCGCAAAACCTGGACGGGCACCCTCGATCTCCGCTGAACGGAGGGCCGACCACCGGCCGAGCCGATCTTCTCTCATATGAGGTGCTCGAGCTTCACCGTATGCTCCGCATAGTCGCGGCCGATGTCTTTAAGGATGGGGATTGTGTCTACAGCGCCCATCTCCGACAGGCGCGGGTATTTCTTCAACATTTTGTCGAGGTCATCCTGCCGCCGATAGGTCGGGTTATAGCGCACATAGCTGAACCATGCGGGTCCCGGCCGCTCACGCCAGACCTCAAATTCGCCGTTGCTGCCGCGGTCCAACGATTCGACCAGATATCCGACCTCCTTGTCCAGAAGTTCTCCATACAGGCACTCGCCCAGGCAGCGGCAGAGATAATCCTGCTGCCAGGCAATGGTTTGCAGTAAGGCGACGGGAATCTTCCTCGCATTGTGGCCCAGCCAAAGCTTTTTATTCTTGACTGGAAGCTTGGAAGAAAATTCGATGGTGCCCACGGACACGACGCGGATTTTCTCCGGGCCCGTTGGCCAGTTGATCCTGTAGGCAGGCAGAATGGCGGTGAGCGCGGCAATCAGGGCCGGATTGGAATAGGGCGAAATGGAGCCGTCTACCAATAGTTGCCTTATGCCGCCCAGAACAATCTCCTCCGGGTCAAAATAGGTTGGTGCTGCTGTACTGGCGCGCACCAGCTGCCAAAGCGGAAACCTCAGGAGGGTATCTGGCGGAGTCGACGCATCGGATTGCTGTTTCGGCTTATTGAACTTCGCATGCGGATTGTTGGTCAGAGGCCACGAGGAACCTGTGCTGTGATTGCGCACCACGAGCAGCAGGTACTTGCCCTCGCCTTCGGCCAGAGTTTCCGTCCCGCTTCCGGCCTCTGCCTCGTCGTGCACATCCATTCTTCTAAGCCGGCTCGCGCCCAGCTTGGCGTCCGCGCCATTTTCCGAAAAAAGGCGCCGTAGCATTTCCGCGAGCGGCTGGGAATCGAAGCGCGAGTACAGAAGCCGCTTGATCGGATGGCGGTGCCAGGGAGTGGGGCGGAAGATATCGCGCCCGTGCTTCGTGTAGAGCTCGCGAATTTCGCCGACCGGCATCCCCCAGCACAGCAGCGCGGCAATAATTGCGCCGGTGCTGGTGCCGGCAAAGAAATCGAAGTGGTCGCGCAGCACAAAATTCGGCGAGTTGTTGTATTGCTGTTCACGCAAGAGTGTCTCGATCTTGAGAAGAACTTCAAGCGTGAAGACGCCGCGAATTCCGCCACCGTCAAGCGAAAGAATGTGCTTCATAGACACAGTTGTCCGATCATCCAGCGGTTTGATTGCAGGCAACCATCATACTCTGGCTGCAACTGAAACCGGACGCGAGGAAGGCGGGGAGTATTGTGACGGGGGAAAAGAATCTGCCCCGCCCTCGCAAAGCGAGAACGGGGCACGATGCATCAGGAATCAGCTACTGGCCGGAAACGCCGTCGAGCTTGGCCTGGAATTCGACGATCTTCTTCAGAGTTTCGTAAGGAATCTGGCCGACTGGAACCTCGTGGCCGTTGATGACGAGAGTTGGAACCGAGTTAATGCCCGCGTCGGTGCCAAGCTTGATGGAGGCATCGACATTGGCCTTAATCTCAGGCGTCGCGGCGCACGCCGAGACCTTGGTGGGATCGAGTCCGGCCTTGATGACGGCGCTGTTGAGGGTGAGGGCTGCGCCGTCAGGAGTGGCAAGGCCATCCTGGCCGTCAAACACTGCCGCGGCGAATTGGAAGAAGGCGGTGCTCCCGCCTTGCTTGTTCACGCACAGGCCGTACTCAGCCGCCTGCACCGACGCAGGATGGATGGACACGATGGGAAAGTTCTGAAAGACGATGCGCGCCTTGGGAAAATCCGCGACCAGCTTGTCCATGTTGGCCTGCGCCTCTTTGCAGTGCGGGCACTGGAAATCGGCGAACTCCACCAGTTCCAGATCCTTCGCTGCCGAGCCGCGATACGGGCCGTCGGCGCCTTGCTGCATCGCCTGGCGGAATTCCGCGAAGGGATGATCGCCAAAATTGATGATGCTTTCGCCGCTGATGATGTGCTTGCCGTCGGGCAACACAAAAAAGGCGAACCTCGCGGGCTTTTCCTTGCCCGTCTTGTCGCCGATGAAGACGACTACCTCGCTCACGTTCGGCGCTTGCGTGGTGAGAATGGCCTCCACCTGCCAGACGCGATTTTCGTCGAATCCCCAGTTCGCGGTGAGAAAGGCATTTACGGCTTCCTTGGTCGGCGAGGACGCGGTAAAGTCCGCTGGATTGGGCTTGGGAAACACCGGTGCGGCCGTCGGAGCCGGGGCCGAGGGTTCAGTTGCGGACTGTCCCGGTGCGGCAGGCGCCTGCGGGGCGCTGGCATCGGGCGCTGGTGGCACATGCTGCTGGGCAGCGGCCGGGAATACCGGAACGAAGATGGCAATCAGCGCTGCGGCGCTGAGCAAACGAACAGACGGACGGATCAAGCGGTTCTCCTTAGTGGCGGGACAAACTCCCTATCTATAGCTTATAACGCGGCCTTGGGGGCGGGTCGGAATCTGGAGTTGGGCCGGCCCGACTCTAAACCTGGACCTTGACGGCGATGGGAAATCTGCGCCCCATGCCAAACGACTTGGCGGTGACTTTGAGAACCGGGGCGGCCTGCTGGCGTTTGTACTGGGAGCGCTCAATCAAGCTCACTGTTTGCAGGACCAGATCGAGTGGGAAACCGTGCTCGGTGGCGATGCGTTCCGGCGTTTCGTAGCGCTCCACGTAAGCCTCGACGATGGGGTCGAGCACTTCGTACGGGGGAAGCGAATCGGTGTCCATCTGGCCGGGGCGCAGCTCGGCCGTGGGCGGCTTGGTGAGGATGGCGTCGGGGATGATTTCCTTGTCTCGGTTGAGCCAGTTGCATACCGCGTAGACGCGCGTCTTGACCAGATCGCCAATGACTGCCAGGGCGCCCACCATGTCGCCGTAGAGCGTACAGTAACCGACCGCCATCTCGGACTTGTTGCCGGTCGTGAGGACCAGCGCGCCGAATTTGTTGGAAAGCGCCATCAGGAGGGTGCCGCGAATGCGCGGCTGGATGTTCTCCTCCGTAATGTCATCCTTCATGCCGTGAAAGAGCGGCGCGAGAGCCTGGTTGAACTCGGCAAAGAGCGATTTGATAGAGATGGTTTCAAAACGGATGCCGAGGTTGGCTGCCAGGCGTTGGCTGTCGTCGATGGAACCTGCGGAAGAGTAGGGACTGGGCATGCCGACGCCGATCACATTCTCTGCGCCCAGGGCCTCGGCGGCGATGGCGGCTACGAGAGCAGAATCGATGCCGCCGCTCAAGCCCACGATGGCTTTGCTGAAGCCGCATTTGCGCACGTAATCGCGCGTGCCCAGCACCAAAGCGCGATAAGCGGCCTCGGTGGCATTGTCTTCAGGAACCGGAACCGGAACCGGCTGGGCGTGGAAGGGATCGACAAGAACCAGATCCTCGACGAACGAAGCTGCCTGCGCAATGAGTTCGCCGCGCCCATTGAGCGCGAAGGAGGAGCCGTCAAAGATCAGGCTGTCGTTGCCGCCTACCTGATTGCACATCAGCACCGGAATGCCGTCGCGGCGGGCGATGGCGGCCAGCATCTCACGGCGGATGGTGCGTTTGGAGTGCCAGAACGGCGACGAGGAAAGGTTGATGTGCAGGGCCGGGTTCTGGCGCATCAGCTCTTCCACGGGGTCGACGGCGTAGAGGCGGCGGGGCCAAAAGCCCTTGTCGTTCCACGCGTCCTCGCAAATGGTGATGGCAAGGCGAACGCCGTCGAGTTCGATCACTTTCTGAAGGGCGACGCCAGCAAGCACGGCAATGGGCAACTCGCGCGTTGCCGCAGCGAGTTCGTCCACGGCCGAGCGGCAGCGCGCCAGGAAGCTGGGCTTCTCGAGAAAGTCGGCGGGAGGATAGCCGCAGATGGCGAGTTCGGAAAAGACCGCAAGGCGCGCACCCTGTTCCGCCGCGCGGCGGCTGGCGGCAACGATCTTCTCGAGGTTTCCGGTAAAATCACCGACCGTGGGGTCGATCTGGGCCAGCGCGATCTTCACAATTCCATTTTAAATCGCACGGTAACGTTACCCTCCAACGGGGGATTTTTTGCACTTTAGCCACCACTTACACTTGAGTGTGCCGAAGGTTGCCTTTGAGTGTGCCGTCCGCGACGCCACAGGAGCCTGGGACATTCAGCCATTGGGGCTAAAAGGCAGAAGGATTGCCGGGGGGATACCATCGAAGCGCGAGTTCGACTTGGCGATCTGTTAGTCCGGGCAAAGCTGGTCACAGAAAAGGATGTGACGGCGGCGCTGGAACGGCTGAAGATACACGGCGGGCGTCTTGGCGATAACCTTGTGGCCGTCGGGGCCATCGATCAGGCCGTGCTGGACGGGTTTCTCCACCGCATTCCGAAGGAACCCAAAGACATTGCCGCCACCGGCCTCGAGGAAACCGAGCTGCTCGCCCTTCTGATGAAGGTGATTTATACCTTCGGTCTGAGCGGCATCGCGCAGTATGCGGATGCCATCAAGCTGCCGCTGACACTCGTAATCGACCTGACCCAGCTTGCGATCGAACGGCAGTTGCTGTACGTATTGGGGTCGCGCAACTCCGATAGTCCCATCGGTATGACCTACGCGCTGACCGACGAGGGCCGGCGCTGGACGCAGGAAGCGATCAAGCGTATGGGCTACGTCGGACCCGCTCCAGTGACCCTCGCGGAGTTTGTCGACCGCGTCAATCTGCAGAAGCCGACCAATGAACGCATTACCGCGGATCGAATCCGCAAGGCAGTCAGCGAGCTGACACTGGCTGACAGTATCGTGGAACAAACCGGGCCGGCGTTGAATTCCGGCAGAGCCATCCTGCTCTACGGTCCGCCGGGAAACGGCAAAACCTCCGTCGCGCTTAGATTCGCAAGCGTCTTCCACGATGTGATTTATGTACCGTACGCCATCATCGTAGAGGGCCAGATCATCCGCTTCTACGATCCCAGCGTGCATATTCCCATCAGCCCGTTGGCGGAAGGCGAAGACGATAGCCAATCGTTTATCCGCCGGGAGACATACGATACGCGCTGGGTTACATGCCGCAGGCCCTTCGTGATCACCGGCGGCGAACTGACGCTGGAGATGCTCGACCTGCGCTACGACGAAGCGGGCCACTTCTACGAAGCTCCGCTGCACATGAAGGCATTGGGCGGATGCTTCCTCATCGACGACTTCGGCCGGCAGCTGGTAAGCCCGGCTAATTTGCTGAATCGCTGGATTGTGCCACTGGAAAGCCGCGTGGACTATCTGAAGCTGCATACCGGCAAGACTTTCAGCATTCCGTTCGAGGAACTGGTGATCTTCTCCACCAACCTGGAACCGGAAGACCTGATGGATCCCGCCTTCCTGCGACGCCTTCCCTATAAGATCGAGGTGGGTCCGCCGGACCTGGAGCACTACCGGATCATCTTCGACAGGGAGTGCACGCGGCAGGGCCTGACGCTGCGCGAGGATGTGTTCAACTTCATGGTGTACATGGTGAGGGAAGAGATGGGCCTCGATCTCGCCTGCTATCATCCGCGGTTCATCGTGGATCAGGTGGTGGCCACCTGCCGCTTCCTGGGGCAGGACCCGGAGCTCAAGTCACCCTTTATCGATTACGCGATCAACAACCTGGGAGTCCGCAAGAAACCAAAACTGGAAGCGGTTTCGAATTAGTCAACGATTGACACGAAAAAGCCGTCGAGTCTCCACACGCCGACCGGAGTTTATAACCAATCCCAGGAAATTACTTCCCGCACAAACCACACGCGAGACCCACTACGTGCCGGTGCCGGCAATTACCACGGTGATGGTGCGCAGGATGATCTTGAAGTCCAGCCAGATGCTCCAGTTGTCGATGTAGGAGACATCGAGAGACACATAGCTGGCAAACGATGGATCCTGACGTCCCTGCACCTGCCACAGCCCGGTAATGCCCGGAGTGACATCCAGGCGGCGGAGGTGGCTGAGGTCGTATTTGTGCACTTCGCCGGCCAGGGGCGGGCGCGGCCCCACGATGCTCATATCGCCAGTCAGGACGTTGAAGAACTGTGGCAGCTCATCCAACGAATATTTGCGCAGGAACCGTCCCAGGCGAGTGATGCGCGGGTCGTTCGAAATTTTGAAGAGCACGTCGTCGCGCTCGTTCATGTGCATGACCTCGGCGCGGCGAGTTTCTGCATCCATAACCATGGTGCGAAATTTGATGCAGCGAAAGACCACTCCCTTTTTGCCGATGCGATCAGAGGTGTAGAAGACCGGGCCGGGTGAATCGAGTTTGATGGCGATGGCGACGGCCACCAGCAGGGGCGAAGTGAGAAGCAGAGTCAGTATGGAAAAGATGGTATCGAAGACGCGCTTGAAAATGAGACCTAGTTCCGGCGCTTCGCCGCGATGCAGCGGCATGGTGGGAAACTGGCCGATGTATTCGATGGGGCTGTTCCAGGCCACGGAGTCGTACATGTCTGGCACCACGCGCATATCCACGCCTTGAACCCGCGCCTGGGCCAGCACGTCCTGAACAATGCTGCGGTCGCAAGGCGTTGTGAAGAAAATCTCGTCGATAAACTGTTTGCGGGCATTCTGGAAGAGAGAATCGAGCGTGCCGACAATCTCGCCTGGCGCCATCTGCGTGCGCGCTATGGAACCGGGGAGTTCGATGAAGCCTTTGAAGGTAAATCCCAGATGCCGGACGCTGTCGAGATGGTGGCGAAGGGCTTGCGCCTCTGTTCCGGTACCAACAATAAGCACGTTGCGGGTATCGAGACCCCGGTCGAAACGCCGATAGAGGAGCACACGATAGATGAACCGCCGCAAGCCGAGTGCGACGGCGACCATGAGAACCGTGCTGAGCACGATACCGCGTGGAATATAAACCGCGCGCACCAGGTAAAGCGCGCCGGTCAGCAGCAGGCCGGAAGTCAAGCACGCCTGCGCACTCAGTCTCTGCTCGTGGAGAAAATTAGTCAGGCGCGCTGGAGTGTACAAGTGCAGGCGGCGGCTGGTGGCGATGAGCGTCAGAGTGAATCCGAACAGAAAGGCCAGCAAGACCCACATCGAACGGCCGAAAAACAATGTTCCGTGCCAAAAACCTTGGGCTCCCTTCAGGGGAGTGGTATGAAACTCGAAGATTGTGGTCACAGCCGCAGCGAGGCAGACCGTGACGATATCCAGTACCATCCAGAGCTTGGCCGTGCCGCGAGCCGGCCGCGCGGGGCCACGCGAGACACCCGATTCCCATTCGGCCGACAAAGCCAGGGAAGACGACAACCTTTGCCAAAAATCCGAACTCGCCATAAGAGAAACGCAGACCTCAAACTTTCAGAAGCGCCTGAACGGCGTGCTGCCGGGATTGACTCGCAAGGGAATAGAAGCAAGGCAAAAATGCATCAAAATGGAACGAACGGGGAGACGCACACGCCGCCCTCAATGCCTGCCCTTCAAAGAAAGACACGGGAAAAGCTAGTGTGTTGTGCTCGGTCAGTTTTTCTGTGCCGCCCCGGCACCGCAGGGAGTTCAGTCTTTCAAAAGTATCCGGACCGCGCTCGGCATACGCGACGCAGCGGTTACCCTCGCAAGCGGGGGAAGCCTGACGCGAACGTAGCCTGATCCGTGCAATCTTTTGCATAAAGAAGTAAGAACCGTGTTGCGCGATTCCGAGGCCCTTCAAGCGATGAAAAACGCTCGCAAATAAGGAAGCTATGCAGGTTCTTGAAAGCCCATCACGTGGGGAGTCCGTGAATTGTTGCCCCACCAATTTTCGATACAAACGCGAATCAATTGGTTTTCTTTAGCTTCGCCCAATAAAGTCCGGGCTGCAAGAGAATTGCAAGGCAAAGGATTACGAGAGAGTAACTACATGGTTACTGAACGGTCGCTCTATCTGTCTTACTTATAATTCTTTTATTTTACAGTATCGTTACTAAAAAGACAATAAAGTCTTTATTCCGTGGGCAATACATAGGCGTCCAGGGTCAAGAACAGTTGAATATCAGGATCTTTGGACGCGAGAAAGGCTTCGAGGGGACCGAAGAAGAGCGCCCTGCCCTGGTGCAAAAAGAGGATCGTATCCGCCAGTTTGCGGGCGAATCGAGTATCGTGGGTGACCACGATGCTGGTAAAGCCGAGCTGTCGCTTGAGACGCTGAATGAGGTCCCCCACATGGCGAGCAATCAGGGGATCGACCATGGTGGTGGGCTCGTCGTAGAGCACGACCTCAGGCTGCGCGGCCAGAGCGCGCGCCATCGCCACTGCACGCTTGCGTCCGGTGGACAGGCTGGCCGGCAATACATCAGCCACATCTTCTGCCCCCACCAGGCTAATCAGCCGGTCCACGATCTGACCGATCTGGTCTTCGGCCAGGCCTCCGCGCTCACGCAATGGGAACGCCACATTTTCGCGCACGCTGAGCGAGTCAAATAATGCGCCATTCTGGAAGACCATGGTGACGCGTTTGCGAATGGCACGCATGCCCTCTTCGCTCAAGCCAGTAATTTCCTGGTTCTCGACGTGAATGGCACCCGAGTCGGGTTTGAGAAAACCCATGATCATGCGCAAGGACACTGATTTGCCGACGCCGCTGCGGCCAAGAATGCACAGCGTTTGGCCGCGCTCGACGGAAAAACTGACATTTTCAAGAACTGCCCGGTCACCGAACGAAATCGAAACCCGATCGAATTGGACGATGGGACCTAACGGAGCAGGCCCGGGCGGAGCGATAGAGGGCGGACCCTTGGAGACCGGCGAGCCCGCCAGCGCTTCAAGTTCCGCCTTCAGCGGCTTCAGGAATTCGGATTGAGAGTCAGCGTCCGACATGCGTTTCAAGAACAGCTTACGCGATGCGCCGCCCCCAGAGCGCTTCGGCCCGCTCAAGATCGTCCGGCGTATTCAGGTTGAGATACCAGCGGGCTGGGGGCAGACTCAGCGGATCGGAAATTCCGCCGGTCTGGGCGAGCAATTCGACGGCAACGCTACTGTTGGGCTGGTTCATGGCCGCGGAAGCCGCCTGGAACGCGGAAAAACAGCCGCTGCGACCCGAGTTGAGCTCATTTTGCAGCGCTGGCAGTGCAGCGCGGTCGAGGACCACCGGAAAAGTCTGCGCAAAACCCGAAACCGAGGAAACAGTCACGGCGCTTCCGGTCACATGTGCGTGGTGCAAAAGGTAGACAAGAAGCGAAGCAGGAAGCAGGGGCAAGTCGACCGGGAGAAACACGGCATAGCGCACGGAGATGATCGAGAGCGCGGTGCAAATGCCGGAAAGAGGACCGCAGCCGGGCGAAGCGTCCTCGATGATGGGCGCGAATGCCTGAAGAGACGCGCGGACGGGCGAGGCGGCGCCGGCGGGCGAAGGTGCACCTGCAATCATGGCCGAAATGCCGGCCTCCCGAAAGCGGACGAGCGCATGCAAGACAAGGGTCTTGCCCGCAAACTCCAGGAGTGCCTTGTCCCGGCCCATGCGGCTGGATTGGCCGCCCGCGAGCACAAATCCAATCGCGTCGGGCTCAGGATCGCGATGCGCCGGACCTTGCCCGGCTGGATTCAACTGCCGACCTCCTCCAGGAAGCGGATGAGCGACACGATGCCCAGTTCAAAGTTCTTTAGATTGAACTTTTCATTGGGCGCATGGATATTGTCGTCGGGCAAGCCGAAGCCCATCATCACGCTAGGCAGGCCCAGGTGGCGATCGAAGTCGCCGACGATCGGAATGGAGCCGCCGGACCGGATGAAGACCGTGTCTTTGCCCCACACTTCATGCAGGGCGCGCGTAGCGGCCTGGATGTAGGAATTGTTTACGGGAACCAGGCAGGCGTCGCCGGAGTGAATCAGCCGCACTTCCACTTCGACGCCGGCGGGGGCGATCTTCTGCACAAAGCTCTTGTAGAGTTCGAAGGTCTTAGCCGGGGTCATGCCGGGAACAAGACGCATGGAGACCTTAGCGGTGGCTTTGGCCGGAATCACAGTCTTGGCGCCTGCCCCGATAAAGCCGCCGGGAATGCCGTGCACGTCGAGCGTGGGCCGCGCCCAGGTGCGTTCCAGAACGCTGTAGCCGGCCTCGCCGACCAGTTGTTTCGAGCCCACCTCGGCTTCGCGATACTCCTCCTCGTCGAAAGGAAGGCTGCGCCATGCCGCCAGCTCCTCGGGGCTGGGAGGAATGATGCCGTCGTAAAAGCCGGGAATGAGGATGTGGCCGTTTTCATCCTTGAGTTTGGCGATGATGTGCGCGATGGAGACGAACGGGTTGGGTGCTGCACCGCCGTATAAGCCGGAGTGCAAATCGGTCCTGGCGCCACGCACTTCGAGCTCTGTATAGATCATGCCGCGTAATCCGACGCAAAGCGAAGGTAGGCCGGGCGCAAACATATCGGAGTCGGAGACGAGCGCGAAGTCGGCCTTTAGATCGGCGGGTTTTGAAGCGACATACTGCGCAATTCCCTCTCCTCCCACTTCCTCTTCGCCCTCGAAGAGCACGCGCACGTTGATGGGCAGCGAACGGTTGGCGGCCAATAACGATTCCAGCGCCTTGACTTGGGCAACCACCTGGCCTTTGTCGTCGACCGCGCCGCGCGCGTAGATGTTGCCGTTGCGCTCGGTGGGCTCGAAGGGCGGCGTGTGCCACTCGTCGAGCGGATCGGCCGGCTGCACATCGTAGTGGCCGTAGATGAGTACGGTCGGTTTACCGGCTGCGTGCAGCCAATCGGCATAGACCAGGGGATGACCTTCACCCTCAATCAGGCGGTCATTCTCCAAGCCGATGCGCTTTAACTCGGCGAGCAGCGTTTCGGCGGCCTTGCGGCAATCGTCCTTGTGCTCGGGCAAGGTGGAGATAGACGGAATGCGCAGCAAGGCCTTCAAGTCGTCGAGAAAGCGGGCATGGTTCTGGCGGGCATAGGCAACAGCAGAAGAAGACATGGATTCGTTCCCTTCGAAAATCGGACAGTTGAGAGTATAGATCGGCGAGGCCGTTCGAGGAGCTGACGGCGGCGTCAGTAGCGCGTGACGTTGGGATCGACTTCGAGGGACCAGGCATCGATGCCGCCGCGCAGCGACTGGGCCTTTTCAAAGCCCTGCCGGCGCAGCCACGCGGTCACATTCATGGAGCGCACGCCGTGATGGCAGACGATGACCAGCCGCTCGTTCATATCGAGTTCCTTGTGCGCGCGGGTGGGCACTTCGCCCATTGGCAAGTGCAGGCTGCCCTCGACATGCGTGGTGGCAAACTCCCACGGTTCGCGCACGTCAACGAGGCGGGCGCCGTTTTCGTGCAGGATTTGGGCAGCTTCAGCGGCGGAGACTTCGTAGGGCAGCATGAATTTAGTCTAGTTGGTGGGCCGCACCCATTGGACCGCCTCCAGTTTTTGCTTCCCTGCCGGCCTGGGGGCGTTTTTCGCCCTATGGCACGGCAAAAAGGTAAGCTAAAGAGTGAACGGTACGCCCCTATGCAGAACGCCGTAAAGGTTTTGATTGCCGAAGACGAGCCCAATGCCCTGGCCGGGCTGGCGGAACTGATCTCTGGATGGGGATACCGCACCGAGACCGCGCGCGACGGCGTAGAGGCATGGGAAAAGGCATTGGCGTGGGATCCGGCCATTGTGGTGACGGATCTGAAGATGCCGCGGCTCGACGGCATGGGGCTGCTGGCCAAGCTGTCTGAAGGCGGTATCGGCTTGAGCGCCAACATGGCCGTGGTGGTGCTCACCGCCATGGGCTCGATTCAACTGGCCGTGGAAGCCATGAAGCTGGGCGCGTACGATTTCTTGCCGAAGCCAGTGGACGCGACGCGGCTGAAGATCATCCTGGCCAACGCAACCAAACAACGGGATACGACGATTGAACTTGAAGTGGCGCGACGTCGGCTGCGCGAATCGGGCGTGCTGGGCGCGCTGGTGGGCAGTTCGCGGCCGATGCGCGAGATCTTCGGGCTAATCGAGCAGATTGCCCCGTCGAACGTGTCGGTACTCCTTACCGGCGAAAGCGGCACGGGCAAGGAACTGGTGGCGCGCACGCTGCACGACCTGAGCCCTCGCAAGTCGCGGCCCTTTGTTGCCGTCAACTGCGCGGCGATTCCGGAAACGCTGATTGAGAGCGAAATCTTCGGCCACGAAAAAGGCGCTTTCACGGGCGCGGCGGAGCGTAGAGCTGGTTGCTTCGAGCTGGCTTCGGGCGGGACGCTTCTACTTGATGAGGTTGGCGAAATGCCTGCTGGTACTCAAACCAAATTGCTGCGAGTGCTGGAAGAGCGCAAGCTCCGGCGGCTGGGAGCGCGCACCGAACAGGACGTGGACGTGCGCGTGCTGGCTGCTACCAATCGCGATCCCCGCCATGCCGTGGCCCAGGGACATCTGCGCGCCGACCTCTTTTACCGGCTCAACGTCTTCAACATCCACATGCCGCCGCTGCGCGAACACATGGAAGATTTGCCGGCCATGGTAGAGGCGATGATCGGCGACATGAACCAGAAGCACGGGCGCAAGGTGACCGCTGTCTCGGCGCCCATGCTGGACCAGCTGATGGCTCATGATTGGCCGGGAAATGCGCGCGAGCTGCGTAACACCATCGAGCGGGCGGTGGTCCTTTGCCCCGACGGCGCGCCGCTCGACACTGGACAGCTGCCCCAGGGATTCGGCGCGAACCAGAGCCTGGAACCTGGCGCGTTGGATGGAAACGTGGTGACAGTGCGGGTGGGCGCGACGGTCGGCGAGGCCGAACGGCTGCTGATTCTGCGCACGCTTGAAGTCACGGGACAGAACAAGACGCGAGCTGCCGAGATTCTAGGCGTCAGCCTGAAGACGCTGCACAACAAGCTCAAGGAATACGGCCGGGAACGGGAGATACAGGCCGAGTAGACTCGGGTTCCCAGTGAAGATCGATTTCCCATGCGCCTGAAAACCAAACTCGTGCTGGCCATTTCGGCTCTGGTGTTTCTTATCGCCGGGCTGGTGTCGCTGGTGTATATGCACCAACTGGTGAAAGCGGCGGTGCGGCAGACCTACGACACAAACTGGTCGGTGGCGCAGCAGGTGCGGTTCGCGCTGCAAAATGCGCTGGAGAGCGGCCTCCGGGACCGCACAGTCGATCCCAACAACCCCGGCGAGCTACAGGAATTGGTGGCCGAAACGGTGCGCAACGATGCGCAGTTGCAGGCGGCGCTCGTTTCTGTGAATCGCTATTACCTCACGGTGTACGACGTGAACATCGACGACAGCCAGGGTATTACGCTGTTGAGCACCAACCCCGACAACGAAGGCAAACTGTTGCCCTCGCGATCCAGCTATGAGAACCTGCGCAAGGCTAATCCCGTCGACATGATGGCCCAGGCCTTCCGCGAACCAGGAGTCTTCGACATCGTAGCGCCTCTTGAGAACGACGGTAAGCTCATCGCCACGGTGAACGTCGGAGTGCACACGTCGCTGCTGCGTGCGGTATATGAACCGCTGCTTAGAAATGCGCTACGCCTGATGGCGCTGGCGCTGATTGTGGCGCTGACCGTGGCTTTTCTGCTGAGCAATCTGGCTTTGCGGCCGTTAACCGAGATCAGCCAGCAACTTGACCGCTTGTCGGCAGCCGAGGGAGTGTCTCCCGAGGGCAAAGCAGTTTCAAAAAAGGATGTGGCGGCGCTGGTCTCGACAAAAATCGAGAGGATTGGCCAGCGCATGCGCAACGTGGAAGAAGTCTATTCCGCATTGCGCGAGAATCTCGACCAAATTCTCGGCAATTTGCAGGACGGCATCCTGCTCTTCACCGAAGACAAGCGCGCCGTGCTGGTTTCAGAAGCGGCGCGCCGCTTCCTTGGCATCGATCGCGACAGCGTCCTGGGCCGGCCCGCCAATGAGATCTTTCTCAGCTCCACGGTGCTGGGCCGGGCGCTGCGCGAGACCATCGACGCCGGCGCCAACATGGTGAATGAGGAGATTCGCACCGAAAATGGGCGACGGATCCAGGCGTCGGTGGATTTTATTTACGACGATGAAACACACCGCGGGCTCGGTGCACTGGTGACCCTGCACGATCTGGAGTCGGCAGAAAAGATTGAATCAGAGCTGGAGCTTTCGCGCCGCATGGCGGCCATCGGGCGGTTGACGTCAGGCGTCGGCCACGAGGTGAAGAACCCCATTAATGCCATCGTGGTGCACCTGGAGCTTTTGAAGTCGAAACTGGGCGATGCCGAAGGGCCGGCAACGCGGCATCTGGAGGTGATCGACGCGGAGATCCGGCGGCTGGACCGCGTGGTGCAAACCCTGGTGGACTTCTCGCGGCCGGTGGAGCTGCAATTGCACGAACAGGATTTGCGGCTGGTGATCGGTGACGTGCTGGCGCTTTCTGCCGACGAGCTGACCACGCGGAGGATTCAGCTGATTGGTCGACTGCCGGAGGAGCCTCTGATTGCCAATGTAGACGCGGACCTGCTGAAGCAGGCGGTGCTGAATGTGATCCAGAATGGCGGGCAGGCCATGCCCGAGGGCGGCCGCCTGGAAGTGACTCTCGAGGAGGATCGCAGCGCCGACGCCGCTTCGCTGCCCCCAGCACAACGCAACGGGATCGATGGCGCGCGCACCGGGCGCGCGGCGCAAAGGTTTGCCGTGCTGCGGATTGCCGACGAGGGTCCGGGAATTCCCGCGGAGATCCGGGAAAAAATCTTCGACCTTTATTTCACAACTAAGACCGGGGGCAGCGGTATCGGACTTGCCATGACCTACCGCATCCTGCAGTTACACCACGGGAGCGTCGACGTACAATCGAGACAAGACCGGGGCACGGAATTCCTGTTGCGCATTCCAATCACCACCGTAGACCGCGTACACCGGGCTCAGCAACCCGCGAGCATGCGCAGCGAGACGGAGCTGGAGAAATGAAGTCGCCTGCCAAGAGCGTTGTATGGCTGCTGCCGTTCTTGCTCACGGGCTGCTCCGGACTGCCGTTTCACAAAAAGCCGCCGGTGCAGTCCCGGGTGCTAGCGCCACGCATCCAGCCACCGCAGGTCATTCCGCTCGTCGACATCGAGCTGCCGCCAGAGGATACGGTCGTTGCCGCGTATGCCATCATCAACTTCAGGGAAGAAGTGGAGCCGATCCGGCCGCCGGTCAGGCATAGGAGACCGGCCAATCCCGATGATGCCACGACCGCACCTGAGCCGCCGCCTGCAAATCCGCCCGTGAGCGCCATCGGACAGCTTTCCTCAGGCGATCCTGCAAACTCTCGCCAAGAAACCGAGAATTCCATCGCCGACGTTGAGCGCCGATTGAATGGCATCAATCGTGGGCTGAGCGACCCCGAGCAAAAGACTGCCGATCACATCCGGGAGTTTCTGAAGCAGGCCAGGGCCGCCCTGGCCTCGGGCGATGTAGAGGGCGCGCACACGCTGACTGCGAAGGCCCAGGTGTTGCTTGCGGAGTTGACGAAGTAGGATCGGTTCCTGCGAGGAAGCTACTGCTCGCCCCAACTCAATTTGCTGCGCAATGCGTCAAAGAAGCCGCTGTCTCCCAGGCGAACCAGCTTGACGGTATGGCGGGAGCGGCAGCAGCGCATCTCGTCACCACGGCGCAGCTCAACTTTCTGTTGGCCGTCGATGGTGAGCAGCGCGACATCGGGTACGCCCTCTACACGGACGGTAAGCGAAGCGTCGCCGCGGACCACGATGGGCCGCAGCGTGAGCAGGTGGGGACAGATGGGCGTTACCACCATGGCATCCACATCCGGGGTCAGAATGGGCCCATTGGCGGCCAGCGTGTAGGCCGTAGAACCGGTGGGCGTGGAGACGATGACGCCGTCAGCGCGGAAACTGGCCACACTCCTGCCATCCAACTCCACTGCAAAATCGCCCATGCGGGCGATGTCGCCCTTTGAAACCACCACTTCGTTGAGCGCTTCGAAGCTCGCGATCTCGGCGTCCTGGCGCCACAGCTCGGCGTGCAGCATGGCCCGTTCGTCGAGAGTGTGGCAGCCAGCGCACCAGTTCTCGAGCGTGGCATAGAGATCGCCGAGACGTACTTCAGTGAGAAAACCGAGAAAGCCGAGATTCACGCTGAGAATGGGCGTATCCGAGGTGGCAAAGATGCGCGCCGCGGCCAGTAATGTGCCGTCGCCGCCAAGCACGATGACCAACTGCGGCGCATGCGCGGGCAGTTCCGCGCGCGCGACGGACGGCGCGTCCGCAGTGTAGCTTCCGCTTTCGTGGTCAAGCAGCGGCTCGTAGCCGTGCTGGCGCAGCCATGCAATCAATTCCGGCAAAAGCCGCTTGAGCTCTTCGCGATTCGGCTTTGCAACGATAGCGACGCGGGTCATTGGTTCGAGTGTAATCGACCACCTCGGCGGGGGACAAAAGCACCCTTCGCTGCATGATTCTGGCGTATCCATCTGCTTTCCGGTTGCTGATCAGCGGAGCTGCAAGCGCGAAGTGGCTATTCTCCCGGATTCCCACTAACCGGCCTTCGTCTGTGGGGCGGTAGAGCATGTTTCATCAACGGCCGACTGACAAGCCCGAAGCCCTCAGGGGTTAAAACCCCACAATTTTGCTGCCCTTTCCGGCACGACTGAAGTCGTGCCCTTTCACGATGCCCTTTATGAAGCGCGCTCTTGTAGAAGCGGCCCTGAACGGCTCGCGAAATACTCCACAAATTCTGGAAAACCGATGTAAATCTTCTGGCCTTGACGGAGCTTCGGCTGTATATTGGCTCAACGCAAAAAGTGGAGTCTATTCGTCGGCTGTGCTAGCGGACGAGCACCGCCTGTGACCGGCCTGAACCATAGCATTCATCAATCTGCCTGGGGAGGAGCAAACAATGGATTGGTATTTGATGGTGTGGAAGAAGTACGCCGAATTCGATGGACGCGCGCGGCGCACAGAGTATTGGATGTTCACGCTGTTCAATTCCCTGGCCATACTCGCGCTGTGCGCGGTCGGCGGCGTAGGAATTGCGATGTCGCAGGACAACGGCTGGGTCTTGTTCATTCCGGTTGGGATTTACGGTCTGGCTAGTGTGCTTCCATCTCTGGCCGTTGCTACGCGCCGATTCCACGACATCGGCAAGAGCGGTTGGATACTCCTTTTGTTGATCGTGCTTGGCGTCATTCCTGTCGTGGGGTTCATCACGGCGATCGTCCAGCTGGTTTTCCTATGCACGGACGGCGAACCGGGGCCGAATCAATACGGCCCGAACCCGAAGTTTCCCGAGCAGGCAGCTGGCGTGATTGCCGGTTACCCGGGCATGCCGCCAATGGGGTTTCCCCCTCCGCCTCCGCCGCAACCACTCGTGGGCCAGCCCGGCTACGGCCTATGCAGGAGTTGCGGGGCAATGCTGGAAGGTGGCTCAGCGTTTTGCACCAAGTGTGGCGCGCACATCTGAGACGGGCGTGGAGGGCAGTCTACCCAAACCCTGGCGTGCTTTCGACTCGCCCCGTTTGTAATCAGGCTCCCGTTCACGTACGCCGCGCGTAGAGCAGAAACTCGTGGTTGCCTTCGGCTCCCGTGATCGGCGAATCGATGGTCTCCACAACCTGCCAGCCGAGCGCGCGCACGCCATCCGCCACTCGATTGATCGCCAACTGGTGCGCGGCCGCATCGCGCACAATGCCGCCCTTGCCCACGTGCTCGCGGCCTGCCTCAAATTGCGGCTTCACCAGAATCACGGCCTCCACCAGCGCCGGCGCGGCGGCCGTCACCGGTCCCAGAAGAAGCGTGGCCGAGATGAACGAAACGTCCATTACCAGGAACGTCTTTTCTGGGCCTTGGTTTGGATTTTCCAGTGAACCAGGCTTGAGCAGGCGCGCGTTGGTACGTTCCCGGAGCTGCACGCGCGGATCGTTGCGCAATTTCATATGGATCTGCCCGAAGCCGGTATCGACGGCAGTCACGTGCGCGGCTCCGTGTTGCAGCAGGCAATCGGTAAAGCCGCCAGTCGAGGCACCCACGTCCAGGCACGCGCGGCCCTTGACGTCGATCTTCCAGTGCTCGAGGGCCGCGGCCAGTTTCAATCCGCCGCGGCTAACGTAAGGCTGATCCTCGCCGAGCAGGCGGATCGGGGAGTCCTGCGCTATCGCAGTCCCGGGCTTGTCGATCTTCTGCTCGCGGACCAGCACGCGACCGGCAAGAATCAGTGCACGAGCGCGCTCGCGACTGGCGACGAGGCCCAGCTCGACGAGAAGCAGGTCGAGACGAGTCTTTCCCGGGCGTGTTTTGCCCGCATCCGGCATGGCCGCTGCCACTCCTTCACAAAATCGAAGGGCCGTTCCCTCAGAGGGAATGGCCCTTTGGATTGTAACGAAAGGATCGATGCTCTACGGAATGGCCTGGCATTCCGCGAGGGTATAGTTCGCACCGTAGGTGGAAACCATGCTCGAAGGCGACCGGTTGCATGGCTGGCCGTAGCCCGGCACGCGGCTACTGTAATCATTGTTGCCGCCGTTGCCGTTCTGCGAGGTGGTGCGCACATCCACTACCGTGCCTTCCACCAAAATCGTGGTGTCGATCAGGTCGGTCACCGTCGGACTCGATTCGATGACGGTAATGTACGGGCTGTCGGGCGAACCCACATAGACCTTGGCGTACTCGGAGTTCTGCGTATTCACCACGGTGCGCGGATGACCAACAACGGTGATGGTCTTTTCTACCGTGTACGTGGACAGGTTGACCACCGTCACCGTGCCGTTTTGCGCTCCATCGTTCTGATTCGCGGTATAGGCCTTGCTTCCGTCGTAAAGTACCGTCACGCTGGCCGGATTGGGCGTGGCCGTATTGCCCACCGGAACGGTGACGAAGGTGCCAAAACCACCTGTGATCGCGCCGCAAGCAGCATAGGTGGTGCAGTTGCTGTTTGCATAGGTATTGGAGTCGTTGCCGTACTCATCCAGCGGGACGTTAATGACACTAATCGATCCCCCGTCGTAGTTGGCCACGACGAGTTGCTGAGTCGCAGGAACATACTCCGCGTAGATCGGCCCCGAGCCGGTGGGAAGCTGGATGGTCTGGTGGCACGTCACCCACTGCCCGTTTTGATTCTGAAAGGGCGTGCAGGCATCGAGCGTGTTGTTTCTGGCGTTGATGACCGTGATGGTGTCGTCGCCCCGATTGAGCACAAACAGGCGCTGCTGGTCGGTAGATGGCACCGCATAAACGGGGCACTTGCCTACCGCGATCGCCGGATCGGTGGTATTGCTGGAAATCTCGATCGGCGTCGCCACGCCAGTCGCTCCCACCGTTCTGGGCGACAGATTGCACGTCATCGGCGCGGTATCCGCAACATCCTGGCTGATGACGTATTCGCGTTGGCCGGAAAGAGTTGGAGACCCGGCGATAAACACCGGCATCGTCGCGGGGCTCCCAGAGGTCGCCACCGGAATCGCCAGCTTGAATGCCTGAGGCGACCCTTGAAAGAGATCGACCACATCGCCATTCAGATCAGTGGCCCAAAGCCCGGAAGACGGCGGCATCAGGTTCACGATCTTCGAGGTCGGCGACAAGGTGGAGAAGGAAATGTTTTTGGTCTGCAACGACGTGGTGATGGCGAAGTTGGAGAGCGTGCCGTCACTGTTCACGGTGTATCCGGTAGCGCCCAACTCATCGAGGGTGAATGCAGTCGGTCCGGGGCCGATGGTTGCCTCGGTCAAGATCGAATCACCTGAGTAATCGATAAGGGTGACCACGCCATCCGTGTTGGAGCCCGTGGTCGAAACCACGACAGTGTACGACGTCGGTTGCGCTGCCGGGCCGGTGCTATATACCGGGGTGACCGTCGGCCTGTAATTATCGCCGCAACCTGCAATTAATACAGCAATTGCAAGTGCCCCGCCTGCCTGGGCCAACAGTGCGCGCCCCTGGCCTGAAATCATGGGAAAAAGCCTCATTCAGAATCGTTCCTGCTTCCTAGGTGATTGTAAATCAGCCGGGCGGCCAAAAACCGCCCCCGCGCCTGCACTCCCTTGCGACGCTGGAAATGAAGATTGGTCATCGGCAGTCGCCACACGCTTCTTGCCGGGCGCAAGCAGGGGATACGATGAAGCGTGGCTGAAAACAAGCTGACCTGGCAATCGAAGCTCGTGTTACTTGCCGTACTGCCTTTTGCGGGCACAGAAGTGGTGCTTGACTGCAGTTGGTGGGCTTCGCATGCGGCTCCGGTCGCCATCTGGACCATTGGTCTCAGCGTCTTGCTGGGGCTGGTCACATGGAAGCTGCGAGCGGCCACTCCGGCAGCTGCAGTCACCGGCACGCTGATCACGGCCAGCCTCATGTTTTCTACGGTTGTAGTTCCCTATACGCCCTGGCATTCCGCCCTCATTCCCACATTGGCTGTTTCCCTGCTGGCATTCGGGGTCACGCGTGCCGGCCGGCAAAAAAAGGAACGGCTCGGAACCGCGGAGGAGCGCAAAGGACGGTCAGCATCTCAGGTTGCGGCGAATTTGGGCCTGGCAGCGCTGGTTACGAGTAATCCTGTGCAGTCCTGGCTCATGGACTCCCGCTGGATGCCCCACCATGCCGCCACGCCGACCATGCTATTCGCCCTGGCGATAGCGGCACTGGCTGAGGCTGCGGCCGACACGGCTTCCTCAGAAATCGGCCAAGTGCTGGGCGGGCGTCCACGCATGATCATTTCGTTCAAGTCGGTCGATGCCGGACGCGACGGCGCCATCAGCCTGGCCGGTTCCCTGGCCGGGGTGGTTGTCGCAGCTGTTATCGCCTACGCGGGCATGTGGGCGCTCGGTGGCGGCTGGAGACTATTTACGGTGAGCTGCGCCGGGGGTGTCTTCGGCCTCTTCTTCGACAGCCTGCTGGGAGCAACGCTGGAAGAACGCGGCTTGCTGAACAACGACGCGGTGAATTTTCTTTCCACGGGCAGCGCAGCAGGATTTGCCCTGGTGTTGCTGTGCGTTATGCACTGAAACCGGTAAGCGTCTGGTTTTTCTTTACTGACTCGCGGATCTGCGGACGTGCCGGTCTCCGAGCTGGTTGCATAAACCTTCAGAGCCGATTGAAAAGCATGCCACAGGGGCTAAAGCCCCAGGTTTTACGCACTGCTTGCGGCACGACTGAGGTCGAGCCCTTTCACAAAGCCATTTGGGCAATTAGCTCTAACACCATTAACCCGGCGAACTCCGCTGATTCGTTTTAGTGCAGATCCAGCCGCCAGAGCGTGTAGCTCAGAATTTCGTGGGCGATGCGCGCGCCTTCCTGCGTTTTTTCCTCGGTGGCTGGACGCGGCCGCGGCGAAGTCAGGACATCGAGCCCATCGGCGGCGCAAACGGCATGAATGCGAAACATGTGCGTGTCGTCGCTGACCACCACGACGCGGTGCAGGCCGTTGACGCGCGCGATGACGACCATGCGACGAGCCGATTCCTCGGTATTGCGGCTCTCCGTTTCCGCAATGATGGCGCTTTCGGGAACTCCCTTGCTCACCAGGTATTCCTGACCCACCGCGCCCTCAGTGTATTGATCGCCACCGGGACCTCCCAGCGTGATGATCAGCGGTGCGATGCCGCGATGGAAGAGCTCGAGTGCGTGGTCCAGGCGGGCGCGGTAAACCGGCGAGGGCCTTCCATCGTACTCTGCCGCACCAAGTACTCCGATGGCGTCAGCTTGCGCAGCCTGATCCTGATGCGCGTAGAGCTCAATTTGCGTGTAGACCCAGCTGATCCAGCCAAGAGCGCCGGCCACCATGAGCAACGCTAGCGCAGTCGCAACGCGAAGACCTGTGTGGCGATGCTTCGGCTTGGATTGGTCGGGCATAGGACAGGTTTCGGGGGTCAGTGGACACTTCCCAGTATCGCAACAATCATAAATCTCTTGTTAGCACTGGTCGCGTTGTCTGATCCCTGTGCCCTGGTCCCGACTCCTTGTTTTTCCTACCGCTGCAGGGCCATGACGATTTCGTGGGTGGGAATTGCGCCCTCGCGCAGAATCTCCCATCGTCCTTCTCCCAGCGTGAGATCAACAATAGTCGTGGGCTGCGCCCGGCCGGTGGGGCCACCGTCGATGATGAGGGGAATGCGATCGCCAATCTGATCGCGGACGCACGCGGCGTTGGTACACTCCGAAGCGCCCTGCAGATTGGCCGATGTAGCCGTGATGGGCAATCCGAAGCGCTCCACCACCGCGCGCGCGATGGCCGCGTCAGGGACACGAAGCGCCACGTTGCCTGTGTTGGCCGTGGAGCGCAGCGGCAGCTTGGTTCCGGCGCGGACAATGATGGTGAGCGGGCCTGGCCAGAAGCGATCGGCCAGCTTGTCGAGCAGCGGATCGGTGTCGCGCGCCAATTCATAGGCCTGGGCCAGGCCGGAGATCAGCAGCGAAAGCGGCTTGTGCTTCTGGCGGCTCTTGATTTGATAAATTTGCTCGACGGCGTAAAGGTTCACTGGATCTACGGCCAGGCCGTAGAACGTGTCGGTGGGCAAAGCAACCACACCGCCTTTGCGCAGGCAGGAGACGATGTAATCGATCCGGTCTGGTTGGGGTTCATCGGGATGAACGCGTAGAATTTCCGCCGACAATCTTGCTTACCTCGGTTCCCGAATAAGAAGAAGACGTTACAAGATCGGAAACTATCACAGCACTAGCCGTGGTGCAAGTTTGCCGGACCAAACCTGGCACCTTTAGCCGCAAAAACAGCTTAAAATCGGCACAGCACTCAGAGGTACCCGTTCGATGCCGGTTCGTGTGGTGGAAAGCAAAGACAATGCGCGCCTGAAAGAGCTGCGCAAAGCGTTGGCCGCGGCGAGCCGCGGTGCGCAGGGCCACATAGGCATCGAAGGGCCGCATCTGCTGGAAGAGGCAGTGCGCGCAGGCCTGCGCGTGAAGACCGTTTTTGTGGCGCAGGGAGCCGAGCGGTTGCTGGTTGGGCTACATGTGCCGCCGGAGACCGAGATTCTGCGGCTGCCCGCGAAGTTGCTCGATTCTGCGCTGGCCACCGAGACGCCGCAAGCGATTGCCGCCCTGGTCGAGCCGCCGGAATGGTCGTGGCCGCACATTCTGGATGCCCGCCGCAAAGGCACGGAGCTTGTCATCATCCTCGCAGGCATTCAGGATCCGGGAAATCTAGGCACCATCCTGCGCTCGGCGGAGGCGTTTGGCGTCACCGGAGTCGTGAGCCTGCCGGGAACGGCGAGCGCTTGGAACCCGAAGGCGGTGCGCGCCTCGGCGGGCAGTGTCTTCCGCGTACCTTTGCTTGCGGTCAGCGAACGCGAGTGCCTTGAAAAGCTGCATGAGGCAGGAGTGAAGATTCTTGCCACCACGGTGCGCACCGCCCAACCAGCCGACCTTGTCGACTTGGCGAGCCCAGTAGCTCTCATCATCGGCAACGAGGGGAACGGCGTGGCCGTCGATCTGGCGGCAAAGGCCGACGCCAGAATTACGATTCCCTGCCCCGGGCCGGTGGAAAGCCTGAATGCCGCCGTGGCGGCGAGCGTGCTGTTGTATGAGGCAGTTCGGCAAAGGACGACTGGGAGTGGTGGACCGGCGGACCACCGAGGTGTGCAGCGATGAGTCTGTTTGACGAAGTTCCACTTCGGCCGTCGCACTCGTCCAAAGGGCTGCCCGCCGCAGGCGCGCCGTTGGCGGAGCGGATGCGGCCGCGCAGCCTGGACGAGTTGGTGGGCCAGGAGCACCTGGTTGGTCCCGGCAAGCCGTTACGCGTGCAGATTGAGCGTGACGATGCCAGCTCCATGATCTTCTGGGGTCCGCCCGGCGTGGGCAAGACCACGCTGGCCAAGATCGTTGCCGAAACCACCGAGGCCACCTTCATCGAGTTTTCGGCGGTCACCAGCGGCATCAAGGAGATTAAGCAGGTGATGGTGGACGCCGCGCGCGCCGCCGAAATGCACTCGCGGACGATCCTCTTCATCGACGAGATTCACCGCTTCAACAAGGCGCAACAGGACGCGTTTCTTCCATACGTGGAGCGGGGCACGATCCGCCTGATCGGCGCGACCACCGAGAATCCGTCCTTCGAGATTATTTCCGCGCTGCTCTCGCGCTGCCGCGTGTATGTGCTGCAGCCATTGAAAGAGGAGCAGATCGTGACACTGCTGAAGCGCGCATTGGCCGACAAGGAACGCGGCCTGGGCGCGCTCGAACTGACGGCCGAAGACGATGCGCTGGAGTTGATCGCAAGCTACTCGAGCGGCGACTGCCGTAGCGCCTACAACGCGCTCGAAGTCGCGGCGCAACTCGTGCAGGACGATAAGTCGATCGCCAAAGTGATTGCCGCCGAAGCGGTGCAGAAGCGCGTGCTCATGTACGACAAATCGGGAGAGGAACACTTCAACCTGATTTCGGCGCTACACAAGAGCGTGCGCAACTCCGACCCCGACGCGGCGTTGTACTGGCTGGGGCGCATGCTGGCGGGCGGCGAAGATCCGCTGTATCTGGCGCGGCGCATCGTGCGCATGGCGGTTGAGGACATCTGCCTGGCCGCACCCGAGGCGCTGAACCTGTGCCTCTCCGCCAGGGATACCTATGATTTTTTAGGTTCGCCGGAGGGCGAGCTGGCGCTGGCGGAAGCCGTTGTGTATCTTGCGCTCGCGCCCAAATCGAACGCGGTGTACACGGCTTGGGGCACGGTGCAGGCGGAGATTGAGAATACCCGCCAGGAGCCAGTGCCGATGCATCTGCGCAACGCGCCGACAAAGTTGATGAAGGACCTTGGCTACAGCGAAGGCTATCGCTACGCACACGACGAAGAAGGTAAAGTGGCCGACATGGATTGCTTGCCGGACTCGCTCAAAGGACGCCGCTACTACCACCCCACGCAGGAAGGCCGCGAAAAGCAATTAGCTGTGCGGTTGGAGGAGATTCGGCGCATCAGAGCCGGCAAACACGGCGAAGTCTGATTTGTTTTCGAAGCCCGACGTTTTTCGTTCTGCGTTGTCTCTGTTAGTCTTCGCGCTTGACTGTGTTGCCCTTCTTCGCGTCCCCGGTTTCCAGTTCATCGTCGACGCCCGTGGAATCGGCGAAATCGATGGTACCCAGCGAATCGTTCACTACGCCATCATCCACAGGGCTTTCGGTTTGACCGCCGGGCGATTCGTGCGTGGGTTGCGTTTTTTTGCTCATCGGGTCTCCTCAAGGAGTTGGATGCGAAGCATTCAGGCGACGGTTCATGGTCGCCTGCCTTGTTCGCTTCGAGTCCCTGGCTCAATTGAGCTTCGTCACCGCTCTAGCCAATGGTAGCCGCTCTTGCGTTCATACCGGCATGCTCGTTAGTCGCAGAAAAAAGAACGCGGACGGTGCGGCTTTGGGGGCGCAGCGCCCACGATGCCACAGTGAGACCGGCAATGAGGAGCGGAGCAATGACGTGAAAGGCGTATGCGCCGTACCCGCCGACCGCGGCGCAGGATGCGGCTGCACCCGGGAGGTCAAAAAAGATGCCCGCATACGCCCATTCCTTGAGCCGCGGAAAACGCGGCACAAGGATGGCGATGGCTCCCAACACCTTCCAGACCCCGAGGATGAGGAAGAAGTACATGGGGTAGCCGAGTTCGGGCACGATGCCATGAGGGTTGGCGCGGAATTGCAAGATCTGCGCGATACCGCCGCTCATGAAGAACGCTACGAGTATCGTCGTGGCCCAATAGGCAATGCGTTTGGTTTTCATGGTCAGTCCAAACCTCCAACGACGTTTTCGAGTTTGCCAATGAAATTCGTCCATCCGTACTTTGCACCTTTGTAGCTGGCGCTTTCCTCCGACGGGAAACCGGAATGCTCCATGCGAACATGGGTGCCGCTTGCAGTCGGCGTCAAAGTCCAGGTGACAACACTTTCCATTCCCATCGTGCCCCAGCTATAAGAGAGCCGCGATACCGGTTCGATGACCAGGACTTGACTGTCGATGACCCCGTCCCAGTTCGGCACGGGAGTGGAGCGGAATTTGAACCGGTGGCCGACTTCCGGCTGGAAATCGTTCCCCATCAGCCACTCCTGGATCAATTGGCTTTCAGTGAGGGCTCGCCACACCTTCTCTGGCGGATGCGGCAGTTCGCGCTCGATCGTCAGAGTGCGGGTTGATGCAATGGTCTCGGTCATTTGTCCATCCTTTCCAGCAGATTTTCGAGTCGATCGAATCGCTCATTCCAGTAGGCGCCGTACTGACTCACCCAGTTGACCAGCGGCGCCAGGGATTGCGGCCGCGCAGTGTAGTGCGTCTCGCGTCCCTCGCGGCGATGCCGAACCAGCTTTGCCCTCTTCAGCACCGTCAAGTGTTTTGAAATTGCCGGCTGCGACACGTGAAACGACCCCGTTAACGCGTGTACGGTCTGCTCGCCTTTGCGGGCGAGCCGCTCAAAGATCGCCCTGCGGGTGGGGTCGGCCAGCGCCTTGAAAATGTCGGACTCTACGGCCTGCATGGATAATTCATAACCGAATGGTTATGGTTTGTCAAGTGCAAATTCCAATTTGCCAGACGGCAAACCGTGACGCTCCACTGGCCTCAGTTCGCGTATTTCACGGAGCAGCCGTACGACCGCGTGTAGGCGTGCGCCACCGGCTTGCCGGACATGGATTCCATCAGCGCGTCGTTCAGGTAGTTGTCGGCGCCCTTGATGTCGCTCGTTTCGGGCGTGGCCCGGTCGTCGATCGCGCCCTCATAAATCAGCTTGCCCTCGGGATCGATGACGTACATCTCGGGCGTGGTTTTGGCGCTGAAGAGATGGCCGAGCTTGCCTTCGGGATCCATGAGCACCGCGGTGGGCGCGGCGTGCATCTGCTCCAGATACGCGTTCTCCTCGGCATCGGTCACGTAGCCCTGCTCGCCAGGCGCTGAAGAAATGACGGTGAACCAGACCACGCCTTTCGTGGTCCATTCCTTTTGCAGCGACTGCATGTTGCCGCTGACGTAGTGCTTTTTGGTGTAGGGGCAGCCCTGGTTGTGCCACTCGAGGACCACGTACTTGCCGCGGTACTCCTGGAGCGAGTGGGTCTGCCCGTGCGAATCAGTTGCGGTAAATGCGGGCGCGGGCGAGCCCACGACAGCCTGGGCGCCAGCCGCAACGGGCACGAGCGCAACCGCAAGAGCCGCCAAGCCTGCGAGAAAAGATAGAGATTTCATGAGAGTCGACCTCCTGACTGTGGGGAGTTCCGACTTGCACTAGATGGGGAATTGGTGATCGAGTTTCCGCCGATCACGCACCCATTTTACTGCTGTTTGGACGGAGAAGCACTGGTGGGGGTTGCAACCGCAGCGGGGAGTTTATTGATGGCGTCCAGAACGATGCCGGGCGTAAGCACCTGCGGCAACAACCGGGGGTTGTTTTGCCCTTCGGAATAGAGCGCATATACGGGCACGCCACTGCGGCCCAGCGCTGTAAGTTCCTGTGTGATCGCGGGATCCTCGCGGGTCCAGTCGGCTTTGAACAGAGCCACGTTTCTTTCCCCAAAAGCCTGCATCACTTCAGGTTGGCTGAGGGCGACGCGCTCGTTGACCTGGCAACTCAGGCACCAACTGGCGGTGAAGTCCACAAAAACGGGTTGCCCGGCGGCGAGTGCGTGCTGGACGGCATCATTCGACCAAGGCTGCCACGCACCAGCACCACTGCGTGGGGCGGAGCCTTCGGAGCGGAGCAGTGCCGGTGAAGTAGCGAGTTCCCTGGGCGCAGTGATGCAAGCAACAAGAGCTGTGAGCAGAAGAAGCACGGCGACCAGTGTCGCCCAGCGCCGCGCAGGCCAGCGGCCCAGGAACCATCCGGCGACGACGAGCAGCAGAAAAATGGAAAGCAGCGCGAGCAGGAGATTCGCACCATAGGCATCGACGACGACCCACGTGAGCCAGATGACGGTGCCGAAGATGGGAACCGAAACCGCCTGCTTTAGAATGTCCATCCACGCGCCAGGCTTGGGCAGTACGCTGGTCCACGCGGGCTGCAGCGTAAGCGCGATGTAGGGTGCGGCCAGGCCGAGAGCAAGCGCGGTGAAGATTGTGAAGGTTGCGGCGGCAGGTTGGGCGAGCGCGTAGCCAATGGCCGTTCCCATGAAGGGCGCCGTGCACGGCGTGGCGACAATCACTGCGAGGACTCCCGTGAAAAAGCTGCCCGCATAGCCCTGTTTCGCGGCGAGAGCGCCTCCGGCGCTGGTCAGCGTGAGGCCGATCTCAAATTGCCCGGCCAGCGAAAGGCCGAGGAAGAAGAGCAGCGCGGCCATGAGGGCGAGAAACACGGGCGATTGGAATTGGAATCCCCAGCCCAGCGTGGCGCCTGCGGCACGCAAAATAAGCAGCGCGCCAACCAGCGCCCAGAAAGAGACGAGAATGCCCACGGTGTAGACCAGGCCGTGCGCACGGAGCTTATGCCGTTCCTCGCTGCCCGATTGCACCAGCGCCAGTCCCTTCAAAAACAGCACGGGAAAGACGCAGGGCATGAGGTTGAGCAGCAGGCCGCCGAGGAAGGCGAAGAACGCGGTGCTGGCAAGAGCGCCGAAAGCGAACGCAGGCGCGACCGGCGGAGCCGCGACAGTTCCGGGCGTCGCAACGATCTCGTAGTTCCTGCCACCGGCGAGCTCAAGCACGCCTTTCAACTGCGCCGGCGCTGCGGTGAGATTCGCGTCTTTCTTGAGATCGAGAACCAGGCCCGTTGCCGTCGGCGCGATGGTTTGCGGCGCGGGATTGTCGAGGATGTCCTCGTCTTCGGGAAAAAATTCCGCATGGGTTTCGCGCTGGCCGGTGGTGACGGCAAGACGGAATCCTGTGGGCGCGGACTGGAAGATGGCGGTGTCGGTGGGGGGGGGCGTTGTTGGAAGTGCTGGCAGT